>CALZBR010000036.1 GCA_945621435.1 uncultured Lachnospiraceae bacterium
TAGCCTTCACCTGCGCTATATTAAGACTACTTGCCTTCATCCCATCATTATGCTCCGCCACATACTTCTTTATCTCCTCATATGTGGCCTTGCTCTCAGCAGAAGCGATATCCATCTCATCCATATCCACCGTCACATTCACATGATGCTTTGCTTCATGTAGTTTGGACAAAAGACATACCGTCTCCACATGCTCCGTAAAAGGAAACATATCCACTGCCACGCACTTCCTCACTTCATATCCCTTCCCCTTAAGAAACTTCAAATCCCTAACCATCGTATCCGGGTTACATGAGACATAGACCACACGGTCCGCACCCACCTCAACGACGGAGGTAAGGAATTCTTCGGTACTTCCGCTGCGGGGCGGATCCATGATAACCACATCCACGTGCACATTCTGTTTTGCCAGTCCGGTTAAGAATTTACCTGCATCATTTTGATAGAACTCGATATTTTTCACTTTATTGAACTTGGCATTGAATACGGCATCTCTGACAGCATCAGAATTCAACTCCACACCGATGACTTTATTGGCTCCGGAGGCTGCTACGATACCGATGGTACCTGTACCGCAATAGGCGTCCACTACCGTTTCTTTTCCGGTCAGGCACGCATATTCAATGGCTTTTTGATAGAGCTTTTCCGCCTGCACCGGATTTACCTGATAAAATGACTTGGGTGAAATACGAAAAGTTTTTTCACACAGCTTGTCCTCAATAAAGCCTTTTCCGTAGATGACCTGCTCTTTATCTCCTAATACCATACTGGTTGATCTGTTGTTCACATTCAGTACTATCGTAGTAATCTCGGGATGTAGCTTTAAGAGAGCTTTCACAAAATTATTTTTGGACGGAAATACCGGCGAAGCCAATACCAGCACCACCATAATCTGGCCTGTGGCATATCCTGTGCGAATCAGTACATGACGCAGCAATCCATAACCCGTATCCTCGTTATATGGTCTGATTTTAAAGGACTTCAGAAGCTGCCTGACAGACACGATAATCTCATCTGCCTTGCTGTTCTCAATCATGCAGCTGTCCACGGGAACGATTCTATGGCTCTTCTCCTCATAAATACCGGAGATGATATTATGTCTTCTGTCCTCACCGAATACCGCATGAACCTTGTTGCGATAATGCAACGGATTCTCCATGCCAATGATGCGCTCCGGCCTACAATAAGGCTCCATCAGCTTGCGAAAACGGGTTTCCTTCATCCGCAGCTGCTCCTCATATTCCTTATCAATCCACTGACAGCCACCGCACTTATTCGCCACGGGACACAACTTTGAGGTCTGCGCACCGGCACTATGTTTTAGGTTGTTGCTGACTTTTTCATTTCTGCTTTTCTTATTTATGTTTTCCGGTCTTCCGGTCTTTTTTTCCATGGACATATCCGTTCCTTTCCATCTTCTTACTCTCTATTATACTCGAAATGTATCATGTAAAAAAGAACAAATCTGTACACTTGACATTTTTCTTTTTGAGATGTATAGTAGCCTCGAACCAGGTTATTACATGTTATTTTGAAATCAAACTATACGGAGGTAATGTTATGGATTTTTTAAAAACGTTTTGGCCCACACCTTTCATAATAAAAGAGAAGGATACAACATCTTTTATTGTACAACTGTTGATATTAATAATTGTTTGTAGTGTAGCCGGTATAGTAATCGGAGCATTTGGTGGGATACCGGTTATTGGTCTTATTGTTAAGATAGTTTGCGGACTCATCGATCTGTATGGTTTCATCGGCATTGTTCTTTGTATCCTGCAGTTTCTTGGTTTGTTAAAATAAATTACATATGGCAGAAAACGGATGGGGCACCCCATCCGTTTTTTTCATTCCATAAAATCAAACGGCTCATAATACTGCCATATAATTATAGACGTTCAAATCTCTCGTCGAATGGCAAGTGATAGTGCTCCGCTGCAGGGCGATATGATCACGAGCAAAAAAAATGTCAGAACCCAGGTAAATCCATGGATTCTGACACTTCCAATTCGTCGGAGTGGCGGGATTCGAACTCGCGACCTCCACCTCCCTAAGATGGCGCTCTAACCAAGCTGAGCCACACCCCGAAGCACATTTAGCATTATAACGTGTCTCGGGGAAAAAAGCAATACCTTTTTTTAAAATTGTTGAAATTTTTCCTGCAATTTTTTATCAACCCACTAGATTCCCTTGAAGCAGAAGGTAAACTCAAGCTTCTTATCCTTCGGCAGAAGGTACTCCTCGTGTACTCTTGCTCCCCAGGTATCATCTCCGCCTATTCCCATCTGTCCCAGGGCAGCACGAATGACTGTGTAATGAATCTGTGGCAACTCATGGGCATGTGCTGCATTTTCTATCTCATGAGGGGTCCAGGGAAGGGCGGAAAAATACATATCATGTCCTGCAAAGATCAGCCCTCTTCCTCTCTCATCCGTAACCTTGGCATAACGAACCCCGGTTTTGTTGCCGCATTCCTGAGGTACCAGATATTCTGCAAGATTCTCCTCTACCCTGTTATGGTAGATTCCAAGCTTTGCACCATGCTGTCTGTCGGCATAGGTCTCCGCAGGACCGTTGCCATACCATTCCAGTCTGTCATAGTCTGCATCCAGCTTCATCATGACTCCGAATTCCGGGCAGTCTCCCAATCCTTCAACAGGCTCCATGGAAAGCGTTGTTTCCACAGTACCGTCCCCGTAGACTCTGTACTGTATCTCACATTCTCCCTGAGGCGAGCAATTAAGCTGATACCTGCTCTTTACCACCACACAGCCGCTTTCTTCCTCGTATGCATTGCAAAGTCCATCTACGCCAACACTGTTCATGTAAAGGCTTGCAAGCTTCCACTGCCCGTAGCGCTGCTGCATGCGGTTTCCACAGTCATTGTCCACAGGCGCACGCCAGAAGTTCGGCACAGGACTGGTCTTGAACATTTCCTTTCCACCATAGCGATAGGACACCAGATTCCCCCCACCTCTGGAGAACAATACTTCAAACTCATCTCCCCGTACCCCAAGATTGTAGGTTCCGTTGATGACCCGGAGAGGTTTCTTCACCGCAAGGGGTCTGTCTGCAATGTACGTGGAGGCAATATTTTTCTGAAATACTCCCTGTCCAAAGGCAATTTCATGCCCTGCAGGTGCCCAGGAAGTATCCTTTTTCAAGCGGAAGGACACGGTAATGGTATACTCTCCTTCCTGTGCGGGAATTACCAATGGAAGGGCATACTCTGCACTGCTGCCCGGTTCCACATCCGTCATCAGCAGCTGTTCCTCTACGACCTTTCCTTCCCGTTCCAGGCGAACCACACAATCAAAATCACTGGTATCCGCAAAGAGATTCCTGTTTACGATCTTTACTCTTTCTTCAAACACCTGGACAGAAATACTCTGGTAAACATACTTCACTTCCTGCATCTTGGGGGAAGGCAGTCTCTCCCCACCGTAGGCAATCCCGTCTCCACTGAAATTGTAGTCGCAGGGTCTGTCATCAAAATCCCCGCCATAAGCCTGGAATTCCCTGCCATAACGATCTTTTTTATAAATGGACTGGTCGATATAATCCCAGATAAAACCTCCCTGGTACAGGGGTTCTCTGTCCGCAAGTTCCGTATATTTGTGTATGGCTCCGCAGGAATTTCCCATGGCGTGAGAATACTCACAGCAGATAAAGGGCTTGCTACGGTCTTTTTTCAGCCATTCCTCGATGCCCTTGACCGGAGTATACATCTGGCTCTCCACATCACTGGTATCCGGATAGCTTCTGTCGTGAAAAATTCCTTCATACTGAACGATTCGGCTACTGTCATGCCGGCGCAGGAATTGGGACATATCATAGATATTTTTTCCGCCAAAGGCTTCATTTCCACAGGACCAAATCAGAATCGCAGCATGGTTCTTGTCCCTTTGGTACATGGAATTCACCCGGTCCAGCATCATGGCATTCCACTCGGGTCGATTGCCGGGCACCACTGTCTCCTTCGGCACTGCGCCTCTGGCTGCCGGCTCCCAGGAACCATGAGATTCCAGGTTACACTCCCCTATCATATAGATTCCCAGCTTATCGCAAAGCTCATAGAGCTTGGAAGAGTTGGGATAATGGCTGGTACGAATGGCATTGATATTGTGCTGCTTTATCGTAATCAGATCCTGCCACAGCTCAGCCTCACTGATTGCACGACCGGTCCTGGAACTGAATTCATGTCGGTTCACCCCCCGGAACACGATTCTCTTTCCGTTTAATTTCATCATGCTGTCCGCAATCTCAAATCTGCGGAAACCGACCTGAAGGGGAATATACTCCAGGATCCTTCCATCCATGTCCATGATTTCCAAACACAATTTGTAAAGATTCGGCTCTTCCGCGCTCCAAAGCAGAGGCTTCTCCACCGGAATCACAATATGGTTTTCTTTTTTCAGCATACCTTCCATATCCGCAACGGTTCTTTCCGCTGCCACCTGCCCCGGATTGCTGACATGCTCCGCATTGAATCGGAATATCTTCTCCTCGCGCAACAGAACGAGCTTCACCCTGCCTTCTGCAGTGGCCTTTAGGTCAATCACCAAATCAGCCTTATCAAAGCTGTCGGAAAGCAGCGTCTGCACCTTCACATCCTCCACATGCACAGAAGGCGTAGTATAAAGATAGACATCTCTGAAAATACCTGAAAAGCGGAAGAAATCCTGATCCTCACACCAGCTGCTGGCGCACCACTTGAAGACCATAACTGCCAGCTTGTTCTCTCCCTCTTTTTTTATATAGGGGCTCAAATCAAATTCTGAGGGAGTAAAGGTATCTTCGCTGTACCCCACATACTGCCCGTTACACCAAAGTACCAGCGCACTCTCCACCCCCTGGAAGGAGATGAACAGCGGCTCCCCTTTCATAGGATCCGGAACCTCGAAATATTTGACATAGCAGGCCACCGGGTTAAAATGCTCCGGGATCTGTCCGGGCTGCAGTTCCTCCCTGCCATCCCAGGGGTAAGGGACATTGGAATACTGAGGAGCATCATACCCCTCCATCTGAATATGGGCAGGCACACGGATGTCAGCCCAGCACCTGCAATTGTAATCCGTATTCTGAAAGCCCCGGATGACAGAAGCATAATTCACTGCATAGGAAAACTTCCAGAGCCCGTTGAGGCTAAAACGAAATCCTGATTTTCCTTCTTTTTCCTCTTTCTTATCTCTGTACCAAACATGATCGGAATGAGCCTCCAACCGATTCTCTTTAAAAAACTCAGGATCACATACCCTACTGTAATCAAATTCACTCATAAAATCTTTTCTCCTCATCCTTCAACTTCAGTAATCTTACCAGGTATTCCCACACCCTTTTCACGGAGGAAATGCTCAAAGTCTCTTCCGTAGTGTGAATATCCTTCATATCGGGTCCGATGGAAACACAGTCGAGATCTGCGATCTTATTGCCCAGAATACCGCACTCCAAGCCTGCATGAATGGCTTCCACCTTGGGATCCGCATGATACATCTCTCGATATACCCGTATCATTTTGTCTCGAAGGGGAGATACCGCGCGATACTTCCAACCCGGATAGTCTCCCTCCACCTCACAATAACCTCCGGCAAGCTCCGTAACCGCCGTCAGTTGATCAATCAGTGCTTTCTTGGCACTTTCCACACTGCTTCTCACGGAAAATTCCGCAGTCAGGCATCCCTCTGCGTAAGTAAGAATTCCCAGATTCAACGAAGTCTCCACCAATCCGGGCAATTCCTGACTCATGGACTGAACACCGTTTGGCAACGCCCAAAGATAGGCGGCTGCCTTGCGGGTATCCTCTGTTGAAAGCACCTGTTTTTTTTCAATACTCGTCCCGTAACGCCATTCCAGGCAGAACCCGGAATCCCGCGCGCCCAGTTCTTCAGCTATCTCTTTTTCAGCTTCTTTCAGCATTTCATCCAGTCTTTGCCGATCCTCTTTCCCGGAAAATACCAGTACTGCTTTTGTCTCCCGGGGTATTGCATTGTCCGCAAGACCACCCTTCAGCTCTGCCAGCTGCAGGGGCAGAGTTGATGCCACATTTCTCAGGACCCGGGCCAGCAGGCAGTTGGAATTGCCCCTCTCCTTGTGAATCTCACATCCGGAATGTCCTCCCTGCAAACCTCCAACGATAATCTCACAGCAAAATCCCTCAGCTTCCTTCGTATCAAAGGAAAGAATCCCTTTGACCCTGGCACCTCCCGCACAGCTGGTAAGGAAGATTCCTTCGTCTTCTGAGTCAAGATTGACCATACGATTCCCTGTAAGCATGGAAAGGTCGATTCCTCTGGCACCGTCCATTCCCACCTCTTCATCCACGGTAATGATTACCTCCAGCCTGGGATGGCTAATGGTATCAGAATCCAGAAGAGCCAGGCTGTAAGCCACGGCTATCCCGTCATCGCCTCCAAGGCTGGTGCCTTCTGCATACACAAAATCACCATCTACTGCCAGTCGGAGGCCTTCAGTCCTCAGATTAATATCACAATCCGGCTTTTTCACGGCCACCATATCCATATGCCCCTGTAAAATCACTGTGGGCTCAGTCTCATATCCCGGTGTTGCTTCTTTCACAATAATGACATTTTTCAGTTCATCCTGTAGGCAGAAAAGCCCTCTGTCCTCCGCAAACTTCACCAGATAATCACTGATTTGTCCTACATTCCCGGACCCGTGGGGAATCCCTGCAATCTCCTCAAAAAAATGAAATACGTCTCGGGGCTCCAGATTCGATAATACTCCCATTTCAACTTCCTTTCTCTTCATCTTCTCTTCATCTTTTCTCAACATCTATTCTCGGTTTCTATTCTCCACTTCCGTATTTTTTACAATCTCCATCAAACCAAGGGGTTCAAATAGGCTGACTTACGAAAACTCTCTCCTGTAAATCTGAGATTTAAAGGTTGCACTTCCATCCATCTTGGTGTATTCACCGTCCTTATAAAACTGCATGCCCAGCTTTTCCATTACTCTGCGGCTCTTATTGTTTTCCACGGCAAATTGCCCCTGAAGCACTCTTATGGGACGTCTTTCCCTTACATAGTCAATGATTCCTCTCATCGCCTCCGGTACAATGCCTTTTCCCCACCAGTCTCTCCGAAGATTATAACCAATCATCCAGACATCCTCTTCTTTGTGATACACGATTCCGCCCATGCCGATGAGTTCCCCCGTTTCCTTGGATTCGAACCCTAGGTCATAGGAATCTTCATTCGCATGATCCAGGCTCTCAAGCCATGCCCTCGTACTTTGTACGTTGGGATGGGGACTATAAATCATGTACTTGGTTACTTCAGGGTCAGAAGCCCAACGAAAAATTGCCTCCGCATCATCGGGTACCACAGGCCTGATAATCAATCTCTCCGTTTCTATCGTTACTATCATACGCTCCTCCTTGTTAAGATATAGGCAGAAACTACCCATACTCTTCTATATCAATGTCAAACAGTTCACATCGCCACATACTTCAGAATATCAAAAAAGCCCAGACAATGCGAATCCACCGCACTTCTCGGGCTTTTTAGTTTTAGAGCAGATAACGGGAGTCGAACCCGCCTCCTCAGCTTGGGAAGCTGATGTACTACCGATATACTATATCTGCTTAACAACACGATTATTATACCATACCTTCAGAAAAATATCCAGCTATTTTCACCATAATTTTCTTCATTTTCCGTTTTTAATATTGATGCTGTATAGATGAGCCACTTTCGGTAATACTATCATCATTCCTCGATAGCTCAACGGTAGAGCACCCGGCTGTTAACCGGGTGGTTGCAGGTTCGAATCCCGCTCGGGGAGTTTTTATTAACGAGACTACGAAATCGCTCCCAGCCATCTAAGCGCATTCTCTATACCATTCTCTTCCACATCGGTTGTCACATAATCTGCCAAGACCTTGACATCATCGGTTGCATTCCCCATAGCGATACTCACACCGGCGCACTCCAGCATGGGAATATCGTTGCTGCTGTCTCCCACCGCCACTGTCTGCGCCATGTCGATTTCCAGTGCATCTGCAAGAAAACGGATTCCACTGGCCTTGGAGTACCCCTTGGGCATAATCTCGTAGTAGCCCTTCTTGCGGTCGACAATTTCCAAACGGTCTGCGAATTCGCGGCTGAACTCTTCCATACATGAGGGATTCACCGTGTAGGCATAAAACTTATCAAACTGTCCCGGTGCCTCACTGTAATTTTTATACTCCAGGGAATCAAAGCAATGAACAAACTTCAGAAAATCCTCACTGAATATATTATCGTCGCTGTCGCAGAAATTGTCCCGATATCCCTCCAATATCGCGTCAATTCTGTATTTACGCAACCCCTCAATAATCTGCAGTGACTCCTCTTCCGTAAAGGTCTTGTGTAAAAGGGTCTCCCCATGATACTGAATCATGGTACCGCAGCCCATGAGTATCCCGTCAAATTCTGTCTCCCCAAATAGATTCGGCAAGATCAGTTTGCCGGTTCTTCCGGTATTAACGATACAGATGTGCCCGGCTGCTCTGGCCTTTTTGATTGCCTCCGCCGTACTCCGGGTCATTCTGTGCGTCTCTTCTCCAATCAATGTTCCATCGATATCAAAAAAAATCAGCATTTTGTCTCCTCAAAGCAAAACAGCCATAGCCGTATTGAAGCTTGTCCCGGCTATGACTGTATTATATTCTAAGTATTCTGATTTTATGCCAGCTTGGTCTTAGCAAGCTCTGCAAGAGTCTTGAAGCCCTCTGCATCGTTTACAGCCATCTCTGCCAGCATCTTTCTGTTCATATCAACACCTGCCAGCTTCAGACCATACATAAACTTGCTGTAGGAAAGTCCGTTCATTCTTGCTGCAGCATTGATACGTGCAATCCAGAGCTGTCTGAACTGACGCTTTCTCTCTTTTCTGCCTGCATAGGAGCTAGCCAGGGCTCTCATGACGGACTGCTTAGCTACTCTGTACTGTTTGCTTCTTGCGCCTCTGTAGCCCTTCGCAAGTTTTAATACTCTATTATGCTTCTTCTTGGCATTCATGCCGCCTTTAATTCTTGCCATGTCTCATTTTCCTCCTTATCAGACTTATAAATAGGGCAAAATCTTCTTCATATTCTTCTCGTTTGTTGCATCTGTGATAGCGGGCTTTCTCAGATTACGCTTATTCTTTGTGGTCTTCTTTGTAAGAATATGGCGCTTATAAGCCTTGCTTCTCTTCAGCTTACCGGTTCCTGTCACTTTAAAACGCTTAGCAGCTGCTCTGTTTGTCTTCATTTTCGGCATAACATTTTCCTCCTAAAATTTGATTAATCTATTTTAACTATTGCGAACTAACGCTTTACAGTTAAAAACATCGTCATACTTCTGCCTTCCACCTTGGGGGGCTTGGCAATTACAGCAACATCGGACAAGCTTTCGGCGAAATCATCCAGAATGTGCTTACTGCTGTTCATATGTGCCATTTCACGACCGCGGAATCGAAGCGTAACCTTTACTCTGTCGCCCTTTGTGATGAACTTTCTCGCAGCGGTCATCTTGGTATTCAGGTCGTTGGTATCAATGTTGGGAGATAAACGAATCTCTTTAACCTCAACAACCTTCTGTTTCTTCTTTGCTTCCTTTTCTTTTCTGAGCTGTTCGTACTTATACTTGCCGTAATCGACAATTCTGCACACGGGAGGATTTGCCGTAGGTGCAATCTTCACCAGGTCAACTCCTGCCTCCTCTGCCAGCTTCAAGGCATCCTTTGCAGACATAATTCCGAGCTGCTCTCCGCTCTCGCCAATCAGACGTACTTCCTTGTCTCTGATCTGGTCATTAATCAATAACTCGCTAATGGTCTTTCCCTCCATACATAAAAAAAGTGGATAGCATAACTATCCACCTGATCCCGCTCTTTTCAAGACACCGCACAAAATCCTGCCGGAGTCAAAAGAAGATTTGAACACTTACTGACCTAATGTCGTAAGGTGAGAGTGGATACTCTGCTTGCTGTCGTGTTTCACACACTTAAACAGATTACCATACACTCTCACCTTTGTCAATACACATTTTAAATTATTTACTTCTTAATTTTACTGATTGTCTGTGAAGGTTCCACAGGCTGTCTCATGACAGTCACAGCATCCACTGCACCCCTTGATATCTACATGACTGGCCTTACATTTATAATTTGCATTATAAACACATTTTGCAGCCTCACAGTCGATGCTGATGGTTCTGGTGGGATGACATGTGGAGCTCTTGAAGGCATCCTGTCCCTCTCTCCTGCGGGCAAAGCTCTCGCAGCAGGTCTCTTCACTGGTGCTGGCGTGCTTTCCGCCCACCATGATATCACCCTTGCTGCAAAGGTGGTCTTCATTGTACAGACAACTTTCAACTGAACACTTTAAATCTGCCATAGTTCCTCCTTAACACTTCATTATTTTTCAGTCTGAATACAGACCTACTTTTATTATGATGTGTTTTGGGAGAAACTATTCACAGAGTGACTTATTTCTGTTCTTCCTGAATCTCTTCCTTGCGGATTGCTTTGGTACGAATCTCCTCGCAGATTGCATTGGTAAATTCTTCCAATGTTTTCTGGCCTTCATCTCCAAGGAAACGGCTTCTCACGGAAACAAGCTTATCTTCCTCTTCCTTCTGACCTACAACCAGCATATAAGGAACCTTGTTCAGTCTTGCCTCACGAATCTTGTAACCGATTTTCTCACTTCTCTCATCTACGGTTACACGGATGCCGTTCTTCTTCAGGGCTGCTGCCACGTCATTTGCATAGCCGGAGAACTTCTCGGAAATGGGAAGCACGCGAACCTGCTCCGGACAGAGCCAGGTAGGGAACTTGCCCTCGTACTTCTCGGTGAGCCATGCAAGGGTTCTCTCATAGCAGCCCATGGAGGTTCTGTGAATGATGTAAGGGCGGACCTTGTCACCGTTCTGGTCAATGTAGTACATGTCGAACTGCTCTGCAAGCAGTGCATCCCATTGAACGGTAATCATGGTATCCTCTTTGCCGTAAACATTTTTCGCATTGATATCTACCTTGGGACCGTAGAACGCCGCTTCCCCTTCCGCCTCATAGAAAGGAATGTTCAGCTCCGTCAGGATATTTCTGATATGCCCCTGAGTCTCCTCCCAGACCTCAGGCTCTCCAATATACTTCTCACGATTGTTGGGATCCCACTTGGAAAGCCGGAAGGTTACGTCCTCCATCACACCCAGAGTCTCCAGACAATGCTTTGCCAGCGCCAGACAGCCCTTGAACTCCTCTACCATCTGGTCAGGTCTCACAATCAGATGTCCCTCGGAAATGGTAAACTGGCGTACACGGGTCAAGCCATGCATCTCACCGGAATCTTCATTTCTGAACAAGGTAGAGGTCTCGCTGTATCTGCAGGGCAGATCGCGATAAGACTTCTGACTTGCCTTATATACATAATACTGGAAGGGACAGGTCATGGGACGAAGGGCATATACTTCCTTGTCCTTCTCCTCATCTCCGAAGACGAACATGCCTTCCTTATAATGATCCCAGTGTCCGGAAATCTTGTAAAGGTCACTTTTTGCCATAAGCGGAGTCTTGGTACGCATATAGCCCCACTCATTATCCTCCAGATCCTCAATCCATCTCTGCATGGTCTGGATAATCTTTGCTCCCTTGGGCATCAGCAGGGGAAGTCCCTGTCCGATCACATCCACGGTGGTAAAAAGCTCCATCTCGCGGCCCAGCTTGTTGTGGTCACGATTCTTAACATTTTCCCAGTATGCCAGATACTCTTCCAGCTCTTCCTTCTTGTTAAAGGCAGTTCCGTAGATACGCTGCAGCTGTGCCTTGCTGGAATCGCCGTGCCAGTAAGCCATAGAAGAAGAGGTCAGTTTGAACGCCTTGATGCCCTTGGTGCTCATCAGATGAGGTCCTGCACACAGATCGGTAAATTCTCCCTGACTGTAGAAGGAAATCTCCGCATCCTCCGGCAGATCCCGGATCAGCTCCACCTTGTAAGGCTCGTTCTTTTCTTCCATGAACTTGATTGCCTCTGCTCTGGAAAGAGTGAACTTCTCAAGCTTTGCACCTTTTTTAATAATCTTTTTCATCTCTGCTTCCAGATTGTCCAGATCCTCTCTGGAAAAAGGTGCATGCTCAAAATCATAGTAAAATCCTGTATCAATACTGGGACCGATGGTCAGCTTTGCATCGGGGAACAGGTTCTTCACCGCCTCTGCCAGCACGTGAGATGCAGTGTGGCGGATGGTTGCCAGCCCTTCCTCGTCATTTGCGGTACAAATCTGCAGTTCACAGTCTCTGTCCAGTACGGTTCTCAGATCCTGAACCTTACCGTCAACCTTTGCACAGCAGGCTGCTCTTGCAAGCCCCTCACTGATATCAAAGGCGATGTCATAGATGCTTTTGCTCTCTCCGTATTCCTTCACGGAGCCGTCCTTCAGTGTAATCTTCATACTGTTACCTCCTATTAATGGTGCTTGTTTTCGTTTCTCACTACACAAAGAAAGTCCCCTGCAATACTTCTATTGCAAGGGACGTATTATTCACGCGGTTCCACCCTTCTTGCAGAATCATCTTATGAAAGACCGGTTCTGCCTCCTTCATTTGCTCGTAACGGGAGCCTCCGTACCCGATTAAGGGTCACTCAGAGATGGTCTTCGGAATTCGTTCTGTCAAACCGCTTGCAGCACCGCTTATAGCGGGCGGTTCTCTCTGGGACTTCCCGAAATCTTACTGTTCTCTTCAACGCTTTTCCTAATTGCATGGGACTTATGATTAATCATCCTACTACTTTTTCCCTGGATTGTAAAGAGCTTTTTCATATTTCAGTTTTTTCAGCTTTTCAGTTTTTCAGCTTTTCAGTTCTTTCCTGCCTTCGCTGTTCTGTCGCCGGCAATATATCCCTCCACCGCATCACGGCTTATATCCAGGGCAAGAGCCAGCTCGCCATAGAGACTCTGCTCTGCCATACGAAGATATTTTTCATCCAGAGAGGTAATCCTTCTCCCCTGCTCTTCCCGTTTTTGCTTTCTGTACTGAATTGTTTTAAGTACCTTGATCCACTCTCGGCAATCCGTACTCTTCATGCATTCCTTGTAGAATTGCTCTGTTAACTTTTCATTGCTTATGGTCAGCAACGGAATCTCAGAATAAGTGTCAATCAATCTCTCCGCTTCATATCTGGTCAACATGCTTCTCATATCACCGGACGCATCCACGGGAACATAAACAGTACTTCCTGACTGGTATACCGGTTTCAGAATATAATACTGACGCAGCTTGTCCACTCCGTTAATATCCAGGGTGGTTATATTTTCCACTACGCACACCCCTTTGTTTCCACAAATCACATACTCGCCTATCGAAAACATAAACAGTCACCCTTCCTCTTCAAATCTAAAATAATGGTTTACCATAAATATATCATAACCACATTTTACCAGATTAATCAGAAGAATGTAAGCAAAATTTCATTTGCAGAATTTATTTATCGGATTTTCTCACAGATAGCGTTGACCTGAACCTCTAGAATTTCCTTGGCGATGCTGCTGACTGCTTCATAGCCCTTGGGATTGCCTGCATATCCAAGCGGCACAACCTCAACTGTACTATTTCCTCCCTCCATCCATTTGTCCAGTTTTTCATAGGTCAGGGAATAGGAATCCAATGTCTTTGCCAAATCCGTATTCACAAGCTCCGGATACATAAACGTAAGCATACCGGTCTCATATGCCCCGGCATGAATATCAAGTAAACCCTGTTCACCTGTGTCGCCACCCTCAAACCATTCCTGTTTATATTGTGGTGCAAATACAGATAAAAAATCTTCCTTATTCTTACATAACAAAAAGAAGAGCCGGAATCTCTTACAAGCAAGATTCTGACTCTCCATTTTTATTCTGCACTCATAGCTTATTCGTTCATCTTTGCCAGCTTCGCCGCCTGGTCGGCTGCGATACAGGCATCGATGATCTCTTCGATGTCCCCGTTCATGATTTTGTCCAGTTTGTACAGAGTCAGACCGATGCGGTGGTCTGTGACGCGTCCCTGGGGGAAGTTGTAGGTTCTGATTTTCTCCGAACGATCTCCCGTACCAATCTGGCTTCTGCGCAGCTCCGCCTCAGCGTCGTGACGCTGCTGCTGCTCCATATCATACAGCTTCGCCTTCAACAGTGCAAAGGCCTTTGCCTTATTCTGAATCTGGGATTTCTCCGTCTGGCTGTATACCACGATACCCGTGGGATAATGGGTCAGACGAACCGCTGAGTCTGTGGTATTGACGCACTGACCGCCGTTTCCGGAGGCTCTCATGACGTCAATACGGATATCCTTGTCCTCAATGACAATATCAATATCCTCATCTACTTCAGGCATCACCGCCACACTGATGGTGGAGGTATGAATACGTCCGCCGCTCTCTGTCTCGGGCACACGCTGTACACGGTGCACGCCACTCTCATATTTCATACGGGAATAGGCACCCTGACCATTAATCATGAACTGCACTTCCTTCATGCCGCCGATACCGATTTCATCTACGTTCATGGTTTCAATCTTCCAACGTCTGCCCTCGGCATAATGTACATACATGCGATATATTTCAGCCGCAAAAAGAGCTGCCTCATCTCCACCGGCGCCGGCACGGATTTCCACGATAACGTTCTTCTCGTCGTTAGGATCCTTGGGTAATAACAGGATCTTCATCTCCTGCTCCAGCTCCTCCACGCGTTTCTTGCTGTCGCTGAGAGTTTCCTTGATCATCTCCCTCATCTCATCATCGCTTTCTTCCTCCAGCATAGCCAGGGAATCTTCGATATCCTGTTTACACTTTTTATATTCTGTATATGCGTCCACAATGGGAGTCAGATCACTCTGCTCCTTCATCAGCTTGCGGAAACGCTCCGGATTGTTGGTCACGGTGGGCTCATGAAGCTCTCCCATAATCTCCTCAAACCGGATTAATAAATCGTCCAATCTGTCAAACATAATCTTACCTTTCTATTCCAACGCAAATCCCAAAGTGCCGTATACCACCCTGTCCAGACCGGCGTAATCCTTTTTGACCTGAACCTCCAGAAAACCGGCCTCTTCCATGAGTTCACTCACTGCCTGCCCCTGGTCGTAACCTATCTCAAAGAAAAGCATACCGCCCTTCTTCAGATACTCCTTGCTCTTCTTCACTATTTCCCGGTAAAAATCCAACCCGTCTTCTCCACCTGCCAAAGCAAGTCTTGGCTCATGCTCCTTGACCTCAGGCATCAGAGTCTCAACCACACGATCGGAGATATAAGGAGGATTCGACACTATCACATCGAATAAGCCCTCCATGTTCTGAAAGAGATCGCTCTGCACAAATATGGCATTGCTCTCCAATCGTTCGGCATTCTTCTTTGCCACCTGCAGGGCTCTCTCTGAGATATCAGCTCCCACACCGGTACAATCGTTGGTATAGTGTAAAAGACTAATCAGGATACAGCCCGATCCCGTACACATATCCAGGATATGCATTCCGTCGTGAAGATTCTGAAGCACCTCTTCCACCAGAATCTCCGTGTCCTGTCTCGGGATCAGCACATGTTCATTCACTGCGAAATCCAGCCCCATGAAGTCCTGAACACCGGTAAGGTGCTGAAGCGGTATCCGCCGGCATCTTTTTTCGATCATTTCCAGGTAACCCTGTTCCTCCTCAGAACTCAGTTCCCTGTCACCATGCACCAGCAGGGTATTTCTGTCCGTATCACAGACAAATTCCAACAGCAATCTGGCATCCAGCTCCGCTTCCCGGATTCCGACGGCAGCCAGGGTTCCTTTTCCCTTTTCGTAGGCAGCTCGGTAATTCATTCGTCTGTCTCTTCCTCCATCCAGGTCTCATCCACATTATAACCGTAATTGTCCAGCAAAAACTTTTTCCAGTCAAAGACGGCTTCCACTGCCGCAATGGCAACCTCTGCCATCTCCTTATCCGGTTCCTTGGTAGTCATGCGCTGAATCAGCATGCCGGGAGCCGAAATAATGCGCACCAGAATATTGTCACTGCGACCTGCCAGGCGGATAATCTCATAGGAAATCCCTGCAACCACGGGAAGCAACAACAAACGAAGCGCTACTCTCTGGATAGGATTCTCGACCTGTATAAAGAAAAACAGTACGATGCTGACAATCATAACAAAGAAAATAAAGCTGGTACCGCATCTCTTGTGAAGTCTGGAGCTTCTCATCACGTTGTGTACCGTCAGCGGACGACCCTTTTCAATACAGTTAATGCATTTGTGCTCCGCACCATGATACTGATATAATCTTCGAATATCCTTCATCAGGCTGATGGCACAGACATACAAAACAAAAATTGCAATACGAATGACACCCTCTATGATTGCCAGCAAAGAGGTATTCTGCAGTGCTATCTTCTTCTGAATCAGAGAGGAAAGATAATAGGGCAGCACGATAAATATTCCGATTGCCAACGCTATGGAGCACAGGGTAACCAGTGTAGTGACTACCTTTTCCCCCGCTCCTTCTCCTGCTGCCGAGGAAGTCTTCTTTGCAGGTGCAGCCTCAGCTGTTTCTATAACATTCTCTGTCACCGCAGCAATCTCATTTTCTTCTGAAGTTTCAGGAACTTCCGCAGTTTCAACCTTTGCTTCTTTTGAAGCCTTCTCATTTTTCTTTGACTCCGTATCATCCTCCTCATAAAAGGAGGCGGAATAATTCAGACACTTCATTCCCAGCATAAAGGAATCGATGAAATTCACGACTCCCCTGATAAAGGGAAATTCTTTTACCTTACTTCCATGCATTAATCCCTGATGGTTCTCAAGCTCAATCGCGATTTCTCCGTTGGGTTTTCTCACCGCAACCGCATATTTTTCCTGGTTTTTCATCATGATTCCTTCCAGCACGGCCTGTCCGCCGATACCGGAATAACATTTAACTTTTCGTTTCATATTCTCTCTTCTCCGATGAAAAAAGGTTGAGATATCAACACCTCAACCTTTCCTGCGACTCTTATTTTACGCCGTACTTCTTATTGAACTTCTCAATACGTCCATCGGCTCTTGCTGTCTTCTGCTGGCCGGTGTAGAATGCATGGCACTTGGAGCAAACTTCCACGTGGATCTCAGGCTTGGTAGATCCGGTTACGAAGGTGTTGCCACAGTTGCAAGTTACAGTTGCCTGATAGTACTCGGGATGGATTCCTTCTTTCATTTCTTTCACCTCTTCTATATGATTACATGCTATTGTTCGTTCTCATCCGCACTGCTTATGGAACCACAAACAGCGGTATTATTGTAGCATATGAATCATATACTTGCAAGTCCTAATTTTAAAAAGTTTCATTTTGGAATAAACTTTTTAAATAAATCGATTCTTTTTTACCATCTGTACGAATTCATGGTTGCTTTTTGTTTTGGAGAATAAATCGAGTATTTTATCTGTGGCTTCATCCGCCTTCATACCATTTAAGGACTTTCTCATGATGTTGATTGCTTCCAGTTCTTCACTGTCAAGCAGCAAATCCTCTCTTCTGGTGCCTGACTTTGCCAGATCAATTGCAGGGAATATCCGCTTCTCTGACAGCTTTCTGTCCAGAACCATCTCCATATTGCCGGTTCCCTTGAATTCCTCGTAGACCACATCGTCCATCTTGCTGCCGGTTTCCACCAGTGCAGTGGCAAGAATCGTAAGGCTTCCGCCTTCTCTCATATTCCTTGCCGCTCCGAAAAATCTCTTGGGCATGTGCAGTGCCGCCGGGTCAAGACCACCCGACAGGGTACGTCCGCTGGGCGGAACCACAAGGTTATACGCTCTGGTAAGTCGGGTGATGCTGTCCAGAAGAATCACCACGTCTTTCTTATGCTCTACAAGTCTCTTGGCACGCTCGATAACCATCTCCGAGACACGTTTATGATGCTCCGGCAGTTCATCGAAGGTGGAATAGATTACTTCCACATGGTCTCCGTGAATCGCTTCCTTAATATCGGTCACTTCCTCGGGGCGTTCGTCAATCAGGAGGATCAGCATATGCATGTGAGGGTTGGTGCGCAGGATAGACTTTGCCACTTCCTTCAACAGGGTCGTCTTGCCTGCCTTGGGCGGTGATACAATCATACCTCTCTGTCCCTTGCCCACAGGGCTGACCAGATCCATGACTCTCATGGCCACACTACAGCCGGGAGTCTCCAGTCGAATCCGTTCATTTGGGAAAATAGGTGTCATATCTTCGAAGGACATTCTCTTGGCAGATTCCTCAACCGTATAGCCGTTGATGGAACGAATAAACAGAAGCGCGCAGAACTTTTCCTGTTGTGTCCTGACTCTCTTATTTCCCTTCAGGATATCTCCGGTCTTCAATCCAAAACGACGGATCTGGCTGGGCGCCACATAGACATCATTGTCTCCGGGCATAAAGTTCTCACAGCGGATGAACCCGTAACCATCCGGCATTACCTCAAGAATACCGCTTGCTTCCTCCCCGCTGTCCAGTTCCTTGGGATAGGTCTTTTCATCATATACTTCATTGTTTCTGACCGGTCTCGCCGTCTCTTGTGTCTGCACGCCGGTGTTCTCCTGTCTGGAGGGCTGCGCACGATAAACGGTCTCGTTTTTCACCCCGGTCTCATTCTTATTATCCTGATTTTCCAACTTTTTCAGTCTCTCGTCTTCCGTCAGCATAGCTTCCACCAGCTCTGACTTTTTCATCGCTGATGTTCCCTTCAGTCCACGTACCTTGGCAAGTTCTCTCAACTGATTCAGCGCCAATGATTCATACTTTTCTCTCATACATCCTCCTGCAAATAAAATTCTGTCAGTAGATACATAACTTCTGCTATCTCTATATACTTTTATTCATAATCTGGGATTCGCGACAAGATATGCCTATGATAACTGTTTGGATTTCATAAATGAATTACCATATTTATGAATCTATTATAATATATTTTTTTGCAAATAGGAAGTCCTAATTTTATGTTCATCTTCTGCTTGCGTAACAGGGGGATTTGGATTATGATAGAGTGAGCACTAAATTTTCTTAATTATAGATAGAGAGGTACTGCCATGACAACCAACGAAAAGGCACTATTAATGCATGAACAATGGAACGGCAAGCTTGAAACCGTCTCCAAGACACCCGTAAAATCAAGAGAGGATCTGGCCATTGCTTACACCCCCGGAGTAGCGGAGCCCTGCAAAGTGATTGCCAACGACAAGGAAGCCGCTTATAAATACACCATGAAAGCCAACACTGTTGCCGTAGTTTCCGATGGCAGCGCGGTTCTGGGATTAGGCAATATCGGTCCCCACGCAGCAATGCCCGTTATGGAAGGAAAGGCAGTTCTGTTCAAGGAGTTCGGTGGAGTCAACGCCGTCCCCATCTGTCTGGATACTCAGGATACCGAAGAGATCATCAAAGCCGTTACCTGGCTTGCACCCGGGTTTGGCGGTATCAATCTGGAGGACATCAGTGCTCCCAGATGTTTTGAGATTGAAGAACGGCTGAAGGCCACCCTGGATATTCCCGTTTTCCATGACGATCAGCATGGTACTGCCATTGTTGTATTGGCAGGTATCATCAATGCCCTGAAGGTTGTCGGCAAAAAAAAGGAAGACTGTAAGGTTGTGGTCAACGGTGCCGGCAGCGCAGGTGTTGCCATCACTAAGCTTCTTCTGACTTACGGATTTCCTTATATCATTATGTGTGACAAAGTCGGTATCGTGTCCAAGTCCACTGAGGGTCTGAACTGGATGCAGCAGAAAATGACGGAGGTTACCAATCCAAAGAATGAAACTGGTACTCTGGCAGATGCCCTGAAGGGTGCTGACATCTTTGTCGGCGTATCCGCACCCAATATCGTGACTCCCGAAATGGTAGCCTCCATGAATCACGACTCCATCCTTTTTGCCATGGCAAATCCCGTGCCCGAGATTATGCCCGATGTGGCAAAGGCTGCCGGTGCCCGCGTGGTAGGTACCGGGCGCAGTGATTTCCCCAATCAGGTTAACAACGTGGTAGCGTTCCCCGGCATCTTTAAGGGTGCCTTGGAAGGACGTGCCACTCAGATTACCGAAGAGATGAAGCTGGCAGCTGCCGAAGCCATTGCAGGTCTCGTTCCCGAAGAGGAGCTGAGTGATGACAATATCATGCCTGAAGCCTTCAATCCCAAGGTGGCAGAGCTGGTCGCAGAGGCAGTAAAGTCTCACATCCGCTAATCTCCATCCACAAGTCCCGGAATAATCATGTGTCATCCGTGAAACCAAGACCCGGAATGGATATCAGAACCAAGGAAGGCATACAAACATGAACAATGCAGACTGGCAGGGTAAGCCCTATTACTCCCTGGATGCCTGGTGTAAAAAAACATATGGACATAAGTGCAAAAAGATAGCCCTGAATGCCCACATGACCTGTCCCAACCGGGACGGGTCTCTGGGCACTCGGGGCTGTATCTTCTGTAGTGCCGGGGGCAGCGGGGACTTTGCGGTGGATATTGAGAGCTTCCCGGCTGTTACTAACCCGCAGGAGGAGATCCCCTGTACCATCGCCTATTTCCAGGCCTACACCAATACCTATGCTCCCCTACCCTATCTGGAGCAGGTATTTTCCCGGGCTCTGGCTTCTCCTTCGGTATGCGGCATTTCCATTGCCACCAGACCGGACTGTCTTCCGGCGGAGGTCATCAGTCTATTGGTCACCCTGAAGAACCGTTTTTCGGGAAAGTTTATCTGGGTGGAGCTGGGTCTGCAGACCATTCACGAGGCAACCGCCGCTTATATCCGCAGAGGCTATCCCTTATCCTGTTTTGAAGAATGTATGCAGAGACTTCAGACTGCTGAGCTTCCCGTGATTGTGCATGTCATCCTGGGTCTTCCCGGCGAGACGAAGGAGCACCTCCTTCAGACCATCCGGTACCTGAATCGATTTCAGATCTTCGGTATAAAACTGCAGCTGCTTCATATATTGAAAAACACCGATCTGGCCGACGATTACTGTGCCGGCAGATTCGAAGTTTTATCCAGGGACACCTATATCGACCTTTTGATTTCCTGTCTGGAGCACCTCTCGCCCGAAACGGTAGTCCATCGTCTCACAGGAGACGGTCCGAAGGATTTGCTGATTGCACCCGACTGGAGCCGAAATAAAAAAGACGTATTGAACACACTTCATAAAAAAATGCGACTGGAATCTTCCTATCAAGGCAAGACTTATTGTGGCTAAGAAAGGTCCGGAAGCCTTTCTTGCAGAATATTTTCACACTTATTATATCGCGGAGAATACAAAACATGGTACAGGAACCCTTAACCTTATACAAACTGATTGTCTTATATATGCTGAACCGGGTGAATTTTCCCATGACAGCTGCCCAGGTCAGCGAAATTATCCTGGAAAAAGAATACACCGGATTTCTTACCCTGCAACAGGCCATCAGCGAACTGACGGACGCAGGGCTCATTACCTCGGAGACCATTCGAAACCGCACCCTGCTGACCATCACAGGAGAAGGTCAGGAGACCCTGAATTTCTTCCAGAACCGCATCAGCGATGCCATCAAGGAAGAAATCAATGCCTATCTGAAAGAAAAAGAATACTCCCTGCGGAACGAAATCTCGGTTCAGGGGGATTACTATAAGTCCACCTCAGGAGAATACGAAGCTCACCTGATAGCAAAAGACCATGAAATCAACCTGATAGACATTACTCTGTCCGTCCCGGATGAAACCACGGCCTCTGCTATTTGTGATAACTGGCTGACAAAAAATCAGCAGATTTATCAGTATCTGATTCAGGAATTATTCTGATCTGCCAGGGCAGCTTCCTGCTTCAGTCTCTTCATATGTTCTCTGATCTTTGATTCATATCCGTTCCCCGAGGGCCGGTAGAACTCCTGCCCACTGAGCTCGTAGGGAAGATACTGCTGCTCCACATAATTGTTAGGATAAGCATGCGCATATTTGTAACCTGTTCCATGTCCCAGTTTGGCGGCTCCTTTATAATGGGCATCCTGCAAATGGGGTGGAATAGGCAGATTGCCGGTTTGTTCCACTGTCTTCATCGCTTCCTCTATCGCCACACAGCTGGCATTGCTCTTGGGCGCACAGGCCACATAAGCTGCCGCCTGAGACAGAATAATCTGGGCCTCCGGCATACCGATTCTCTCCACTGCCAGAGAAGCATTGGTAGCCACCACAAGCGCCTGAGGATCCGCATTGCCCACATCCTCTGCGGCGCAAATCATGATTCTTCTGGCAACAAAAGCCACCTCTTCCCCGGAATACAACATCCGTGCCAGATAATAGACCGCAGCATCCGGATCCGAGCCTCTCATGCTTTTGATGAAAGCAGAGATGGTATCATAGTGATTGTCTCCGGTTTTGTCGTAGCGCATGACACGCTTCTGGATACATTCTTTGGCAACCTCGAGGGTAATATGAATCTTACCGTCCTCTCCCGGCGTGGTAGTCATGACACCCAGTTCCACCGCATTCAAGGCATGTCTGGCATCGCCACCGGACAACTCTGCCAGAAAGTCAACTGCTTCATCCTCTATCTCCGCCTGATAGATTCCCATACCCCGGTCCACATCATAGACTGCTTTTCTGATCAGCTCTTTGATTGCCTCCACCGGAATCGGTTTCAGTTCAAAGACAATGGAGCGGGAAATCAACGCGCCATTTACTTCAAAATAGGGATTTTCCGTGGTGGCACCGATTAAGATCACGGTACCGTCCTCCACAAAGGGAAGGAGGTAGTCCTGCTGGCTCTTATTAAAGCGATGTATCTCGTCGATGAAGAGAATCGTTTTCTTCCCGTACATTCCCTGAAGGTCCTTTGCCTTGGAAATGACCTCTTCCATATCCTTTTTCCCTGCAGAGGTTGCGTTAATCTGCATAAATTCAGCGCTGGTGGAATTGGCAATGACCTTGGCAAGAGTGGTCTTTCCCGTTCCGGGGGGACCGTAAAAAATGACGGAGCTGACTTTATCTGCTTTAATCGCACGGTATAGCAGCTTATCCTTTCCAATGATATGCTCCTGCCCCACCACCTCATCCAGGGTCCTGGGTCGCATGCGGGCAGCCAGAGGCGCCTCCTTTTCCATCTGCGTATTTCTCATATATTCAAAAATATCCATACTCAGATCAACCTATCCTTTTACAAACTTCCTTGTTATTTTTCTTCCCTGCACATGAGATACAGCAGGTACTCATTCACTGACATGTTTTTCTTCTTTGCCTTCTGTGCCAGAATACCCATTGTGTCATCGGATAATACTTCCTTGGCCTCGTTTCTGATTCGCGCATAATACTCCACAAAGCCTGCGCTGATGACACCGGTCGGTATCGCTACGACACATACCCCCAGCAGTGCAATTATGATAGCGACTATTTTCCCTCCCACTGTTATAGGGTATATGTCACCATATCCCACCGTTAGTACTGTGGACATTGCCCACCAGATACCCGAAAAGGCATTCTCAAACACATCCGGCTGTACATCGTGCTCAAAGCCATACATGCACAGAGACGCCGCAAGCATAATCATGGCAATCATGCAAATGGAGGAAAGTAACTGCTTTCTCTTTTCCATGACTACCCCTGCCACAATACTGAAGGCATCAAAGGTCTTGTTGACCTGAAACAGCCTCATGATCCGGATTACCCGAATCATCCGCAGAGCCACAATTCCATTGGAATACAGCGGTGCAAAATAAGAGATGATGGTCAGCAGATCCACAATTCCGTAAAAGGAACATAAGAACTTTCTCATGGAGACAATCCACTTTTCCCCCGGATAAAGCAGATCGCAGGTCCAGAGCCGCAATAGATATTCCACTATGAAAATAACAATGGTTGCCAGCTCAATTCCGTTCAAAAGTCCGGAATAGGATTGCAGTGAGTCAAAGGTTCTCAGAAAAGTCACCGTGATGCTTGTCAGAATCACGCACACGATAAAGAAGTCAAACAACCTGCTTGGGACATCAATACGTGTACCAATCTGAATAATGTCAAAGACTCTCTTTTTGTGTTCCTGTTTATTCATTGTGCAGCGGTTTTTTCCCATCTCAACTCTTTCCTTGCTCTTTTTGACTATAATGACACCGATATCGTCTAAAGCATTCTTGGCAATTTACGGTGTTGGCAGGATTACACCCACAATACTGCCCAGGAAACCATTTGTTTCCATCAATTTATCAAAATCAATATAATACATTTTTCCGTTGTATACTACCGTAAGCGTGATTCTGTCTGCCACACTGTCCTTTTTGCAGCCGATTACAGTCATCCAATCAAGGCTGTCTATCTTAAGTGCTGCATCCTCCAGCTCTTCCGAGTCATAAAGGGGCATGTTTCCCGCTACTCCGGTCTGCAGCATCACAGGGCAGTCACTGTCTATCGCCTGACAAATCTGATGATAGATCTCTTCCCCGGAATAAACATCCAGCGGCATATAGTAAGTCATACTATTATATCCGCTCATCACGGAAGACAACCATGCGTTCATGTCCTTCGCATAGGTACTGCCATTTTCTTCCTCTTGAATTCTATTCTCCATTTTGGTTGCTATTTTGGCCAGCTTCTTCGTATCCTGCAACAGTTCCTCACAGCTTAACCGATAGTCTGAATTGTTCAGATTCCGTAAACGCTCCGTAAGATACTGAATCTCATAAGCCTCACAGCTGTCTCCGCTGACATCCACGCCCGTAAGTCCTGAATAGCCACCATGTTTCTGGACATAGAGAAGGAAGTTTTCCAAAGCAATCTCACCGGTATTCATGGGGGTATCACTCAACGTATCCTTCGCCACACCATAGGTCACACCGTCTTCCCCATTTTCAACCAAAATATATCCTCTAAAATCGGTCAACTGTGCCTTAGCCACTTCGTTTTTCATTGGATGGCTGTCATTGTCGTCTGCATATCCATCACCATCCGAATCCTTCAGCGCAGGGTTGGAGCTGAAAGAATATGCTTCAAAAGTAACCTCTTCCTCATCAGAACCACCACGGTATGTCACCTCAACTACCGCTCCCAATTCCTTTAAATCCGGAATTCCGTCTCCATCCGAATCCACCTTTTTGTCCCCTAATGTGGGATCCACTTCCAGACATACCACAGAACCATTGGTCAAACGCACCCAGGTGCCTTCCTGCCCCCTAGTATAACGTAAAATAATTAGCTAGACCGATTCTGCTTTACCAAAATCGTCCA
>CALZBR010000037.1 GCA_945621435.1 uncultured Lachnospiraceae bacterium
AAGTATTTCATTCAGTTCACACAGTCTATTCATATTATGCTATAATGAGCATTGTCCTGAAGATGTCGGGTATAAAATTAAGGAACTAAATTGGTGTATATTGAATTGTTAGGAGCAGATTTGATTCAAGTCAGGAACACTTTTCAAAAAAGGGAGTCAATTCATTTACCGTACACGGATTATAATATGATTAGTAACGGAAAATGATGGGTGCAACCTATAGTTGCCATTTAGTTGGTGGAATGCAACTCTATTTATTTGTATATTGTTGTCATCAACTTAGCGGAGGAAAATGGTATGGAACAGAAACTGATAGGTGCGAATATTGCAAGATTTCGTACCGAGAAAGGCTTGTCACAAGAAAAAGTTGCTGAATACATGGGGGTAAGCGGACAGGCGGTAACAAAATGGGAAGGCAATCTTTCAAAACCAAATTCGGAGAACCTGATCAGACTTGCAGAACTGTTTGGCATAAGTGTTGATGATTTGTTGGGTAATCAACGAATAGATGTTACCACGGACGGCAAGAAATATAAAAACAGTAAAATGCCCTGGCTATTTATTGTTATAACCTTAATCTGCATTGTTGCATATATTTTTATGAGTGCAATGAATGGATTATTTCGTGCCGGAACACTTATATGTATGTTCCTTATGGGGATTCCGGTTCAAATGTTTTTGCATATTTATTTTACAAATGCAATTGATAAGGATTCTATCAGTACAGTTGCAGGTTTCGACAATAACATAGAGTATGACCATTTAGAGGTAAAGCGACTTCTAACACAGCTAGATATTCATATAGGAATTTTGTCCACAGTATATGTATTTTTGCTTTGTATGATTCATTTATTTGATTTGGAACCCGAATGGATAAATGGGGTACTTATTCTCTTCTATGTGCTAAATATCCTATTATGCATCCTGATAAATAACTATAAAGTAATCAATAAAATATATATTTATGAGGCTGATAAAAAAAGAGCATTGAAAGGCATTCCGGTGACAATAACGTATATTTTATTGCTGTTTATTGGAATGGGAGTGACGGTTTTTCTGTTTGAATCAAAGGGAATTGAAAACAATACTATGCCTGCAATGAAACTAGCGGCTTTATTGATATTTGGAGCAGTGCTTGCAACAATTGGATATTTTGTGGAAAGCAATCATCTGAAGAAGTGGGAACCGATGAAGAGCGATTATAAGATAAGCAAATTCAGTTTGATCAGTGCGACGGCAAGCATAATCTTATTTGGAATCATGTTTGTTTTTACTTGACAAAGCCTCGAGAAACCGATACACTTAAAAAGCCGTACATCTCGTGGTACAATGATGAAATTCGGTCTTACGCAATGAGAATCCGCGAACCGTGTCAGGTTGGGAACAAAGCAGCACTAAGCGGAACCTTTCATGTGCCGTGAGGCAACCGGGTGGAGTTGTATCCGGGTGTACGGTATTTTATTTCTCCCATTTTGGATTTGTGTTCCCGTCAAGTCCTGCGTGTCTGCAATCAGACACGCAGGACTTAGGCGAAGGAACACAATTCCGAAAAAGGAGTTTTATTGTAACAGACAGGAGTGTCATATTATGATTTTCAATCCGGATATTGTACAAAATTATATGTCGGACTGTACCCTATGCCCCAGGAAATGCCATGCTAATCGTCTCGACGGTCAGAAAGGCTACTGTGGTCAGAGTGCTGAACTCACAGCTGCCCGTGCCGCCCTACACTTCTGGGAAGAGCCCTGCATCTCCGGCACACAGGGCTCAGGGACTGTGTTTTTCTCCGGTTGTAACCTTCGGTGCGTTTTTTGTCAAAATCATGACATATCTGTCGGAAATTATGGTTCGAAAATATCAGAGAATCGTCTGGCTGAAATCTTTCTGGAACTGCAAGAGAAAGGAGCTGCCAATATCAACCTGGTAACAGCAGGGCATTTCCTGCCTCAGGTCTGCCTCGCACTACAGGCAGCCAAAGAAGACGGCTTGTCCATCCCCATCGTCTACAACACCGGAAGTTACGAAGAGATCTCCACCCTCAGACTCTTGGAGGGGCTGGCAGATATATATCTTCCTGATTTGAAATACTATTCAACAGAGCTTTCAACCGCCTGCAGTCAGGCTCCGGATTATTTTGTAAAAGCCTCTGCTGCCATCGGGGAAATGCTTCGGCAGACAGGAAAACCTGTCTTTGACAGTGCAACCGGACTGATGAAACGGGGCGTTCTCGTCCGTCATCTGGTATTGCCCGGTCATGTGGGAGATTCTAAAAAAATATTGCGGTACCTCCATGAAGTCTACGGAAATGACATATATGTCAGCATAATGAACCAATACACCCCCGTCACCTCCTCAGCTCAGCTTTCGGAGCTTAGCCGCCGGGTAGCTGACGATGAATATGCCAGGGTTCTGGACTTTGCGGAGAGAATCGGCATTGAACAGGGATTTCTGCAGGAGAGCAGCAGCGCAGAGGAATGCTTTATTCCGCCCTTCAACGGGGAAGGTCTGTAATCTCCGCGCAGTACAATTTTCGCCCTGTGTAATCTTATTTGTACTATCCTCTTGATACAAATACCCTTGTTCTCTCGTCATCCCGGCTCCTATATCTGCACGCGCATCATATAGTACCCATAATCCCCCTCCTGTGCAGGCTCCTCGGCACACTCAAAGCTTTCAAAGCCAAAGAGGATTGCCACCTGCTTTTCCCTGTCATAATAGTTCCCCGGAACCCCGAGATAATACAGTATTTCCCCCCTCTGTTCCAGCCGCGTCAGAATCAGGTGTCTGTAGTTATAAAATCCATGAAGGAGGAAACTGTTATTTGCACCTCGATAGGAATCTGCTGTAAGCATAACAAAATCTGCCGGTGTGATGGAGAGAAAATCCCTATCATCCTGAAATGGCTGCACATGGGGATAAATTGCAGATATCTGGCGCCATTTATCTTCCAACAGTCTCACTACTGTCTGGGGCTCCTCATTCTCTTTGACTTCCGTTGAGCACTCGCATTCTTTTATCTCATCTGAGTTCTCGTCTACAATTCTCTCCGTTGTACCCTCGTCCTCAATTCTCTCTGTTATGCTTTCATCCTCAATTCTCTTCGCTAAGCCTTCATCCTCAATTCTCTCTGTTATGCCTTCGCACTCCTGCACTTTCAATGCTTTCTCGGAATCATTTTCCCAAATGCACCTGATTTCCCGACCTTCTCCAAGCACAATCCTAAGGGATAGCAACCTCACGTTTCCATTCTCTTCTTTCGCATCTTTTAATAAATGACACGTATGTCGTATTTCACCTTGTCCATTCTCCAATTGAATCTGTCCAAGCAATTTCTCACCGGAACTACAGTACAACACAACCTTCGGAGAAGACGGCTCCGGCTGACGAAGTCCTCTGACATTCACATAAATCGTCAGTTCATCATTTCTCAGTTCTGTTTTCACAAATCCGACTCCGCAAATCCGTTCACCGTTTTCGCAATAATCCAAGTAGCTTATTTTTTTACCATAAGACATAAAATCACCCCCAAATATACTTATCACAGTATATTCAGGGGTTGTCTCATCTAGTACATACTATTATGTATTTATGACAATTATCATTATATATGTATGGTACCATTAATCGGCAAACCATACTTCTGTCAATACTCCAAATATTTCATATAATTAACTACCATCAAGGCAATTTTGAATGTGAGTGCGTCTTCAAAATTCCTCAGATCCAAGCCGGTACTCTTCTGTAATCTCTCAATTCTATATACCAAGGTGTTTCTATGCACAAAAAGTTGTCTGGAAGTCTCGGATACATTCAGATTATTCTCAAAAAACTTATTAATGGTGTTCAATGTCTCTTCATCCAAGTCACTGGGCACCTTATCACCGAAAATCTCTTCAATAAAAATTCTGCACAGGTTCACAGGTAACTGATAAATCAATCGTCCAATCCCCAGTGCGCTGTATGCAACTACATTTTTTTCCGCATAGAATATCTTACCCACATCCAGCGCCATTTTTGCTTCTTTATAGGATTTGGATACATCCTTTAGTTCCTGAACCACGGTGCCAAAGGAAACCTTGACCTTGATCATGGCTTCTGCATTTATCATATCCACAATCGTCTCTGCAATTTCATTCATTGCTTCCGTGCTATAATCAGAATCCAAGGATTTAATCAGAATAATACTGCTTTCATCTACTGCGGTTATGTAATCGCCTGCCTGAGCCGAAAACATCCCCTTCAGCACTTCCTTAACAATTCCATCTTTCTCTACACCTGTTTCCACCAAAAAAACCGCTCTTGGAACTGTTGTTTCAATATGCAGCTTCTTCGCCCTGTTATAGATATCAACCAAAAGAAGATTATCCATAAGCAGACTCTGAAAGAAATTATTCCTGTCTATTCGCTCCTTATAAGCTATGGCAAGATTCTTAATCTGACAAGCTGCAATCTTGCCTACCATATACACCTCGTCTCCGGCTCCCTGGGCTACCAGTATATAGAGCAACTCACCATCGTCAGAAATCTTTAATAGGTGACTGGAACCTATTACCTGACTGTCTGCGGGGGAATTAGAAAATCCCAGCACCATATCTTTCCCAATCTCAAATTGTTCTGTAGTGGAGGCAAGCACTACTCCTGATAGGTCATAAACGCAAAGTTCCACTCTGGTAATTGCCTTCAGCTCATCGATGCTGGTTTGAATGATCTGATTTGAAATCATACTGACGTACCCTTTCTTCCTTGCTAACAAAAGAAGGGGATACCTTTCGGTACCCCCCATTTGAAATTTTGTTCAGATTAGTTGGTAATGATCTGCTCAGTATCCTTATCGAATACATGAATCTTCTCAACATCGAACGCAAACTTGATGCTGTCACCGGGTCTTGCGTTTGTACGAGAATCAACTCTTGCAGTGATAGGGAATACATCCAAATCAAAGTACAGATAAACTTCTGCACCGAGCAACTCATATACCTTAACGGTAGATTCAAAGGTGCTCTGAGGAGAGGTCTCGATGAACATCTCAGAATCATATACATCCTCAGGACGGATACCAAAGGTAACTTCCTTTCCGTCATAACCACCCTCGATAATCTTCTTGGACTTAGCGGGAGGCAGAGGAATGCTGTGACCTGCGATATCGAGATATGCAACATCACCCTCAACTCTTGCTACAGCATCCAGGAAGTTCATCTGAGGAGATCCCATGAATCCTGCTACGAACAGGTTGCAAGGCTTCTCATACAGATTCTGAGGGGTGTCAACCTGCTGGATAACACCATCCTTCATAACTACGATTCTGGTACCCAGAGTCATAGCCTCGGTCTGGTCATGTGTAACGTAGATGATTGTGGTGCCCAGTCTCTGATGAAGCTTGGCAATCTCAATTCTCATCTGTACACGCAGCTTAGCATCCAGGTTGGAAAGAGGCTCATCCATCAGGAATACCTTAGGATTACGTACGATAGCACGACCCATAGCTACACGCTGTCTCTGACCACCGGACAGAGCCTTGGGCTTACGATCAAGAAGGGGAGTCAGGTCAAGAATCTTAGCTGCTTCCTTAACCATCTTATCGATCTGATCCTTAGGAACCTTTCTCAGCTTCAGACCAAATGCCATGTTATCATAAACGGACATATGAGGATACAGAGCGTAGTTCTGGAATACCATCGCGATATCACGATCCTTAGGCTCTACATCATTAACTACTCTATCACCGATTTTCAATTCACCGGAAGAGATATCCTCCAGACCTGCGATCATACGAAGTGTTGTAGACTTACCGCATCCGGAAGGTCCAACGAAGATGATGAACTCCTGATCTGCAATCTTAAGATTGAAGTTCTTAACAGCCTCAAAGCCGTTAGGGTATACCTTGCATACATTTGTCAAAGTTAAACTTGCCATTATATATAGCTCCTTTCGTTTAATAGCCTTTCCCGACCATCTGTTTCTCTGTCAGCATATTCTGCTCAACTAAAAAACAGTATACAAAAAATCACCGGGCTCTGCCATACCACTATTTCACAAAGTTTTTATTTCATATTGTATGATTTGCTTAGATTTCATATCTTATTTTCATTTTGTGGACATTTTGACCAAGTTTTCAACGAATTCATCGTCATTATACACAATGCACTATGAAGCATCACAGCTATTGAATTATTTGCTCATCACTGAAAATGTGTTCGTCTTCCTCTGCCGCTTCTCCATCTGCCGGCTTATTATTTTCCATAATCTGATCCTCCAGCTTCTGGAAAAATCTGTTATACATCTTGGCTGAGAGCCAGGCAGGTATTGCCAGTCCAAACATAAGCACCAGCGGAATAATCTGAGGAATATAGATAAACAGCAGAACAGGAATTACATACATCACAATCATAGCGATTGTCTTAGGGAACTGTACTGCGCTTACCAGCAAAGCGTTCTTTATTGTCCTGAAAATACTGTTGTCAAACTTCGCCAGTATCGGAAACACGAACATCAGTGCAAATAGTACAAAGATGGAAGAAGCCATGACAAGAATATAGGTCACCGTTCCAACCTGATCTCCCTTTTGGGACATAATATAAAAATCACATCCGAGCACGGCAATAATGACCAAAAAAATCAGCCAGATTATTGTACCTTGTATAAAATTCCGTTTAAAGGAGGTAAAGTAACCCTTTGTAATATAGCATTCCTCATTCCTGACAATCTTCAGTGCCATGTAATTTAACGCTGTCAATGCCGGACCCACGGTTACTATGGGCAGACAGCAAAGAATTGTCAGTATATTCAGCCACATCAAATCTGCCATCTTGGACAACCCCTGCATCAAAGGACTGTCTAAATCAAATAATTTCATATCTGTATTCTCGCCTCCTAAAAAACTTTTTCCATCGGTGTCACCCGAATACCGGAATACTCTTCCTCAGGCCGCACTGCGATAAATCCTATTTTTTTATAGAAATTAACCGCATAAGGCGCTGCTTTCAGTGTCATATATCTTTCACCGGCCTGCACCTTCAGGTAATAACACAATTTTGTCATGATTTCCCGTCCAACACCCTGTCGATGATATTCTTCATCCACAAAAAGCAGCGAAAGATGGTTTCTATCACGCACAGAGCCTGCACCGATGATTCTGTTCCCGTCAAGGGCTACCAGCATAAGGTACTCTCCTCGACGGAATGCCTCGAGCAAATCTTCATCTGTGATAAACTTAAAGAAGTTCCTGATTCCTTCCCGGGTATAATCATTTCCTTCAAATTTTAAAAAGGTCCTCCAGATCATTCTCATGGCAGGCGACCAATCTTCTTCCCTTGCCCATCTGAATTCGTAGGACAGTCTCTTTTCACCGGTTCCCATTTATTTTATCTGTTCCGCCCCCGTTCCGTTCTCTCCACACTCCAGTATTGTGCTTTCCAGCCAGGCACAGATATCATGCATTACCTCATCACGGTTAAGTTCATTGATCAATTCATGTCTGTCGCCTTCGTAAATCTTCATTTGTACATTGACAAGACCTGCTGTTTCCAGACTCTCGTATGTCTTCTGAACACCCTTCCCATAATCTCCCACCGGATCTTCACTGCCGGAAAGTATAAGTACCGGCAATTCTTTCGGAATACGAGCCAGATTATCGGTATCATTCAACCTGCTCAGCAATTCAAACATTGTAGAAAAACCATTGACCGTAAACACAATTCCACAATGAGCATCCGCATTGTAACGCTCTACCCGTTCCTCGTCCCTGGTGAGCCAATCATAAGAGGACTTAGGATTTTCAATCGCCTTGTTATAATTCTTGAATGCAAGATTATGAATCAATTTGCTCACATGCGCAGAACCAAAGAGCACTCTTTGTGAAAGAGCTACCGCTTTACAAAGCATCAGGAAGCCCGGAGTCTGCATACCGGTACCCATTAAAATGGCACCATTGATACCTGTTCCGTAGCGGAACATATAATTTCTTACAAGAAAAGACCCCATACTGTGACCGATAAGCACATACGGAACTTTTGGGTAAAGAGGTTGTGTCATTTTCTTCAGCCTGTGAACATCCCTTACCATCACTGTGGCAGGATCCTGCTCGCAAAAATAGCCGTAACGCCCTCGTTTACCCACAGACCTGCCATGCCCAAGATGGTCTTCACCGGTTACCACAAAGCCCTTTTCCGTCAGGAAACCGGCCAGTTCTTCATATCGTTCAATATACTCGGCCATACCATGTACAATCTGTATCACACCCCTGATTTCCACATTCTCGTCAGGAAGATATCGCACAGCATGCAGCTGACTTTTCCCATCCCTGGAATCGTAAGTAAACTCTTCTTTTACCATAACTCACCTCATTGCTGACCGGAGACAACTCATCAGGTACTTATGCTTAGTATAGCTTATTTCATCTTGTTTTTTAAGTCTTTCCTGCAAGATTTTATAAACATTTTTGATTTAGCAGATTTCCGCTCCCGCAGGCATATCTTTTTCAGGCTTCATCAGTGCCAGATTGCCCTCCGCATCTTCCGCACACAGTAACATTCCTTCGGACACAACGCCGGCCAGAGTCGCAGGCTTTAGGTTCACCAGCACCATTACCTTTTTACCCACCATCTCCTCAGGAGTATAATGTGCCTTGATACCGGAAACAATCTGCTTTACCTGACTTCCGATTTTTACTTTGCTGCACAACAGCTTCTTGGACTTGGGAACAGCTTCACATGCAATGATCTCCCCCACCTGAAACTGCAGCTTGGCAAAGTCATCATAGGTAATCTCAGGCTTAGCCTCGATATCAATCACATTCTCATCCTCTTTTGTTTCTTCTGTTGTATTCGCAGCAATCATGGCATTGCGGATTTCTTCTTCCCTTGCTGCCACTTCCTTCAAATCAATTCTGGCAAACAGGATCTCCGGTGCATCGGTCACCTTGTTTCCGCTCGGGTAAAGTCCAAACTGATTGAGCTCCTCAAAGTCTCTCAGCCCGGTATTCAGCTGTTTCACAATCTTCCCGGCTGTCTCAGGCATAAAAGGCTCCAACAGAGAAGCACCGATTACGATACCTTCCACCAGGTTGTACAATACAGTGGACAATCTGTCTTTTCCTGCTTCGTCCTTCGCGAGAACCCAGGGCTCCGTCTCGTCAATGTATTTGTTGCAGCGCTTGAAAATACCGAAAATCTCCGTCAGAGCGTCAGCTACACGAAGGGTGCTCATTTTACCTTCAACCCTGGCAAGCGTTCCGGTGATTACCTTCTTCAGATCATCATCAATCTCAGGCACAACAATGCCTTTATCAGCCACAACGCCTCCAAAGTACTTATTGCTCATCGCAATGGTACGGTTCACCAGATTGCCCAGCGTATTAGCGAGGTCGGAGTTGGTTCTCTCCGCAATCAGCTCCCAGGTAACATTACCGTCATTTTCATAAGGCATCTCATGAAGAACATAGTAGCGAACCGCATCCACGCCAAAGAAATCCACCAAATCATCTGCATAGACTACATTTCCCCTGGATTTGCTCATCTTGTCCGTACCGGTTAACAGCCATGGATGTCCAAAGACCTGCTTGGGCAGAGGCTCTCCCAGTGCCATCAGGAAAATAGGCCAGTAAATGGTATGGAAGCGGATGATATCCTTACCGATCAGATGAAGATCTGCCGGCCAGAGCTTCCGATACTGCTCTGTACTGTTGCCGTCTGCATCATAACCGATACCGGTAATATAGTTGGTCAGGGCATCCAGCCATACATACACCACATGTCTGTCATCAAAATCAACGGGAATCCCCCACTTAAAGGAGGTTCTGGACACACACAGATCCTGCAGTCCGGGCAGAAGGAAATTGTTCATCATCTCGTTCTTTCTGGAAACCGGCTGAATGAATTCGGGATGTTCGTTGATATGCTGAATCAGCTTATCCGCATATTTACTCATACGGAAGAAATAAGCTTCTTCCTTGGCAGGCTTTACTTCTCTTCCGCAGTCGGGACACTTGCCGTCCACAAGCTGGCTTTCGGTCCAGAAGGACTCACAGGGAGTACAATACAAGCCTTCATAAGCCCCCTTATAAATATCTCCCTGCTCATACAGGCGCCTGAAAATCTTCTGTACCTGCTTCTCATGGTCCGTATCCGTGGTACGGATAAACTTATCATAAGATACGTTCAGCAGGTCGCACAGACCGCGAATGGTTCCTGCCACATTATCCACAAACTCCTTGGGAGTCACGCCCGCTTCCTGTGCTTTGATCTCAATCTTCTGCCCGTGCTCGTCTGTACCGGTCTGGAAGAAAACATCATATCCTTCCTTTCTCTGAAACCGTGCAATACTGTCTGCCAGTACGATTTCATAATTATTGCCAATATGAGGCTTACCGGAAGTGTAAGCAATGGCTGTTGTCAAATAATAAGGTCCTTTGTTCTGCATCTTTTTCTCTCCTTTCCAACTAAAAAAACCCGTCTTACATGCGTAATATCGCAAGAAGACGAGCTCTGTGCCCGTGGTGCCACTTCTCTTCGTCCGGCTCTCACAAGCCGAACCTTATCGGGTCTATGGCCTGTCAGAGCAGACATTAACCCTATCCGCTATAACAGGCGGAACCTGTCGCAGCCTTACCCTTACGGGCTCGGTGCGCTGCTCGGAAGCCATGTTCTGTTTACTCTGCCTTCATTCCTCTCAGCGTTCTGTCGAAATCCCCATATCTTTCATTCGATATGCGGTAATACCCGACATCCCGGAATGTTCTCTGTATAGACGCAAGATAAACATACTCTCTTCGTCACTGCGTTTTCATTTTCATAAAGAATATCACAATCCCCATTCCGTGTCAATGGAGGCGACTATTTTTTCGTAGTAAGCCTGCGATATTCCCCTTTTCTGTCATAAGAATCCATCAAATAACTTTCATCCGTTAAGATACAGTCTATCTCCAATTCGTCTTTTCTATACCTGCTTCGCTTACGCAAATCTTCCTCAGGTCTTTGTTCCGATTTCGCCTGAAAGGAATTCTTGTTCTTATAGGAAAAGCTCCCTCCGAAAGGCTGATCCGACAGCCGCCCCGTCACACCGTTAATCCTTTTCCGGATCCGCTGCAGAAGCGATGCTTCCGATGTCGCCGCGCCTTCCTGAAGAGTTTGAAAATAAGGATTCGCTCCCGGCACAGTAGTCTTGTAAATATTTTGATTTCCGCTGTCCGAGCTACCTCCTCCGGTCTGCGACATTGCCTGCCACCCTGTTCCGGAATCATCTTCTATTGTGTTAACTGCTTTATTGCTGTTCCATAATCCCCGGAAAAAGTTCTTCATCTTTCCCAGGAAGGTCTGTAGCAGATTCGTCAGCGGCATCTGCATTTCCTGTTGAGGCTGCCGGCTCCGGACTTCTGTCATACCCATACCCTGACCGGACGCCATGGCACCGGTTTTCTGCTTCATGTGCGTATGTTCATGCATGCAGTCCGTAACCTGATGACTGTCCATATCGTAAGTTCTTCCGATTCCCCCTACCCGCATCATTGTTTCCTCCTCTGCATTTGCCTTTCTTCTAACCACAGAATCAAAAACTATCTACTTTCGGCAAACTTTTCCATGAATCTCCTCACATTGCCCGCTATATCCTCCTTAAATACCGCAGAACCGGCTACAATCACATTGGCTCCGGCTTCGAGTGCCAGATGTACATTATCCGTGGTAATTCCTCCATCCACTTCAATATCCACGTTCAGACCTCTGTCCGCAATGATTCGGCGGAGCTCCCTAACCTTGTCCAGGCATTCGGGAATCAGCTTCTGTCCGCCGAAGCCCGGTTCCACAGTCATCACAAGAACCATGTCAATCTTTGAGAGGAAAGGTACCACCTCCCGAATCGGGGTGTCCGGCTTTATGGTAATTCCGACTTTTTTCCCTTCCCTGCGAATCATCTCAATGATTCCTTCCACATCCGAAGCCGCTTCCAGATGAAAATTAATCAGATCCGCACCACTCTCGGCAAACCTGTGAATGAAGCGTTCCGGCTCAACAATCATCAGATGCACATCAAAGAAGATATCCGTAGACCTCCGAAGAGATCTGATGACAGGCATTCCATAAGAGATTGTAGGCACAAACATTCCGTCCATCACATCAATATGCAGATATTCAGCCCCCGCAGCCTGCACTTCCTTAATCTGCTCTCCCAACACACTAAAATCAGCCGACAAAATCGACGGTGACAAAATATTCTTCATCCCATTCTCCATTCCACCGCTCCCCATATGCGGTTTCTATTGTTTATAATTTGTAACTATTCAGAGACATGCGAATTTGTGAAGCAGACCAGGTAAGCTGGCTTGCCAAAGGCTGTTTTCACAAATTCATATGGCGAGAAGCACACATGAGCAAAAGGAAAGCCTCGTAGAGGCAATTTTGCGAATGAGGGCTCTGAATAGTCACTATAATTTTATTAAGACAAGGCTCCTGACAAAGTCTATTAATCCTCATCTCCGAATATCTCCTTTAAAGCCGCCTTCAGTTTCGAGATCTCAATGGGTTTCGCTACATGTCCGTTCATTCCTGCGGCAAAAGCACACTGCTTGTCTTCTTCAAATGCGTTTGCAGTCATTGCGACGATCGGAATATTAGCAATTTCCGGATTGGGAAGCTTCCGAATCTGCCTGGTAGCCTCATAACCATCCATATGCGGCATCATGATATCCATCAGAATCAGCGCATACTGTCCCGGAACAGCCACCTTCATTTTTTCCACTGCTTCACTGCCATCGGACGCGACATCCACCCCATAGCCCATCATCCGGAGAATCTCCACCGCTATTTCCTGATTCAGCTCGTTATCCTCCACCAGAAGCAGCTTTTTCCCCCGGCAGGCACACTCAGACTTCTCAGGCTCCTCCATGTTCACCGGAGCAGTGTACGACTGTGTGAGAATACCCCGAAGCTCGGACATAAACAACGGTTTGGAGCAAAAAGCCGTCACTCCCGCTTCCCGGGCTTCCTCCTCAATCCCCGACCAGTCATAAGCCGTCAGGATAATGATTGGTTTACTTTCCCCGATGATGCGGCGGATTCTGCGTACCACCTCGATACCGTTCATATCCGGCATAAGCCAGTCAATGATATAAGCATTGAACTCATCCCCCTGTTCAATGGCAAACTGCGTACGGATCACAGCTTCTTTGCCGCCCGTGGTCCATTCAGCCCGCATACCGATGACCGTCAGCATGCTGACAATGCTCATACAGGTGTTGACATCATCGTCCGCGACCAGAGCGCGAAGTCCCAAAAGATCCGCTACCGGTTCAAACTTCGCGGAGGTTCCGCTTACCTTTAACGGCAGTCTGACAATAAACTCAGTTCCCTTGCCCACCTCACTGTTAACCTCAATTGTTCCGCCAATGATATCCACAATGCTCTTGGTGATGGCCATACCGAGCCCGGTTCCCTGAATTCCGCTGACAGTGGAGGTCTGCTCTCTTGTAAAGGATTCAAAGATGTGCTCCTGGAATTCTCTGCTCATTCCGATTCCGGTATCCTTCACCCGGAACTCATATACAGCATATCCTTTTCCGGAATCATTGGTCTGAATAATCCGTAAGCTCACCATTCCGCCGGGCTTCGTGAATTTCATGGCATTGCTGAGAAGATTCAACAGTATCTGATTCAGGCGGAGCTTATCACAGATGACATCCTCATTGATCACATCTACCGCATCGATGAAGAATTCCAGCTGCTTTGCATTGATGTCGGTCTGAACGATTGTGCGCAGATCATGAATCAGATCCGGGAGGTGAACCTCCTGCTCTTCAATCTTTACTTTACCGGACTCAATCCGGCTCATATCAAGTACATCGTTGATCAGGCTCATCAGATGGCTGCTGGCCGTCTGTATCTTTGTCAGATAATCCCTGACCTGTTCCTGCTTATCTATATGCGCAGCCGCCAGAGATGTAAAGCCTATGATGGCATTCATGGGAGTACGGATATCATGGCTCATATTGTTCAGGAAGGTAGTCTTGGCGCGATTGGCATACTGTGCTGCTATCAGGGCATTCTGAAGCACCTTCTGTCGTTCCTGCTCCGCCTCCATCTGAGCGTCTATATTTCGAAAACCGACGATCAGTCTGTTCTCATCCCCGGATATTCTAACAAACTTCAGCTGGAAATAATGAATGGCATCCTCATATTTTATCCGATAATCCAAGGTATACTCCGGTACCTCTTTCAATTTATTACATACATTTTCTGCCTGTACCTCATCCAGAACCTTCCGGGCATCTTCTTCAACGACGAAACGTTCCACATAGCCTTCCCAGGTCTGCCGGTATGGTCTGGGCACTTGTTTGGTATAGTCCACCATCTGCCCCTTTACCTTTATGGTAGAGGCTTTATCCTGCATAGGCTCCATAAGAAATATATCTGAGAACTCATTGCTTAACGCATCCACGATTTTAAACTGCTCATTTTCCTGCTGATTCTTTCTGGCATTGTTTGTAACCAGAATAATCATCATAAAAAGCCCCAACAGCAAAATGATTACGACTCCCAGAAAGATACTGCTGGACGTCAGCATCTTCTGCATTCCGTCATTTACCGCCTGCTTAATGTGACTGTCTCTCATCAGTGAAGTGAGAATCAGGTCTGTACCCGGCACATTCTGATAGTATACATGGGTATTTTCAGAAGCTTTTCTAAAATACACCACATACCCGCCCCTGCCGTTTAACCAGTCATCCTTCATTTTTTTCAGACTGTAGCCTGGAGCAAACTCCATTTCACTCTCTAAAATCTCAAAAAGGTTTCTTCCGCCGGGATATTCTCCGGGTATGTTCAGAAGATTTTCACCTTCCTTGGAAAACAATCTGCAAAAGGTTCTGTTCTCAGATGTCTGAAGCTGATCCGCCTCTATTATTTTCTCCATCTTCAGACCGGCAACGCAGGAAGCAATGGTAATTCCGCTCTTTTTCTCACTTTCCACCGGAATGGCAAAGATGACCATCGTACCGGTGTCCTCGCTACTTATACAATGTATTTCAGGTCCTGATAACTCCTCTGTTTCAAAAGAGAAGCCAAAAATATCGGATGCCGGACCGCGGACCGTGTCACCGGCCGTGTAAACCAGACCATTCTCATCCACCAGTGCAAGCATATCCAGTCCATTGATCTGCTGTACCGTGTTCAGATACCCCCGTATGCTTTCCTCATCCTTCATGTACTCCTGCTTCAACACAGCAATCGCCATCTCCAGCTGGTCTGTTCTCTTTTCCAGCTCCATTGTAAGGTATCCTGCATTTCTCTCCGTAATCTCCTGCAGGTAAAATTCACCGAGATTATTGACAGTCTCTTCCGAAGCATTTTCGGTACTCTTTACCCAGAAAAAGGTGGAAACAACAAGTATCACCGTAACAAAACACAATACAATATACAATGACGGCCACCATGATTGACTTCTATTCCTTGTCTTTGCGTCCTGTTTGCCCATTCTTTCGTACCTCCCACCTTTATCTTTTCCATGAACGTTGTCCGTGCATGTACGAAAAAATCAATTTTATTTTAGCATATTAAACTACGAAAAATCAAGAAAAAGAGCGTACGAAAAAACTCCCTCCCTGCCGGCAGCACCATATCCGGCAGAAGGGAGTTTCCTATCGTTTTATCCCAATAATTCACAGAAAGGCAAATTACATAAACTCTTTTACAGACTTATAAACGCCCTCTGCATCGATACCATACTTCTGAATCAGAGCAGCCGCAGAACCGGACTCACCGAAGATGTCCTGCATACCAATCTTCTTCACAGGAGTGGGAAGCTTCTCGCTGAGGCAGTCACAGACAGCACTGCCCAGACCACCGATGACGGAATGTTCCTCAACGGTTACAACCTTGCCGGTCTTCTTTGCACTCTTTACAATCAGCTCCTCATCAAGGGGCTTGATGGTACAGATGCTTACAACCTCAGCATCGATTCCGTCAGCTGCCAGCTTTTCAGCTGCGCCCAGTGCGGAATCAACACAGATACCGGTTGCCACGATGGTAACATCCTTACCTTCACGTACTATATTTCCCTTGCCAATCTCGAACTTATAATCCGGCTTGTCGTTGATTACCGGTACCGCCGCACGTCCGAAACGCAAGTATACGGGACCATCATACTCCAGAGCCGCACGAACGGCTGCCTTGGCTTCAATATCATCAGCGGGACACATAACTACCATACCGGGAATGGTTCTCATCAGAGCAATATCCTCATTACACTGATGGGTAGCACCGTCCTCGCCTACGGAAATACCTGCATGGGTAGCACCGATTTTTACGTTCAGATGAGGATATCCGATGGAGTTACGAACCTGCTCAAAGGCACGTCCTGCCGCAAACATTGCAAAAGAGCTTACAAAAGGAATCTTTCCCGTGAGAGACAGACCTGCTGCAACACCCATCATATTACACTCTGCAATACCACAGTCGATGTGACGATCCGGATACGCTTTCTTGAAAATACCTGTCTTGGTTGCTGCTGCGAGGTCGGCGTCCAGAACCACCAGATTCGGAAACTCTTCAGCGAGATCTTTTAACGCATTACCGTAGCTTTCGCGAGTTGCAATCTTCTTTACGTCTGCCATTCTTATTCACCTGCCTTCTCTAATTCTGCACCGATCTTCTCCAGATCAGCCATAGCAACAGCATACTGCTCATCATTGGGAGCGGTACCGTGCCATGCAACATTATTCTCCATAAAGGAAACTCCCTTACCCTTAACGCTGTGTGCAACGATACAGGTAGGCATTCCCTTTGTATTCTTTGCTTCGTCAAAAGCAGCACGAAGCGCATCAAAATCATGGGCATCCACATTGATTACATGGAAATTAAAAGCTTCAAACTTCTTATCGATAGGATAAGGAGAACATACTTCATCAATAGGTCCGTCAATCTGCAGATTGTTGTTGTCAACAATCACGCACAGATTATCAAGCTTACGATGAGCCGCAAGCATAGCAGCCTCCCATACCTGACCTTCCTGAATCTCACCATCTCCAAGAAGGGTATATACACGATAATCCTTTCCGCCAAGCTTTGCGCCAAGGGCCATGCCGACAGCCGCGGAAATACCCTGTCCCAGGGAACCGGAGGACATGTCAACACCGGGAATATGTATGCAGGGATGTCCCTGAAGATAAGAGCCAAGATGTCTCAGGGTCTTCAGATCCTCCACGGGGAAGAAGCCTCTGTTTGCCAGCGCTGAATATAGTCCGGGCGCTGTGTGACCCTTTGACAGCACAAAACGATCTCTGTCCTCCATATCGGGATTCTTCGGGTCGATATTCATTTCCTCAAAATAAAGATAGGTAAAAATATCAGCCGCAGATAATGAACCGCCGGGATGTCCGGCCTTAGCACTATGCACCGCCGTAACAATGCCCTTACGCACTTCATTTGCCTGCTTCTGCAGTTCCAAATTATTCATCGTATCCTCCAATCTGCCGTTTTGACGGCAATTCCTTCGGTGAAGCCTCTTTCGGCTGCTCACCACAATATTGTATCACATTCTCTTCTCCCCGTCTATACGAGGGTTGAAAAAGGCAAAGCAACATTATCCTGAGAAAACACCCCATATCTGAAAATGAAGACAATTAATTGCCTTGTCCGTAGTATGCGTTCGCACCATGCTTTCTGTAGTAATGCTTATCCTGCAGTTCCTGAGGTGCGGGCTGGATACGGGGATTGATCGTCTCCGCACGGTATGCCATCTTTGCCACTTCCTCCAGAACCACCGCATTGTGGACCGCCTCCCTGGCGTCCTTACCCCAGGCAAAGGGACCATGATTCTTGCAGAGCACCGCAGGCACAGCCACAGGATCCTTACCCAGCCTGTTGAATTCGTTGACGATGAGATGCCCCGTGTTCTCCTCGTAAGCATCCTCAATCTCTTCCCTGGTCAGACATCTCACGCAGGGAACCTCGCCGTAGATGTAATCCGCATGTGTGGTTCCGTAGCAGGGAATACTGCGTCCTGCCTGTGCCCAGCTGGTGGCATAGGAGGAATGCGTGTGAACCACGCCTCCAATCTCTGGAAATGCCTTGTACAGCTCAGCATGCGTTGCGGTATCGGAGGAGGGATTGTACCGTCCCTCCACCTTCTTGCCGTTCAGATCCACAACAACCATATCATCCGGAGTAAGCTTGTCATATTCCACTCCGCTGGGCTTTATCACAAACAGTCCGCTCTCCCTGTCAATGGCGCTGACATTGCCCCAGGTAAAAGTTACCAGCCCGTAACGGGGCAGATCCATATTAGCTTCATATACTGCTTTTTTTAATTCTTCTAACATAACCCTGTGCCTTTCTGTTTTGTTTCTATCGTTTTATTTATTCTTAACTAACCAGTTCTCAGCTTACTATTATCGCTTACTTCAATCCCTCGACTGCTGCCTTCTCAGCGATCAATGTATTTTTATATCTTGCCACATAAGCATCAAAGCCTGCCACATCCTCAGCTTTAGGTGCGATGGTGGTTCCGGTCTGCCCGGCGAAGATCTTCTGATTCAGATAATCGGGCAGGGTCTCTCCATCTGCCTTCTCCATCATGAAAGCCGCCAGCACCGCCATACCCCAGGCACCGCCTTCACTGGCAGTATCCATAACGGTCACGGGAGAATCAAAGGCTGCTGCCATGAGCTGTTGTCCCACAACGGGAGTCTTGAACAGGCCTCCGTGTCCCATGAGAGAATCAACCTTCACATGCTCCTCCTTCAGCAGGATGTCGTTGCCGATTTTCAAGGTAGCCATAGCACTGTACAGGTTGCTGCGCATGAAATTAGCCAGGCTGAACTTTGCATCCGGTGTACGGACAAACATGGGTCTGCCCTCGTTCAGACCGGTCACGGGCTCACCGGAGAAGTAATTGTAGGAAACCAGACCTCCGCAATCCGTATCTGCCTTCAGCGCCTCTCTGTACAGCCCACCATACAGATCGTTCTTATCCAGCTTCATGCCAAAAGCAGAGGCAAATTCGTCGAACAGATTTACCCAGGCATTGAGGTCGGAGGTACAGTTGTTGCAGTGTACCATCGCCACGGGATTACCGTCAGGGGTTGTCACCATGTCAATTTCCTCATGTACCTTTTCCAGCGCTTTCTCCGTAACCACCATGGAGAAAATGGAGGTGCCTGCGGAAATATTACCGGTGCGCACTTTTACGCTGTTGGTAGCTACCATACCGGTGCCGGCGTCTCCCTCGGGAGGACACATGGGGATTCCGGCCTGCAATGTGCCGGTAGGATCCAGAAGCTTAGCGCCCTCTTCCGTCAGAGCGCCTGCCCTCTCTCCCGCACAAAGTACCTTGGGAAGAATCTCTTCCAGCTTCCAGGCAAAGCCTTCGGGTGCAATCAGCTCATCGAACTTTGCCAGCATATTTTTATCATAGTCACGGATTTCAGAATCAATGGGAAACATACCGGACGCCTCGCCGATACCCAGTACCTTCTCCCCGGAAAGCTTCCAGTGAATATAGCCTGCCAGAGTGGTAAAGAAGGTGATATCCTTCACATGCTCTTCCCTGTTCAGAACAGCCTGATACAGGTGCGCAATACTCCATCTCTGGGGAATATTGAAATCAAACAGAGGGGTCAGCACCTTGCAGGCCTCTCCCGTCATGGTGTTTCTCCAGGTACGGAAGGCTACCAGCAGCTCTCCTGCCTGATCAAAAGCCATATAGCCATGCATCATGCCTGAAAAGCCGATGCTTCCGATTGTGGTCAGAGCCTCACCGTACTTCGCCTTCACATCCTCTGCCAGACTTCTGTAGCAGCCCTGAAGTCCGTTCCAGATATCCTCCAGACTATAAGTCCAGATGTTGTTCTCCAGACGGTTCTCCCAGTCATGAGTTCCCATGGCAATAGGGTTGTGACTCTCATCTACCAGCACTGCCTTGATTCTTGTAGAACCAAATTCGATACCCAGTGCGGTTTTTCCTTCTGCAATTGCTTTCTTGATTACTTCGCTCATTATGTAACCTCCTTATATACAGAACCCTCCGGGAGATGGTTCTGTTGTCTTGATGCCCTGAAATTCATTATTTTTTCATGGCAGTGTGTTAAACAGACCTAAAAAAATTTTACCATAACACCTTGGCAATTGTACAGTACACAACCCATAATTTATCAAAAAAATATTCATGTCTTTAAAAAACACTCACCCCCCGTCCCTGCATTTTGCCCTTTTCCGGCACATACATTATAGCAACATAGCCCAATAGGTGATTTTCTTTGAAAAAAAAGACAACTTTTTCCATAAGACAGCTGCTCTTCATTCTGGTCGTCATCGCTGCCTTTTCCCTTCTGTGCTGCCTGCTTTTCGCTTATCGGCACGACGAGAAGCGATTCCTCAATCTTACCTCCCGCCTCTTTTCGGAGGAAATGAAGGCAAATACCCTGAGTATGCACTATACCCTTGCCCATCCGGAGAATTTCGGAATCGTCGATTACACTCCCACACTCTCCGGATATTCCGGCTCCGATACCGAGGCCGGAGTTGAAGCCCTTCAGAGTACGCTTAGCGAGCTAAAAAAGATCAACCCCAAAAAGCTGACGCCACAGGACGCCCGGCTGCATAAGCTACTGACACGATACCTTGAAAACACTCTGGTACTGTGCCGTTTCCCAATGTGCGGCGAATACCTGTCCCCCTCCTCCGGCATGCAGACCCAGCTCCCCATACTTCTGGCAGAATACACCTTCCGCAGCGAACGGGATGTCCGGGATTACCTCGCACTGCTGGATCAGACCGACAGCTACTACGCATCCCTGCTCCGCTTTGAACAAGACAAGGCCGATGCCGGTTGTCTGATGCCGGCCTCCTTTCTGGAAAATGTCATAGAACAATGTGACACCATTGTCACTGCCCGTGACCTGAACGCCGGGACACATTTTTTACAAACCACCTTCCGGGAACGTATCGAAGAACTGTGCAGAAGACATCTCATCACGGAGGAAAAAGCCGCCCTATATATCGCCACCAATGACCGTCTTCTGAAAACCGTCCTGCTGCCGGCCTATGAACGTCTCGGGGATGGACTTCTTCTCCTAAAGGACAACACAATTCCCACTGCCGGGCTGGCTTCTCTGCCCAACGGAAAGGAATACTACCGGGCTCTGCTTATAGCCCAGACGGGATCCTATCGTCCCGTGACGGAGATACAACAATTACTTTCCGAACGCTTTTCCATGGAATACGACTCCCTGCGCAGACTTTTGTCAGAGAATCCGGAGGCCTGTACCCTTTATATCACCAATACCCCTCCCTGCTTTTACCTGAAGGATACAGACCTCATACTTACTGACCTGAAAGGTCGGCTGGAGGACTCTTTCCCGCAGATTTCCGGCAATCCTCCTACCGTATGGGTCAAATCAGTCTCCCCAAATCTGGAAAACTATTCCGCACCGGCCTACTATCTGACAGCTCCTCTGGACGCCACCGACACCAATGTCATTTATGTAAATTACAAAAAGACTCCGGAGCCACTGGAGCTATATACCACCCTTGCTCATGAAGGCTACCCCGGACATATGTACCAGACAGTCTATTGCAACAGGCGCAGTCTGAAGCCCGGCGAGAATCCTGCAAGAGAGCTTCTCTGGTATGGCGGTTACCTGGAAGGCTGGGCACTGTATGCGGAGTTTTTATCCTACGACTATGCTGCTGATTTCCTGAGAACCCAAAACGGAGGCACCGTTGCCCCCGACCTTTCCGGTTCCGGGAGCACGGACAACGATGCCGTCCTGATTGAAATTGAAAAGCACAACCGCAGTATGCAGCTATGCCTCTATTCCATACTTGATATTATGATTCATTATGATGGCGCCTCCTATCAACAGGTGGCAAAATACCTGAAGGAAGCCGGGATATCCGACAGCGAAGACTGCAAAGCCATATATAACTACATTGTGCAGGAACCCTGCAACTACCTGAAATACTATCTGGGATATCTGGAGATTCTGGAGCTGCAGAAGGAAGCCCGCACGCTCTGGCAGGACAATTACAGCGACTACCGTTTCCACTGTTTTCTCCTGGATTACGGTCCCGCTGATTTCCTGTCCCTAAATGAATTCCTGCACTCCTATGAGTCAACCCCCTGAATGACACGCCAAATGTCTATGCTCCGAAATTCGGGTTCCTATTCCATTTCAGAGGACGGCGCAGAGCTGTCATACCATCCGAGCAGCCAGCAGAATACTTGCCACGGTTCCCGCCAGAGTAGCCAGCAGCGCTCCTGTCAGAGTGTAACGGGTCTTGGTTACCCTGGCGGCAAGAAAATATACACTCATAGTATAAAAAACGGTCTCTGTACAGCTCATCAGAATGGAGGTCAGCATCCCCGCATAGGAATCAGGTCCCGCATTCTTAAAGATATCCAACACCAGTCCCGTAGCGGCAGAGGAAGAAAACATCTTGACAATCAGCAGGGGCGTCAGCTGTGCCGGAAGCCCCACCCGCTCTGTCAGAGGGCCAAGCACCCTTCCCAACATTTCAAAAAAACCGGAAGCCCGCAGCATCCCCACCGCCACCATCAGCCCTATCAGCGTGGGAACGATTTCCAGTACAATCCTCAGCCCATCCTTGGCTCCGTCCAAAAAGCTCTCATATACCTTAACTTTTGTAACATATCCGTATCCCACAATAAAAAAGATCAGCATTGGTATAATAATATCCGATATGTGTGCAAGTGCTCTCATCCCAATTCCCTCCTATTCTTGATGTTGTCTGAGTTTTCAACGGGATCCTTTTCCCATGGCATCTTTATATTTGCAGAAAAGCACTGCCGCCAGCGTACTGATCAGGGTAGCCACGATGGCAGGTGCAATGACGGCTGTAGGGTTCACGCTGCCGTACTGGCTCCGGTAGGCAATCATATTCACCGGAATCAGCTGAAGGGAGGAAATATTGAGAATGAGAAAATTACACATCTCATTGCTGGCCCGGGAGGAATCCATCCTGCCTCTCTCCTTCTCCAGCTTCGCCAGTTCCTCCATGGCCTTTAGCCCTGCCGGGGTGCAGGCCCATCCCAGCCCCAGAACATTGGCTATGATATTGGTTGCTATGTATTCTCTGGCCGGGTGGTCCTTCGGAATCCCGGGAAACATAAAAGAAAGGAAGGGAGAGATACCCTGCGTCATCTTTTTCACCAGTCCCGCTCTTTTTGCTATCTCCATCAGCCCCATCCAAAGCGCCACCACTCCCGCCATGGTAATACAAAGCGAGATGGCCTCCCCGGCACTGTCCAGCGCCGCGTTGGTCACCTCGCTCATTCTTCCCGTGCAGGCGGCAAATATTACCGCCAACAGTATCATTCCCGCCCAGATTGCATTTAACATAGAATACCTTCTTTAGGTATTTTCTATTGATTATATGCAGGAGCCGGAACGAATACTACCTGCCCGGTTCCAACCGGAGACAATTTCTCCTTACAGAGTTCCCTGGCTAAACAGGGATTTCACATGAGCCACCTCTTCTGCTGTGGCTTTCTCTGCAGGCACATAATAGGATTTCTCCCTGGCAATGTTGTACAGCTCCTCCTGAGACTGCTCGCAGGCATTGCGCATCTGCTTCAGGGTCTGCTTCAGCTCCTTATTTTCAGACTGTGCAATCATACCCGCATAACGTGTCAGTTCACCGTTGATGCCTGCTAAGGTATCCGCTACCATTGTTTTTTCCTGTAACTGCATAATGAATCCTTCTCCTTTTTGAAATTTACTGCAAAAACTTCATCAGCTGCTGCTTATTCTCCATGGCGGACTGAGCACCTTTTTCGAAAAACTGCTTCACTTTGGTGTCCGTCGCAGCCTTCGCATACTCCTGCATCTTGCAGTGAGTCGTATCAAACCCGCCCAGCAGATGACGCAGGTTCTGCAGATCCAATTCTGAAATTTCAGCCATAACCATAACCTCCTTTTTTGTTCTGAGGTTATTGTTTCCAAGGCGGAGAAAAATATACCTCAGAATCTGCATTCACAGAATAATGGAATTCGGCATATTAAGCACTTTGCTGCATCTTCAATATCTTCGTATTCCAAGGCTTCACCGTTCCTTGCACAACATTCAAACTCATCCACAATATTCTCAATCAGTACCATGTCGATAAACAGCGGCAGCCTGTTCAGCAATTCTTCTGACACATTGGTTTCCGTTCGGTATCCTGCCAGTATCGCATCAAAATATCGCTGCATCCCTTTCATACGTTCGTTGATATCCTCAATGTGACGAAACCACCCCTCGCCATGTGTCCACAGATTTGCCAGATCAAACATATACCAACAGTACATACTGTTATCAAAATCGAACACTGTTATGTTCCCATTTTCCATGTCAATATGATAGTTTCCATCGCTGAAATCAAAATGAACCAGCCCGTATTCTTCTGAGGTCTTTGATAATTGTTTGGAGGGTTCAAAGACCTATGAAATGCCTAAAACATCCATTACTTATCGTAAACCAAGGAGACTATCTGATGAACAGAGGGAGCAAGCAAGACAACGAATGAAGAAAATCAATCAACAATAAGTTATAAAAAGAAGTGTGATATTGTGTGTATTATTATACAAATTAGTGCTATTCTGTGATATAGTTAGAGTTGGAAAAAATTCATATTGTGAATTTGAAAAATTTGAAGTTTCCAGCTGGTTAATTAGTTGTTTTTTTATATTGACAAAATGGACACGTTGATATTTCAGCGTGTTTTTCTATTTAAAAAATTTTTTAAACACCACTTGTAAATTAAAGAAAGGTGTGTTAATATCTATTTAAAGAAAATTTTAAATAGATAAGAGATATGGGAGAAACAAATATTTTTAAAGTGTTAGCAGACAGTCAAAGAAG
>CALZBR010000038.1 GCA_945621435.1 uncultured Lachnospiraceae bacterium
GAAATACAGTCATTGAACTTCATGTAGCTGCATCCGATATGGGTAAGGTTATCGGTAAACAGGGCAGGATAGCAAAGGCAATCCGAGCTGTTGTGAAGGCTGCATCGTCCAAAGATAACGCCAGAGTGGATGTTGAGATTGTATAACATGTCAAGCAGGGGAGGAACAGGCTAACGGCAGGTCCCTCCTCTATTATTATGTGATAAAGTCACAGGGGGTAAAATGGAAGATTTTTTTCAGATAGGAATTATCACGTCACCTCATGGTGTGAGAGGAGAAGTAAAGGTTTATCCAACGACAGATGATCCCAGACGATTTAAGAAACTGAAGAATGTATTGCTGGATGATGGAAAAGAAAGACGAAGTATGGAGATTGAGAGCGTTAAGTTCTTAAAACAGATGGTACTTCTTAAGTTTAAAGGTCTTGACAGCATGAATGATGTGGAGCGTCTTCGTAAGGCCTCTCTTTATGTTGCCAGGGAGAATGCGGTAAGACTCGGCAGAGACGAATATTTTATGGCTGATTTGATTGGCTTGAAGGTACAGGATGAATCGGGAACGGAAATAGGGTGTGTGCGGGATGTGATGGAAACCGGTGCCAATGATGTTTATGTGATTGATTTGACGGATGGAAGAGAATTATTATTACCTGCCATCAAGCAATGTGTACTCAAGGTGGATGTGGAAGCCGGGGTTATGATGATTCATATCTTGGAAGGGTTGCTTGATTAAGACCGTTTTTATAAAACTGGAGGAAGCCATGAAATTTCATATACTGACTTTGTTTCCGGAGATGGTACGAAATGGTCTGGAGACCAGCGTTATCGGACGGGCTATAGAGAAAAAACTGATTGAATTGAACTTGGTTAACATACGCGATTTTTCCCAAGAAAAACATGGGAAAGTCGATGATTATACTTACGGAGGCGGTGCAGGTATGCTGATGCAGGCACAGCCTGTTTACGATGCCTGGAAATCGGTATGCGGAAGTCGGGATTACAATGAGAATTCGAGTGAAAAAAAACAGGTTCGTACGATTTATGTTACACCTCAGGGCACCCCGTTCAGACAGCCAATGGCACAAGAGCTGGCAAGAGAGGATGAGCTTGTTGTTTTGTGCGGACACTATGAAGGAATCGATGAGCGGGTGCTGGAAGAGATCGTGACAGATTATGTTTCCATTGGAGATTATGTATTGACCGGAGGAGAACTTGCGGCGATGGTAATTGTGGATGCTGTGGCAAGACTGGTCCCCGGTGTGCTTGGAAATGATACCTCGGCAGATACAGAGAGCTTTCACAGAGATTTGCTGGAATATCCGCAGTATTCAAGACCTGAAGTATGGCATGAAAAAGCGGTACCGGAGGTGCTTCTGTCCGGAAATCATAAGAAGATATCCGAATGGCGACTGGAACAGTCAATAAAACGTACGCAGGAACGAAGACCTGATTTATATAGCCGTTATCAAAAATATCAGTCTGTTATCAAGAGACTTTCAAGGCACAAGCGAAATCATATCCATATCATTGAGAATCTGCGACGTGGAAAAGGCGTCATTCTCTATGAAAACGGAGAGGATATCCTGGTCTACGATAAACAATGTGAGCTTGCCCAATTGACTGTCGGTACTCTTGAAAAAGGAACGGAGCTGCTGGAATTGATTCCTGAATGCGTGGAAGCATTTGAGATTTCCCAGGAATTTATGATAGCACCGATTGAGCAAAAGTTCGGTATGAGAGTTCACATGGAGTGTGTAAATGCATGCTATACCAACAGGGAACAGATGCCCGTAAAGCATAAAGATATAAGACTGCTGACTATGGATGAATTGGATTACGTAATGCAGCATTATGAGTTTAGCAGCCTGGATTATATTACAGAACGAATCCAAAGCGGTGCCATGGTGGGAGCCTGGCTGGACGGAGAATTGGTAGGGTTTGCCGGAGAACATGAGGAAGGCGGATTGGGGCTTCTCTATGTACATCCTGATGTGCGAAGAAAGGGAATCGGCGAATCCCTGGAAGCGTATGTGGTAAACAGACATCTGGCGTTGGGATATACACCATATGGTCAGATTGTTGTGGGGAATGATAAATCAATTAATTTACAGGAAAAGCACGGGCTGTATCTGTCAGAAGGACATGTGTGGTGGATGGATTTCGGATAAAAACAAGGTATCATAAATGTTAAAAAATATACTTGCTTTTTATATTCAACTGTGTTAAAATTTTAGCGTTGCGTAAATAGATGGTCCTCTGTTACATGTATGTATTAAGAACATCCGATTATTAAGGAGGCTCGTTATGAGTGATATTATTAAGGAAATCGAAGCAGCACAGCTGAAGGACACTGTAGCTGAATTCGAAGTTGGCGATACCGTTAAGGTATACGGCAAGATCAAGGAAGGAAACCGTGAAAGAGTACAGGTATTCGAAGGCATCGTTCTGAAGAGACAGGGCGGTAGCAGCAGAGAGACCTTTACCGTAAGAAAGACTTCCGGCGGAATCGGCGTAGAGAAGACATGGCCCGTTCATTCTCCCAACGTAGAGAAGATTGAGGTTGTCAGAAAAGGTAAAGTAAGACGCGCAAAGCTGAACTACCTGAGAGACCGTGTTGGTAAGAAGGCTAAGGTTAAAGAGCTGGTTAAATAATAATCAACACAATAACGCTAAAGAGAGGACAATTACTGATGTAGTTGTCCTTTTCTATTTCCGGAAAGTATGATATAATGAGCGCATAACAAAACCAAGCGACGCCGAAGGCGGCATTTGGTTTTGTTGCGCCATTAACGAGCAAGCGCCTGCGGTAGCAGGCAGGAAGCGCTTGAAAAGCGCGAGCTTGCGAGTTTAAGTATGTGATGTGAAGCAGGCAGGAAGCGCTTGAAAAGTAAAGGTTATAATATGAACAAGCGAAAAGGGTTAAGTTTTTATAGAAAAAAAGAGCGACTGAGCTCCGAAACAATACATGAAATCCTTAGCTGGATTTTCGGAATTACAGCAGCCATCTTTATTGCCGGCGTGCTTAATTTCACTATGGGTATGACTACAAAAGTTGTCGGTGTATCAATGGAACCAACGTTGTATAACGGTCAGGAAGTGTTTATCAATCGGTTCTTATACCTTTTATCCAAGCCTAAGACAGGGGATGTTATTGTTTTTTTGCCAAAAGGGAATGAGAAGGCACATTATTATGTGAAACGAGTGGTAGCCGTTCCCGGTGATCATCTTATGATACAGGATGGTACCCTGTTCGTGAATGGTCTTGAGAGCGAATGGGTGTCAAAATATATTACAGATGCGGGTATCGCGGCAAATGATATAGTGTTGGGAACCGGTGAATACTTTTGTATCGGAGATAACCCAGGGAACAGTGAAGACAGCAGGTCGCCTAATCTGGGACCGGTAAAAGAAGCAGATATTATAGGAAAGGTGTGGTTCCGTGCCGGTTGTGAGCAACTGGGTATGGGATTTGTGAAGTAGGATGAATTATCAATGGTATCCCGGTCATATGACAAAAGCAAAGCGTATGATGCAGGAAGATCTGAAACTGATTGATCTGGTGATTGAGCTGGTTGATGCGAGAATTCCCGAAAGCAGCAGAAACCCGGACATAGATGGAATGGCGGGAAAGAAACCAAGGCTGGTATTGCTGAATAAAGCTGATCTTGCGGATCCGGTATGCAATAAACAGTGGGTTGCCCGGTTTCGTGAAAAAGGTGTTCATGTGTTGGAGATTAATTCTAAAACAGGAGCCGGTATCAGAGAGATAAATGGAATGGTTCAGGAGGCCTGCAGGGAAAAAATAGAAAGAGACAGGAAACGTGGTATTGTAAACCGACCGGTACGTGCCATGGTTGTGGGAATTCCCAATGTAGGTAAATCGACGTTTATCAATACTTTTGCGGGAAAAGCCTGTACCAAGACAGGAAACAAGCCGGGTGTTACCAAGGGAAAACAGTGGATTCGTCTGAGCAAAACCTTGGAACTGCTGGATACGCCGGGAATCCTTTGGCCGAAATTTGAGGACCAAATGGTTGGTATGCGACTTGCGTTTATCGGTTCCATCAATGATGAAATTATGATTACAGAGGAACTGGCTTGTGATTTGTTGAATGTACTGCAACAGTTGTATCCGGATTGTATTCAGAAGCGATACGAAGTGGAATGGATGGATACTCCGGTGAAGACTTTGGAAGCAATTGCCAAAAATAGAGGTTGTCTGTTAAAAGGTGAAGAGACGGATCTAAAGAAAGCAGCCGGAATTTTGACGGATGATTTCAGAAGTGGAAGATTGGGCAGGATGACCTTGGAACTTCCTTGAATCATACAGATTGAATGATGGAGATAAATACAATGAATAAAATTTTAAAAGAAATAATAAGTACGTCGTTATATATTCTTGGAGTTTTGTTGCTCACATGGCTTTTGATTCATTTTGTCGGTCAGAGAACTGAGGTGGAAGGAGCTTCCATGGAACCTACACTTTCCAATGGAGACAATTTGATTGTAGATAAGTTGTCATATCGGTTCCATGATCCGGAACGTTTTGATATTATTGTATTTCCCTTTAAATATAAAAAGAATACTTACTATATAAAGAGAATTATCGGGTTGCCCGGAGAAACGGTACAAATTGATGAAAATGGAGATATCTACATCGACGGAGAACTCCTGGAGGAAGGATACGGAAGAGAGGTCATTAACCAGGGGCATATCGGAATAGCCGCAGAACCAATCAAGCTTGGCAGTGACGAGTATTTTGTGCTGGGAGATAACCGGAATAATTCCAGCGACAGCAGAACTACAGCGGTAGGAAATATCAAGAGATCGGAGATTATTGGTAAGGCCTGGGTTCGTATTTGGCCGTTTTCGAAGATGACGGTATTGAAACATCAATAGTGTCCGGGAGGAGAACAAATGACAAGCATCGGGGAGATAAAAGAGTTGTTTCAGTCGGCTACATCGGAAAATCTGCCGGAATTGATGAAGCTGTACGAATCAGATGAGCGTATAGGAGTAAAAAAAATAATAGAATCTGCACAAAAAAGGATTGTGGCTCTCGAAAAAGAGAAACAGCGCATCGAGGGTCTTCGCCAATACGAAGAAAAATATAAGGAATTTGACTATATATGCGGAATTGACGAAGTGGGAAGAGGTCCCTTTGCGGGACCGGTGGTTGCAGGAGCCGTTATTCTTCCAAAGGATTGCAGGATTCTGTATATTAATGATTCCAAGCAATTGTCCGAAAAAAAAAGAGAAGAACTTTATGATGTGATTATGAGAGAAGCGGTGGCCTGTGCCGTTGGCTATGCAACACCGGAGAGAATTGACGAGATTAACATACTGCAGGCAACCTATGAGGCAATGCGGGAAGCAATCAGTAAACTGGATCCGGGACCGGATATTTTGTTAAATGATGCCGTTACTATCCCCGGAGTTGCAATCAGACAGGTTCCGATCATCAAAGGTGATGCCAAGAGTATTTCCATTGGTGCAGCAAGTATCATTGCAAAGGTTACGAGAGACCGTTTGATGAAGGAGTACGATACGGTGTTCCCGGAATATGGTTTTGCTGCAAACAAAGGATATGGAAGTGCTGCACATATAGAAGCATTGAAAAAATACGGTCCGACTCCTATTCACAGAAGAAGTTTTATCGGAAACTTTGTCAAAATATAGTAGGATAGTATATGGTTGCGTGAGGGAGACGGAATGAATCTGACACAATTGTTGAACGGAGGCACCTTTGTTTCTGAAAAGGGATATTCGGCTTCAAACAATGCATTTGCCCATGGGGATGAGCTTTATAAGCAAATACGTAGTCTGACACCGGGACAGACCATACAGGGGGAAGTCCTTGACAGAACCGGCAGCGAGGTACAGATAAAAGTATCAGGTGATGTCGTTCTGAATGCAAGGGTAGACCAAAGCATTCATCTGGAACCCGGACAGAATATCATATTCGAAGTGCGAAGTAATGGAAAGGCACTTTCACTGAGTCCGCTGTTTACGAATGTATCAGCGGATATCAATGTATTAAAGGCCATTGATATGTCCGGGTTACCCGTGAATCAAACCACGATTTCCATGACAGAGCAAATGATGAAGGCAGGAATGCCGGTTAACAGAAATGCATTATCACATATGTTTCGGGAGATCAACAGCTATCCGGAGGCAAAGCCCGAAGATATCGTGAGTCTGCATAAGTTAGGGATGGCGGTAAACGAGGAAAACCTACAGCAGGTCATTTCCTATCGCAATCTTTCCCATGCTTTGACGGATGGGATAAAACAGGTGATAGAAGCCCTTCCTCAGGTAATTGATGAGATGGTATCGCAAGGGGATTACAAGGGAGTGTTTGAACTATACCGGGCGCTTGGATTCAATTTGTCTGATGTGACAGAAGTACAAGCCGAGAATGTATTGCCCGATTCAAATAATACAGAGTTGCCTTTCGGATTGAATACGGAACAAAAGGGAGCCTTGGAGAATGTTGAACTCCCGATAAATGATAATACAGAACAGAGAACTGACGATATTCTTAATAACTTAAATCAGAAACCTTTTATTGGTGGTGATAATGAGCTGAATATGGGAAGCGTGTCAGAAGGGATTGAAGCACAGGAAAAGACGGTGGAATTACGCACCCCGGACACTGCGGTTTCGAATTCAGCTGAATCACAGGAGCTGCAAAAAATCCTGCAGCAGGATGACCCTTATCAAAAAACAGAGTTCCTGCATCATTCAGAGGGGAGGATTCGTGAGTTATCCCAAACCCTGGTGAAATATCTGAAGCAGCAATGGACGATTCAGCCTGAACAGGTTGAGAAGCCGGAAAACATAGAACAGCTATACAGAAATCTGGACAGACAATTAAAGGCAATCAAAGGAGTTCTGGAAGCAGCAGGTCACGAAAACGGAGCAGCATATAAGGCAGCGATAAACTTATCCGGAAATATTGATTTTATGAATCAGCTTAATCAGATGTATACTTATGTACAGCTTCCGCTGCAGTTACAACATGCACAGGCGCGGGGGGAATTGTATGTATACACGAATAAGCGTAATCTTGCAGCAAAAGACGGACAGGTAAGTGCGTTATTACATCTTGACATGGAGAATCTGGGACCATTGGATGTCTATGTTACCATGAAGGATGCTAAGGTAAACACAAACTTTTGTGTTGCTGACGAAGAAATACTGGTCTTTTTAGAGCAGCATATGAATCTTTTGACAGAAAGACTTCAAAAAAGGGGTTACGACTGTAAATGTACTATGAGAACCAGAGAGGTTGAACAAACAGGTATGGCAGGTGACGGACATAAGAACAGCGGTATTGCACCTCTGTTACAGGAGGATGAGATGATTTTATCTCAGCACGCATTTGATGTCAGAACCTGACGGTAATCATTTGCATATGTGAAGAGGAACTGTATGGGACAGGAAAAATCAAGAGTTAAGCAGGCGATTGCGTTGGAATATAATCCGGATGAGGAGGCACCGAAAGTCATTGCCAGCGGACGAGGCGTTTTAGCGGAGAAAATCATTGAAAAGGCCAAGGAAAGCGATGTGCCGATTCACCGTGATGATAAACTGGCTGACACTTTATCGAGGCTTGAAATAGGAGATATGATTCCGCCGGAATTATACGAGGTCGTGGCAGAGATACTGATATTTGTGGATTCTATGGATAGATTAAAGAAAAAAATATAAGGGGCTTATGAATAAAAGGGCAACAGGAACAGAATGGGAACAGAAGGCTGCGGAATATCTGATGAAGCATGGGATGCAGATCAGAGAAATGAATTTTCGCAACAGACAGGGAGAGATTGATATTATTGGAAGGCATGAAGATTACCTCGTTTTTGTTGAGGTAAAATATCGTAGCAGTACAGAAAAGGGAAGTGCTGTTGAGGCGGTTGATTATCGGAAACAAAGACAGATTTGTAAGGTGGCGGATTATTATCGGTGTATACATCATCTGGGGGATAACACCGCCGTTCGCTATGACGTGATTGCAATACAAGGGCAGGAAATCCGGTGGATAAAGAATGCCTTCCCTCATATATTTACAAGGTAAGGAATTAAGAAATCTTTAAGATGATTCCTAAGAACAGTTTAAGAAAGTTGTGGTTAACTTATTGTCAGTAATGTATGTTATGAAGGCAGAAGGGAGAAAAGATGGCTAATATATTGGTGTGTGACGATGATAAAGAAATAGTTGATGCGATAGAAATCTATCTCAGACAGGACGGCTATAAGATTTTTAAAGCTTATGATGGTGAACAGGCCATCGAACTGCTAAAAAAAGAAGAAATCCATCTGCTGATCATGGATGTTATGATGCCAAGACTTGATGGTATTCGGGCTACATTTAAGATTCGTGAATACAGCAGCATTCCGATTATTATGCTTTCGGCCAAATCGGAAGATACGGATAAAATCCTGGGACTAAATATCGGTGCGGATGATTATATAACAAAACCTTTTAATCCGCTTGAGCTTGCGGCCAGGGTGAAATCGAATCTTCGCCGTTATACTTCACTGGGGAGTTTAAATACAGATAATAAGGCAATATTCCAGGTGGGTGGTCTTGTGATTAATGATGAGACAAAGCAGGTTACGGTGGATGATGAGCCGGTAAAAATGACGCCGATTGAATATAATATATTATTATTACTGGTGAAGAACCAGGGCAAGGTATTTTCGATTGACCAGATTTATGAGAATATATGGAATGAAGATGCTATCGGAGTCGATAATACCGTGGCGGTTCATATTCGACATATCAGAGAAAAAATAGAGATTAATCCCAGAGAACCGCGTTATCTTAAAGTTGTATGGGGTGTTGGTTATAAGATAGAAAAGCAGTAAGAGTGTGAAAAGATGAAAAAGTTCGGGTGGAAGAGTTTTGGTTTTGCTTTATTGCAACAGTTGGCAGCTGCCGGCATTTTTCTGGCCATCGCCGGTATGCTCATAAATTCTTATATTAAGGTAGATTCCATCGACGGCTCCAGAGTATACAAGATTTTACCGGCAGAGAACAATGTGGAATTTGAAGAATCTGAGGTATATCAGGATCTTTTTCGTAATACGGTATCGGATATCATTCAGTTTGTCGCAATCCGTGAAAGACTTGAAACAGACGGTCTGTTTGATCTGTCAAAGAATATTGATGTTTCGGAACTGGTGTCAGAGCTTGGGATAAACAAAGCCAAAACAGTATCTTCGGAATACCAGTTGGATGATTTGATAAAATGGGGAAAATACGGAATCGGATATGAGAGTCGCATGATGAGTCTCAGTGACTTTATCAACTATTTTGGATACTGTGTTTATCCGGAGAATTTTAAACTGGATGAATATGGACAAGTATGCTTTGATGATTTTAACCATGTAGGTGATATTGTTATTCGGGAAAAATCTCCGGAAGAAATAAAGCGTATTGAGGAAGAACTGGAGAATTCCGGTTATGGTAAAGCGCAACTTGAGGACCTTATATTTGCCTATATTATGACTCAGAATCTGGATGGCCTGGAGGTTGTACAGGAAAATGGGAATATGAAGGTCATGATTTCTTTTATGACTGAGCGCTATACAAACAGTTCGGGGAAAAATATTTCCGAAAGTGTCAATAACTGGATAGATTATATGAGATTACAGAGCAATCTGGCGGAGGCAGTCAATGCTCTGACCTTAGATTATCAGCGGTATATTATCTGTACTAATGCGTACGCAGAGAATAAAAGTAATGTAAAATATTTTGTGCGACTGATGTCGGAGGATAAACTCAGTACCTATACCAATATACAGGAATTAAAAACGGCATCCGACGAAAATGTAACAGAAGTATTCTCGGAGTATCGGGGATATTTGATTTATTATCCGGACAGCCTGGTATTTATGGGAAATGCTTTTTTGAGTGATTCCGAGATTTATGAAATGGTGGAAGACAACTATTATAAAAATCCGGATTCCATTCATATCTGGTTGGGAGTGGATGGTACCTATTCTGTGCGGGGAGATGCTTTTTATGAAGCAGAAAGGCTGTACAACAGGATTGTCCCCGGAGTAGACCGGATTATTACAGTCATTGTCGCACTTCTTTTGTGCTGGATCGGGATTGGGATTTATTTTACGTTAACGGTCGGCAGAATTGTTACGTTTGAGGGGAAAAGTTCCAAGGGTTATCCCGTGAGAATCTGGACAGAAGTATTGCTTGTTCTCGCAGGGGCATTTGGATACGGGTGTTATAGGGGATTCCTGTTGCTCATGAAAATCATGGAGTCGGTAGACCGGGGATTTGTGCAGGGTACAAATCTGCTCATGTCTGATTCCATGCAGTATTTGGCTTTTGCTGTCTATGGAATATATTTGAGCCTGACAATCAGTCTTATCTGGTATAGCATCGTAAGGCGTTTTATGGCAAAAACCCTATGGAAGGGAAGCCTGCTGTATCGCGGATTTACGTTGATAAAAAAGGTATTGGGATTCCTGCTAAACCACAGAAATACAGTAGTCAGTGTGCTCGTTCCGTATAATCTGTTTTTATTCGTCAATATTGCAGGAGTAGTAGTTATTTTTCGACAGTGGTCAGTATCTGTTGCGGTATCCGTCGTCATTATGATCATTTTGATTATATTTGATAGTGTGATCGGTGTGCTTGTGTTTCGGAGTAATGCAGAACGTAATGAGATTCTAAAAAGCATAGAAAGAATCCACGACGGAGAAGTGGAGCACAAGATTGATACCGGGATCTTTCACGGAGCAAACAAAGTGCTGGCAGATGGTGTAAATAATATTGGCGACGGAATTCAGAAGGCAGTCAGGACCAGCATGAAAGATGAACAGATGAAGACGGATCTGATAACCAATGTTTCCCATGATATCAAGACACCGCTGACTTCTATCATAAGTTATGTGGATTTGTTGAAACGTCTGAAGATAAAAGAAGAACCGGCAAAAAGCTATATTGATATTCTGGATGGAAAAGCGCAGAGATTGAAGCAGCTGACAGACGACCTGGTTGAAGTGTCAAAGATTTCTTCCGGAAATATTATACTGAATAAAGAGAAACTGAATCTGACAGAACTTCTGAATCAGGGAATCGGAGAATTTTCTGATAAGTTTAGGGAGAGCGGTCTTGAGGTTATTTTTGAGAGAGGAGACAAACCCGGATATATTTATGCAGACAGTAGGCGAATGTGGAGGGTTGTGGAAAATCTTCTGAACAATGTCTGTAAGTACGCATTGAGGGATACCAGGGTATATGTGGACGTTACGGCAGAGAATGACAGGATAGATGTTTCAATCAAGAATATTTCAAGACAACAAATGAATATCAGTCCGGAAGAACTGACAGAACGTTTTATCAGAGGAGATTCTGCCAGGAGTACGGAAGGAAGCGGGCTGGGGCTGTCTATTGCACAGAGTCTGACCAGAGTACAGGGCGGAGAATTTGAGATATATCTGGATGGAGATTTGTTCAAGGTGACATTGAGCTTCCCGGAGTGCAAAAAAATGGAGATAGAGTAATTACTCTATCTCCATTTCGCGTCTGTTGTTATATGCATCCAATACACTGTGAATCTTCTCGGTGGTGGCAAGTGTATTTGCCAAAGAAACATCATGATTCATAAAATCAATCAGGGAGGCAATAAATTTGCTCATATCCGCCTCGATAAAGTAAGGTCTTGTGTAGAGCTCAGGAGGCAGATAAGTAAGGTCGGTAGTAACAACCTTGTCGAAATATCCCTTTTCATAAGCTTCGTCAAAAGCCTTCAGACCATCTGTAAACAAGCCGAAAGTACAACAGATAAAGACCCGACGGGCATTCATTTTTTTCAACTGTCTGGCGGTATCAATCATGCTTCCGCCGGAAGAGATCATATCGTCTATGATAATGATGTCCTTCCCATCAATGTTGTCACCCAGGAATTCATGAGCGACAATGGGATTCTTGCCATTGATAATGGTACTGTAATCTCTGCGTTTATAGAACATTCCGGTATCTACACCCAAAACATTAGCAAAGTAGATAGCGCGATCCAAGGCTCCTTCATCAGGACTGATGACAATCAGGTGCTCCTTGTCAACCAGAAGATCCTTCTCTTGGCTGAGGAGAGCTTTGATGAACTGATAAGGAGGTGTAATGTTATCAAATCCGTTTAAGGGCGTGGAATTCTGTACCCTGGGGTCATGGGCGTCGAAAGTGATCAGATTGGAAACACCCATTTCCTTCAGCTCCTTCAATGCATAGGCACAGTCCAGGGATTCTCGACCATTGCGTTTATGTTGTCTTCCTTCATAAAGGAAGGGCATGATAACGTTGATACGATGAGCTTTACCGTTACAGGCGGCAATCACGCGCTTTAAATCCTGATAGTGGTCATCGGGTGACATGTGATTGGTATAACCGTTCATTTGATATGTAATACTGTGATTACATACATCAACCAGAAGAAATAAATCCTTACCACGAACGCTCTCACCGAATACTGCTTTGGCTTCACCGCTTCCAAAACGGGGGATAGAAACGTTAACGAGATAATTACTTTCGATATAGCCATGAAAGGCGGGGTCTTGCTTTACTTTATCATTGTGTATGCTTCTGCGGAAGTCTACCAGGTAGTCGTTGATTCTGCGTCCCAGCTTTTCGGCAGAGGGAAGGGCAACGACCTTTAAGGGTGCCACCGGCATTGCATTTTCGAGTTCCTGTAAGTTCGGCATTGATTTTCTCCTTGAATCATTGTCTGTATGTTAAAGGACATTTATTTTATAACATTATGCTAGTGACACGTCAAGATTTTTCTAGTAATATAGATTACAGAAGGTGGAAAGAAGGGAGAAATAACATGGGTAAGACCGGAAAAAAATTGCACATGGTCAGCAGGGTATTGCCCGGCAGTATCGCAGAAGAATTGGAAATAACCACCGGAGACAGGCTGATATCAATCAATGGCAACGAAATGGAGGATATTTTTGATTATCAGTTTCTGACCCAGGATGAATATATAGAAGTTTTGATAGAGAAACCGGATGGAGAACAATGGCTACTTGAAGTGGACAAGGACGCTGATGAGGATCTTGGAATAGAGTTTGAAAATGGTCTGATGGACGAATATCGGCATTGTTGCAATAAATGTGTTTTCTGTTTTATCGATCAGATGCCTCCCGGAATGCGAGAGACACTGTATTTTAAGGATGATGACTCCAGGCTTTCGTTCCTTCAGGGCAATTATGTAACCTTGACCAATATGTCGGAATCTGATATCGAAAGAATCTGTAAATATCATTTATCACCGATTAATATTTCCTTCCAGACCATGAATCCGGAACTGAGGTGTAAAATGCTGAACAACCGGTTCGCCGGAGAGGCTCTGAAAAAAGTAGATATCCTGAAGGAAGCAGGCATCTGCATGAACGGTCAGATTGTTTTGTGTAAAGGCTTAAATGACGGAGCGGAATTAGAATTCAGTATTCGGGAAATGATGAAGTATATTCCGAATCTGGAGAGTGTATCAGTGGTTCCGGTCGGACTGACCAGATTCAGAGAGGGCTTGTATCCCCTGGAACCTTTTGAAAAAGAGGATGCAATCCGGGTGATTCAAACCATTGAAAAATACCAGAAAGAATGTTATGAAAAATATGGGATTCACTTTATTCATGCCAGTGATGAGTGGTATCTTTTGGCGGAGATGGAGCTGCCGGAGGAAGAGCGATATGACGGATATCTGCAATTGGAAAACGGCGTGGGAATGTTAAGATTGCTCAAAAATGAGTTTGAAGCGGCATTGAAGGAAAGAAAGAGGAAGGACAAGATGAGGGGCTCCCAACTAAAAGGTGAGATTTCCCTTGCGACAGGACTGCTGGCATATTCCACAATCCTTCCTATGGCAGAGCAGATAATGGAGGCATATCCCGGAGTCCGGATTCATGTCTACCCCATCACCAACTATTTCTTTGGAGAAAGAATTACGGTTTCGGGTCTGCTTACAGGTCAGGATTTAATGCAGCAGTTGACAGGGAAGAACCTGGGGAGTACATTGTTGCTACCTGAGAATGTACTTCGAAGCGGAGAGGATGTATTTCTGGATGATATACGTCTTGGAGAGCTGGAAAATGCTTTACAAGTGCCGGTTAATATTGTAAAATCAAGCGGATATGACTTTGTAGAAACGATTTTATCGAACTGTGAATTGAAAGAATAATTTGTGGCAGAAATGAGGAATAAAAGATGAAGGGAAGAAAACCCATAGTTGCGGTTGTCGGAAGACCCAATGTAGGAAAATCCACACTGTTCAATGCATTAGTGGGACAAAAAATAGCGATTGTCAAGGATACTCCCGGTATTACAAGAGACCGTCTTTATGCAGATGTCAGTTGGCTTAATAAAAATTTCACTTTGATAGACACCGGAGGAATCGAACCGGACAGCAAGGATATCATTCTGTCCCAGATGAGAGCTCAGGCAGAGATTGCCATGGAGACGGCAGATGTCATTATCTTTCTGGTAGATGTGAAGCAGGGGCTTGTGGATGCGGATGCCAAGGTCGCTGACATGCTGAGACGCTGTCATAAGCCGGTAGTACTTGTGGTCAATAAGGTGGATAATTTTGAGAAACACCTTGCGGATACCTACGAATTCTATAATCTCGGAATCGGCGACCCTCATCCTATTTCCGCAGTGAATCGTCTTGGCATCGGTGATATGCTGGAAGCAGTAGCAGAGTATTTTCCGGAGGAAAGCGAAGGGGATGAAGAAGATGAACGTCCCAGAATAGCAATCGTTGGTAAACCCAATGTAGGTAAGTCTTCTTTGATCAATAAGCTGTTAGGTGAGAACAGATTGATCGTATCGGATATTGCGGGCACTACCAGAGATGCCGTTGACACAGAGATCAAGAGAAACGGTAAGGAGTATGTATTTATTGATACTGCCGGGCTGAGACGCAAAAACAAGATAAAAGAGGATTTGGAAAAATACATGATTGTCCGCACAGTAAGCGCAGTGGAGCGGGCTGATATAGTTGTTCTTGTGATTGACGCGGAAGAGGGGGTTACCGAGCAGGATGCCAAGATTGCAGGGATTGCCCATGAGAGAGGGAAAGCAGTTATTATTGCTGTCAATAAGTGGGATGCGGTAGAAAAGGATGACAAGACCATTTATCGTTTTACGGAAAAGGTACGAAATGTGTTGTCTTACATGCCTTATGCAGAAATTCTTTTTGTTTCCGCTTTGACAGGACAGAGACTGAACAAGCTCTTTGAGACCATTGATATGGTAAGCGAAAATCATGCTATGAGAATAGCAACGGGCGTCTTGAACGAGATAATGACAGAAGCGGTTGCAATGCAGCAGCCGCCTACAGATAAGGGAAAGAGACTTCGTTTGTATTATATTACTCAGGTATCTGTTAAGCCGCCAACCTTCGTTATCTTTGTAAATGATAAGGAGCTGATGCATTTCTCATATACCAGATATATTGAGAATCAGATCAGGGAAACCTTTGGTTTCAGAGGTACTCCTCTGAGATTTATCATCAGAGAAAGAAATGAAAAGGAGCAATAGGGAAAATGGTTAGGGTTATTTGTCTGCTGATCGGTTATTTATTCGGTTTGTTTCAGTCTGCATATTTTTATGGAAAGGCACATGGGATTGATATCAGGCAGCATGGCAGTGGAAATGCAGGAACCACAAATACTTTACGAGTACTTGGAACCAAGGCAGGGCTGATTGTTTTTGCAGGGGATTGTCTTAAATGCATGGCTGCGGTCTGGCTGGTGAGATTGATTTTTGGTAATTCATACCATGAGATCATCTATTTATTGTGTCTGTATGCCGGTGCAGGCGCCATTTTGGGTCATAATTATCCGTTTTATATGGGATTCAAAGGGGGCAAGGGAATTGCTGCTACAGCAGGCATGGTATTGTCTTTTCATCCTTATTTTATCATCACCGGCCTGATTATGTTTTTTGTTCCGTTCTTTGTGACCCATTATGTCTCCCTGGGTTCGCTTCTTGTGTATGCCGCTTTGATGATACAGCTCATTATTTTTGGGCAGAACGGTTTCTTTGCGGAGATGACACAGGGACAACTGATTGAAATGTACATATTGTTTGGCTGCCTTATGGTGATGGCATATTGGAAACACAGGGAGAATATTAAGAGACTTATCCGGGGAACAGAGAGAAAGACTTATTTGTCAAAGAAGAACAGGGTAGAGGAACCGGAGAAGGAAGAAAGAAATTCATAATCTCTCAGGACAACGAATCAGGAAAGGAACGACAGCAACTGTCGAAGGGAATAGATAGAATGGCAAGGGTCACAATATTGGGAGGAGGCAGCTGGGGAATTGCGTTAGCAGTCCTTCTGCAGAAAAACGGACATGAGATTTGCGTGTGGTCTGCTTTGGAGACTGAAATTGATATGCTCCGGAAGAACCACGAACACAAGATGCTGCCCGGAATCAAGCTTTCTGAGAATACTGAGTTTACGATGGATGAAAAAACTGCGGTGGAAGGAAGAGACCTGCTGGTTATGGCAGTGGCAAGTTCTTTTACCAGAAGAACAGCAAGCAGATTCAGCAGTTTTGTTGCTCCGGGACAAAAAATACTCAATGTTGCAAAGGGGATTGAAGAGCATACCCTGATGACACTGACAGAGATTATCGAACAGGAAATCCCACAGGCGGATGTGGCGGTTATGTCAGGTCCTTCCCACGCAGAGGAGGTGGGAAGAGGCTTGCCCACTACGATTGTTGTTGGAGCCAAGACAAAAGCAACGGCAGAGTATATTCAGAATCTCTTTATGAATGAGATATTCCGTGTATATATCAGCCCTGATATTCTGGGCATGGAATTGGGCGGTGCATTGAAAAATGTGGTTGCCCTGGCCGCAGGAATTGCTGACGGACTTGGATATGGAGATAATGCAAAAGCAGCACTGATTACCAGAGGAATCACAGAGATTTCCAGACTTGGAATCGCAATGGGGGGAAGATTTGAGACATTTTGCGGACTGTCCGGTATTGGAGACCTCATTGTAACCTGTGCCAGTATGCATTCCAGAAACAGGAGAGCAGGTATTCTGATTGGGCAAGGTAAGACTTATCAGGAAGCTATGGATGAAGTACAGATGGTGGTGGAGGGGGTATACTCCGCAAAGGCGGCTATGGAGCTGGCCAAAAAATATCAGGTACAGCTGCCTATCATAGAACAGGTGAATGCTATTCTGTTTGAGGGAAAAAGTGCAGACAGTGCAGTGAAAGAATTGATGCTTCGCGATAAAAAGGTAGAAGTTCCGGCATTTCCCTGGACGGAAGAATAAAAGGTAAGATGATATGAAAAAAGCCGACTCGAAAGAGCCGGCTTATGTTTTTGCAGTGATTGTAGAATTGGTGTTATCGATAAATGTTGTTTGCGATTTCTTTTGCCATCATAGGTTTATTCATTGTATAGAGATGGATATGGTTGATTTTATTTTCCTGTAAATCTCTGATCTGACGGATGGCATAGTCTATCCCGGCCTTGCGCATATCCTCCGGATCATCGCCGTAAGCCGCAATGATATCAGCAAGTGACTTGGGGATGCTGGAACCTGCCAGAGTGATGGTGGTTCCGATTTGCTTGGCTGAAGTGATGGGCATAATACCGGCACAGATGGGAATGGTAATTCCCTTTTTATCTGCTTTTTCCATGAACTGATAAAAATAATCATTGTCAAAGAAAAGCTGGCTGATGAAGAATTCTGCGCCTGCATCCTGTTTTGTTTTCAGATTTTTCAAATCGGATTCCATACTGAAAGACTCATAGTGCTTTTCGGGATAACATGCACCTGCCATATGGAGACCGGTATTTGCCTTCAGAAATTCAATCATATCACTGGCATGAGCAAAATCTCTGGAATCAAACTGTTCGTCGGTCATGTCTTTGGGACGATCACCGCGAAGCGCAAGAACATGATTTACATTATTTGCCTTCAATGCTTCATAGACTTCCAACAGTTGTTCTTTTTTATTCCCAACACAGGTCATATGAGCCATAGCATCAATACCGAGCTCATTTTGTATATAGGAAGCGATTTCTACCGTTTTGCCAAAACGGCTGCCACCGGCTCCGTAGGTCACACTGATATAGTCGGGGGAAAGCAGGCTGAGGGACTTTAATACTTCAAAAGCGGCTTCAAACTCACCGTCTTTTTTGGGAGGAAAAACTTCAAAGGAAAGAGTGCTATCCTTGGTTAAGACATTCTGTATCATAAAAGGTTCTCCTTGATAACCATAAATAATTTTCATTGAAACAATTATGGTTTTATTGTATCATATTTTTGTACATTAATGATTATTTTAGCATGTCCTATCATGAATTGCAAGAATGAAGGAAGGATAAAGAAGGATAAATGCAGAAAGGACTGTGAAGTGAGCAAAAAGAAAAAAATAGCGATAGCTTCATTCATTGTTTTATTTTTGGTATGTTGCGGAGTTATCTTCTATTTCACATATCGTATTGAATTAATACTGCCTGAGTATGTGTTGGAGCTGGGAGATGAGATTAATACGGACCCGGCGTTTTATGTGAAAGGTACAAAATGGGCGGTTGACGGAACAAGCATTGATGTTAGCAATGTTGATTGCGGTAAAGAGGGTACATATGAGGTGAGGATACAACATGGATGGCAGAAATTCACAAGCTGTGTCGTGATAGAGGATACCATCCCACCTACGTTGGTATTGCACAAGGAAGATTTCTATTTAGAGAAGAATTCAGAATGTACTGCTAAAATGTTTGTCTCAAAGTCAAGAGATTTGAGCGGAAAGGTAAAGCTTTCTCTTTCAACTGACGGTAAGATATTTTCGGATAAAGTCTCTTTTGACAGCTGTGGTGAGTATACACTTACGATAAAAGCAACGGATATCAACGGCAACGAGAGAAAAAAGAAAAAAACCGTTGTTGTAGATACAGCTCCGGTATTCGGTGAACTTCCGGAATATTATGTGGCAGTGGATTCTACACCTGATTTTCTGGAAATGATTACAGCGGTTGATGAGGTTGACGGGGATGTGACAGAGAAAATAAAGGCGGATTTATCCGGTATAGATATGACGGAAGAAGGGATAGGTGTGGTTTCCTTTTCGGTAACGGACAGTTACGGATTGACCGCCAAAAAAGAGATTGAAGTAAAAGTGTATCAGCCGGAAAACCTGCAGAGTCTGATCAACCATCATGAAATCAATCGCCTGGATCAGAGGATTATCGGCGCCTATAATCTCTATGATGCCGGAATATACGAAGATGATAACGTGGAAGCTGTGCTGGAAAAACTAAGTACTTCACTGGTCCGTCTGAGGAAGGATATTTCCGGCGGAGGATATTCCTATGGAAGTGGATTTGTACTTGAGATGAATGAAGAGGAGGTCATTATCTGTACGAATCATCATGTAGTAAAAGAATATGCGGTTATAGATATTTATTTTTATGACGGAACCAGTGCAGAAGGCGTGGTCCTGGGCAGAACAGGTAACAGTGCCACGGAGGATGATGTGGCATTAGTTTCCGTTAAGAGAGAGAATATTCCGGATGACTTGTTTCGTGAACTGAGAACCATACATGTGAATATGGGCAGTTGGAGAGAGATGGCAAATGAATCGGGTATAGATGTTGGGCTTAAATGCGTAGATGAATACGGTGGAATCTGGAAAAACAGGAAAGGAATCCTGTTGAACAAGGAAAAGAAACCGGAACATTTCGAAAAATACGGAACGTTTACAGAGGTCAGTTTTGACCTGGTCCATGGGATGTCGGGCTCCGCGGTTGTGGATGGTTACGGCAATCTGATGGGCATGGCGGTATGTATTACCACGGTAGATAATGTAAACCGATATTGGTGCGTCACCTTAAGTAATCTGGCAGAGTCCTATTATGAGATTACGGGACGTTGCATGTATTATGAGTAAAGAGAGGTAGTTAACATGGAAAATCAAAATTTCAGCGGAACACAGGAGTACGTAGCAAGTCAGGAGTTAATGGCAAGCGTGAATATTGCCATTGCTTTGAAGAAACCTCTGTTGATCAAAGGAGAACCGGGAACAGGTAAAACAATGCTTGCGGAAGCTGTTGCCAAAGCACTGGGGAAAAGACTGATTATCTGGAATATTAAGTCTACTACCAAGGCACAGGAGGGGCTCTATGTGTATGACACGATCCAAAGACTGTATGACGGCCAGTTTGGAGAAGAAGGTGTAAACGATATTGCAAAGTATATTAAGCTTGGCAAACTTGGAGAAGCATTTGACAGTGAAGAACAGGTAGTGCTTTTGATCGATGAAATCGACAAGGCTGATCTGGAATTCCCCAATGATCTTTTGTGGGAGTTGGATCAGATGGAGTTCTATATCAATGAGACAAAGCGTACAGTTAAAGCGAAAAACCGCCCCATTGTAATCATTACATCCAATGCGGAGAAGGAATTGCCGGATGCCTTCCTGAGACGTTGTATTTTCCATTATATTGATTTTCCGGAGGAAGCGTTGATGGAAGAGATCGTCAGGGTTCATTATCCTGATGTGGAAGAGAATCTGTTGAAGAATGCCATGGATGTATTCTACCGGATCCGCAGTATCCGGGATATCCGCAAGAAGCCCAGTACTTCTGAACTGATTGACTGGGTGAACGCATTGCAGCTCGGCGGTATTTCTGCCGAAAGAATCAAGAAAGAGCTGCCTTTTGTCGGTGTTGTTGTAAAAAAGGACGAAGATCTGGAACTGGTAAGACACGAAACAATATTATAGTGACTGATGATTGAGGGCAAATAGAATGTTCACCAAGTTTTTTTATACATTGAGGGAAAAGGGATTACATGTCACTCTGGGAGAGTTCCTGACATTGCAGGAAGCTCTTGACAAGGGACTTTGTGATAGTTCTTTCACCAATTTTTACTATGTGGCTCGAATGATCCTGGTCAAGAGCGAAACTGATTTTGACAAATTTGATATGGCATTTGAGGAGTGCTTTAAACCTGCTCAAAAAGAGACAGAAGTGGGGAAAGAAATGCTGCGCTGGCTGGATAAGTCTGATATGCTGGAGCTGGCGCATGAAGAGGCAAGGGCACATCTGAATCAGATGGAGGATATTCAGGTTGATAAGGAACAGGTGGAAGAGACCTTCAAACAACGGCTGAAGGATCAGAATGAAGAGCATAACGGTGGAAGCTTTTGGATCGGGACCATGGGAAAAACCTCCTTCGGTAATATGGGAGGTAATGTTGGCGGTGTGCGTGTCGGAGGTCAGACAGGATACCAGTCTGCATTCTCCGTGGTTGGCGCCAGAAAATACAGGGATTTCAGAGATGACAGGGTGTTGGAGAACCGGCAGTTTCAGCTTGCTTTTCGAAAGCTGAGACAGTTTTCTTCCCGACTGGACATACCGGAGACAGAACTGGATATCGACGGTACCGTAAATAAAACCTGTAATCATGGCGGCTGTTTGCAGATCGTGATGCAGAAACCGAGGAAAAATGCCGTCAAACTGCTCCTGCTGATGGATTCCGGCGGTACAATGATTCCCTTCAGTTCCATGTTGAATGATCTGTTTCAGGCAATTCATAAATCCAATCATTACAAGGATGTAAAAACCTATTATTTTCATAACTGTATCTACAGCAAGCTGTATAAGACACCGGAATGTGAAAACGGGGACTGGATCGATACGGAGTGGATGTTTCGCAACATAGACAGCGATTATAAAGTGATTATTGTAGGGGATGCCGCTATGGCACCTGAAGAATTATATTCTGATACGGGTAATTATCGGGGACCTAACGGTGGTTTATGCGGTTGGGAATGGCTAAAGCTTGTGAAGAAAAAGTATAAGAAGGTAGTTTGGCTGAATCCAAAGATGGCGCCGGGAAGAGCACCATGGAGAGAAGCTGAAACTGCAATCAAAGAACTGTTTCCCATGTATAAATTGACGGTTGACGGACTGAATCAGGCGATGGTAAAACTGATGATGAATAAATAGTACTATTTTCCTAGTGACAAGATACAAATAATCTTGTATATTTTGATTGCTAATAGTTTGATAGTCAAAATATTTGAAACTCAAAGAAACAGACTTGCAAACTATTCCATGTAGTTTAGATAACTATGAAGTAAAACATTCAGAAAAGGAGAAAAACAATGTTAGAAAAGGTAAAATCATTAATCGAGGAAAAGCTGAACGCTGATGGAGTGGAAATCACAGATGAAACAAGCTTTAAGGAGGATTTGAATGCAGATTCCCTGGATCTCTTTGAGCTTGTTATGGCGCTGGAAGATGAGTTTGGTATCGAGATTCCTTCTGAGGATCTGGAGAAGCTTGTAACCGTTGGTGATGTTATGAAATATCTGAACGACAAGGGCGTAGAAGAATGAATACAAGACTGACAGAGCTTTTGGAAATTCAATATCCCATTGTTCAGGGCGGAATGGCCTGGGTAGCAGAGCATACCCTGGCCGCTTCTGTTTCTGAAGCAGGAGGCATGGGACTGATTGGTGCGGGCGGAGCACCGGCTTCTTTTGTCCGCAATGAGATTCGTGCCGGGAAGAAGATGACAGATAAGGCTTTTGGTGTAAATATCATGCTTATGAATCCTGAGGCGGATGAGATTGCCAAGGTGGTAATCGAAGAAGGAATCAAAGTGGTAACCACAGGTGCAGGCAATCCCGGAAAATATATGGCAGCCTGGAAAGAAGCCGGTATCAAGGTTATTCCCGTTGTTGCAAGTTCTGCCATGGCACGTATGATGGAACGGGCAGGAGCAGATGCTGTAGTTGCGGAAGGCATGGAAAGCGGCGGACATATCGGTTCCCTTACAACGATGGCACTGGTACCCCAGGTGGTAGATGCAGTATCCATTCCGGTGATTGCGGCAGGCGGTATCGCTGACGGCAGAGGTATTGCTGCGGCGCTGATGCTGGGAGCAGAGGGTGTTCAGATCGGCACAAGGTTTGTGGTTGCGAAAGAAGCACAGGTACATCAGAATTACAAAGAAAAGCTGCTGAAGGCAAAGGATATTGATTCTGAGGTTACAGGAATGAGTACAGGACATCCGGTACGTTCTCTTCGCAATAAAATGACGAAAGAATATCTGCGACTGGAAAAGGAAGGTGCCGGCTTTGAGGAACTGGAGAAACTGGGACTGGGTGCACTGAGAAAGGCTGTTGTTGAGGGTGACGTGGTAAACGGTACCGTAATGGCAGGACAGATTGCGGGACTCATCGACAGAGAAATGACCTGTCGTGAGATGATTGAAGAAATGATGCAGCAGGCAGAAATGCTGCTAAATAAGGGAGTAAGGTAAATGAGCAAGATAGCTTTTGTATTCCCCGGACAGGGAGCCCAGTATTGTGGTATGGGCAAAGATTTTTATGACACCTATGAAACTGCCAAAAAGGTTTATGATCTGGCAAGCGAGGCTACAGGCTTAAACATAGCCGATCTCTGTTTTACGGAAAATGAGCAGTTGAATATTACTGAGTATACGCAGATAGCCATGCTTACCACAGAGGTTGCTATTCTGAAGGTTTTGGAAGAAAAGGGACTCAGAGCACAATGTTGTGCCGGATTAAGTTTGGGGGAATACGGAGCACTTGCGGCTTGTGGAGCTATGGAGCTGGAAGATTTGTTCCGACTGATCAGAAGCAGAGGTATTTTCATGCAGGAAGCTTACCCGGTGGGAGGCGCGATGACCGCAGTCCTTGGACTGGATGCAGATACGATCAGAAAGGTATGCGAGGAGACGGAAGGTATTGTTTCAATTGCGAATGACAACTGTCCCGGACAAATTGTTATAACAGGTGAAGAAAAGGCAGTACAGGCTGCTTCGGCAGCACTTCAGGAAAAGGGGGCAAAGAGATGCGTACCCTTGAAGGTAAGCGGTCCTTTTCATTCTGAACTGCTGAAGGGCGCCGGCGAAAAACTTGCGGTTGAGCTGGAAAAGGTTGAGGTTCATGATCCCGAGATACCTTATTATTGTAATGTGGAAGCTTCTGCAGTGACTGACAGCACAGTCATTAAGGAACTCCTTGCAAAACAAGTGTCGGGAACCGTCAGATGGAGAGAATCTGTTGAAAAAATGATTGAGGACGGAACAGATACTTTCATTGAAATCGGACCCGGTAAGACATTGACCGGTTTCATGAGAAAGATTAATAAAGATGTGACTGTGAAAAACGTGGACAAGATAGAAGACTTGGAAAAGCTTTTGTCAGAAATGGCGGAACAGTAAATGGAAGAAATGAAGAAGGAATTAAACGGTAAAATTGCACTGGTTACAGGAGCAAGTCGTGGCATCGGTAAGGCTGTGGCAATAGAATTGGCAGCAAGAGGTGCTATGGTACTGGTTAACTATAATGGTTCCAGGGAAAAAGCAGAGGAAACCGTTAAAACCATTCGTGAGAATGGCGGAGAAGCAGAAACCGTATGCTGCAATGTGTCTGACTATACTGCTTGTGCGGCAATGGTAGAGGAAGCAGTCAGAAATTACGGACATATAGATATTCTTGTAAATAATGCAGGAATAAC
>CALZBR010000039.1 GCA_945621435.1 uncultured Lachnospiraceae bacterium
CCCGACCTACACCCTTAGCAGGGGCGCCTCTTCGGCCTCTTGAGTATTTCTCCATAATCCGAACTACGTCTCTGCCAATATGCAATTTCGCCTCACCACGTGACGCAAAACTTATTATAACCAAGCCTTCGCTATTTGTCAATCGTTTTTTTATATACTATAAACTATCGTTTTCACCACATTATTTTCCTTACACCCTCTTAAGTATTAGCCTCTATTGCTTCTTCTATTCTGGATTTTACCAAATCAGCGATCTCCGGAGTTTTGAGCATATGATACTCCTCATAATATATCGGGGAAAGATAAATTAATTTCACCGTGACCGGTGCTATTGAATTCTCATCAAACGGCTTAAACGAATCTATCAACGCGCATGGTACAATAGGGCACTTAGCTTTCACAGCGCTTTTAAAGGTTCCCCCTTTAAAGGGTAATAGTTGATTTCCCTGTTTGCTTCTGGTGCCCTCTGCAAATATCAGGAAATTTCTTCCTTTTCCCACTTCTTCTGCCACCTGATTAATAACTTGCATAGACTGGCGTATATCTTCCCTGTCTATTGAAACGGATCTGAGTGCTGCAATAACCTGCTTCAACAATATCACTTTACTTGCTTCTTTCTTTATCACAAATGAAAACGGTACCGGACAGGACTCCAAAAATACAAGTACATCAAACAGGCCCTGATGATTCGGGAAAAAGATAAAACCATTCTCTTCCGGAATGTTTTCGAGTCCTTGTGTCTCAATGGTAACCCGCCCGGCCTTATTGGCAGCTTGGGTGACCTTCTTCACAAAGGCATACGATTTTTCTAAATTATAATCCTTTTTTCTCCCACACCACCATATACCAAACATATAATACGGTACCCGAAAGAAAAGTTTCAGCACCATCAGTATGATTCTTTTCACGTCATAAACCTTTCAAGAATGTTTTCTCAGTCCTTTTAGCAATCCACCCGGTACTCAGCAACAGCAGTCTCGTACAAATCGTTTCCTTCGGAATCCATTACCACAATTACAGGGAAATCCTTCACTTCCAGCCTGCGTATCGCCTCTGTTCCCAAATCATCATACGCAATAACCTCTGAGGCAATAATAGATTTAGAGAGCAAAGCTCCTGCACCGCCTACCGCCGCAAAATAAACTGCCTTATTGCGAACCACCGCGTCTTTGACAGCCTGATTTCTCTTTCCCTTTCCAATCATACCTTTTAATCCCAAATCCATAAGAGAGGGGGCATACTTATCCATGCGGCTGGCTGTAGTTGGTCCTGCCGAGCCAATAGGTCGTCCCGTTCTTGCCGGAGACGGTCCCATATAATAAATAACATTATCCTCCATATCCAGGGGCAATTTCTCACCTCGTTCCAAAGCTTCATACATTCTCTTATGTGCTGCATCTCTTGCTGTATAAATAGTGCCGCTAATGTAAACATAATCTCCTGCGTGAAGCGAAATTGCCGTTTCCTGATTCATCGGTACATTTATATGTCTATCCATTTATTGATTCCTTCCATCCTTCAGATTAAATAACGCGAACCGCATGACGATTAACATGACAACAAATATTTATCGCCACAGGAAGCCCTGCTATGTGAGTGGGATAAGTATTAATATTCACAGCCAGTGCGGTTGTACTTCCTCCAAGCCCCCCGGGACCGATACCCGAACAGTTAATCTTATGTAAAAGCTCCTTTTCCATCTCACAAACATACGGAATATCCGACCTCACATTAACCGGACGTGTCAACGCCTTTTTAGCCATCAGCGCACACTTTTCAAAGGTGCCTCCAATTCCCACTCCCACCACCATCGGAGGACACGCATTGGGACCTGCGTCCTTTACAGCTGTCAAAATCGCATTCTTGACACCCTCTATTCCGTCTGCAGGTTTCAGCATAAATACACGACTCATATTTTCACTTCCAAATCCTTTGGGAGCAACTGTTATTTTAACCTTATCTCCGGGAACCATTTCATAATGAATAACCGCAGGAGTGTTATCCTTGGTATTCTCACGAACAATAGGGTCATTCACTACAGATTTACGCAGAAAGCCTTCTGTGTATCCTTTTCGAACGCCTTCATTGATAGCCTCTTCCAGAATTCCACCTTCAAAATGAACCTCCTGCCCGATTTCCATGAAGATAACAGCCATTCCGGTATCCTGGCAAATCGGGATCATATCTTCTCCTGCAATATTAAGATTCTCCTGAAGCTGTTCCAATATTTGCCGTCCCAGGGGCGCCTTTTCTTCTTTCGCCCCCGTTGTCAATGCACACTTCATGTCTTCTGTAAGAAAATGATTGGCTTCAATACACATTTCTTTGATGTTTTCCGTTATTTCACTGACATGTACTGTTCTCATTTATTCAGTAATTTCCTTTCTGACGCTCTCCAATTCATCTTGAGAAGGCTGCCCCGGCACCCAGTTGATATTCTGATTGTCTCCCTCATATCTTGGAATGACATGTAAATGAAAATGAGAAACTGTCTGCCCGGCTGCCGCCCCATTATTCTGTACGAGATTCAATCCGTCACAATGCAGCTTTCCCTTCAGCGTAAGTGCCATTTTTTTTGCAAGCTTCATCACTTCTGCTGCCAATTCATCCGGCAATTCAAACAGATTATCCGCATGCTTCTTAGGCAAAATCAAGGCATGGCCCCTGGTAGCTGCTCCTATATCTAAAATAACCCGAAACTGCTCATCCTCATACAACGTTTTTGATGGGATTTCTCCATTTGCAATTTTACAAAAAATACATTCCATTTCTTTTCCTCCTAGCTATCACTTCAAATCATAATTTTTAATTTTCAAAAGGAAACAATTGATCAAGAGTTCTCAATATTTTAAAATCCCCTCTTGTCTTCATCTCACCGGACATAAATGCTCTCTGAAAGCTCATCCTTCCGCTAACAATCTCTTCCATGGTGGAACGCTTCATCTGGACCTCCACATCAGGTTGTTCCAGACTGCCATAATAACATTCCAATTCAGGTCCGCTTACACATAGAATAAACTTTTTCTTCTTCTCTTCAATCGTAATGGAATAATTGGCTTCAAATCCCGCCTGCGGTTTAAATCTTCTCCGAAACGCACTGACATATTCCTCTTCGCTGTCAGTCCCCTCTTCGTTCAACATATCTCGAAACTGGCTGGCCAATTCCTGAATATCCTGTTTCTGGCGTTGCACATAACTGTCATCTGATACATACTGAGAAAGCTGTTCCGTTTCCTGCGGAGTTAAATCATTTGATTTTGGAACCGCAATTTTCTGTTTTACAGCCTGATTGCTGGCCGGAAAACTGTCCATTCTCTGGCTGATCGTCCTATACAGATTTTCAGCTTTCTTTTCAATTATTCTAAGATATTGCTCATTCATCTCAAGCAAAACAGTGTTTTCGATATAGCCGCATAAACCACTACAGGGTCTCCCTCCCAAAATCTCCCATGCAGTAGCCAGATTCAGCTTGCCTTCCCGTTCTCCATAAGTAGTAGACATAACAACAGGACACATATAGATTCCTGATATCTTGTCCTTGTCTCCGAACAACCAGCAAGCATCCAAGAATTGCTGCATATATCCGCCAATACCATACCATTCCACGGTCGTGGCGAGAACAATGCCATCCGCCTCCTTTAATGTCTGGGGCAAGGTTGTAATGGCACCTTTATTTTCATATAGATTATAACGGTTCACATTAACACGAAGTTCTTCCAGAACTTCCTGCATCTTATTTATTACAAACAATGTCGGGTCATCAATCAATCCACGACCTCCATAATAAATGTTGATATTCATACCTTTACCTCCCGAATGCACTCTCATCCCCTATGTGAGAGTTCTTCTTACCCACATGACGAATGGCACAAACAATACACCCCGCTGTAAAACCGGTGATCAGGCCCCCAATATGGGCTGCATTATCTACATTTGTTGACGTGAATCCACTATATAACGAAAGAAGAACCACAAGAATCACTCTTTGCGGTGTCATATCATTTGGTTTCTTCCCCCAGAACAGCACCATCGCCACCAAAACCCCATCCAATCCAAACACTGCTCCACTGGCTCCAATGGAAACTGCTGCTTCTGCTTCTCTGACCTTAACATAAAGGGATAACAGATTCCCTCCGATTCCGGACAGAAAATACAGAACAAGAAACCGGACATGTCCCAGCTCCTTCTCTAACATTGCTCCCAAAAACAATAGAATCATCATGTTATTAAAAAGATGCGTTGAATTTCCGTGAAGAAACAAAGAACTAATAATTCTGTAATACTCCCCTTCCCCAATCACCGCCGGTGCATCCAGCCCGCCTGCAATATAGAAATCGCCAATTCCGAAAAGACAACACAAATATATTATTACATTGCAGATTGCCAGCCCAACACAAATAAACGGTAATCTTTTCCAATCCTTCACGCTTATCACTCCAAAAAACAGATTCCTCTTACCATAATTCGCCTGATTTTACAATGAAGTATAACATATTACCGCCAATTTATCAAATATTAAGCAAAAATCAGCGCTATTCTTCCTAACTTAATCTCATCTCCTTCATTCAGCTCTCTCTTTTCATACGGTTGCAGTTGCAGACCATTCTTGAATGTTCCATTGGTAGAATTCAAATCTTCTATGTAATATATACTTTCTTCTTTTATTATTCTTGCATGAAGTCTGCTGATAGATGCGTCCTCCAGAACAATATCCGCCTCCCCTTTCTTTTTGCCCAATGTCATCACGTTTTCTTCAACCGACGCAATCAGCTTTCCCTCCGGCGTTCTGAGCTTTCTTTGAATTATCGCAGGTTCTTCAGGTGCCTCAATATAAACTGTTTTCCCGAGATCCCGATTGTAGTTTATATCTTCCGCCACCTTACTCAATGTCATCATTTCCTGCATATTCTGTCTGTAATTATCACGGATTTCTTTATCCTTCTTCTTTTTTCCATCAAACAGACCAAAGAAGTGCTTTTTCTGAATCGTTTCCTCCTTCTGTACAATTTCCTCAGTCAGTTCATTGCTTTCATATTCCCCGGACACCCTGCATGGTTCCGGCTGCTCTTCTTCCGCAGCCTCTTCCAGTTTCTTTACATCCTCAAAAATCACAGACTGCAGATAAGCGTCTCCTTTTTGCTCCAATTTTTCATATATCGAATAGACACAAATCACCAGTTCCTCATCTTCATAGTCCATATGTTCCAGAAAAAAATCCATCAATTTCTTTATTCCATTATCTTCTTCATAATAGGGTAAATAGATAAATCCAAAAGAATCGCTCTCTACATCCTGATAAATCTGTTCCGGAAACAAAAGAAGATTTGAGGAATCCAGAAGGAATCGCTCCAATTCCCGGCGTACCTGTCGATAACTCCAGAAAAAATTCACAATCCACTCTCTGGAGATACATTTTTTTCCATACAGCTGGGATATATTCTGTTTGGAGGATATATCATAGTATAAATAGCTCAGTCCGTTAATATATCTCAGATCACATGACAGTAACCCCTTTATCCCACCTCTGCCGATAATACAATACTGATATTTTTTCTCGTCCGGTGTTTCATTCAACGAAATCCGTTCGTAGTTACAATTCAAACTCTTAATAAACTCTGTCTGCATTCCTATTCACTCCTCTCTTTTATATGACAAAATCTAACAAATGCCGCCGGTTCCAGTCTTGTTAATTTAAAACTTTCTTTGGCAACCCATTCACTGTCATTTTCTATCAGATTCCACTCCGGTAATGGCACCGGGAATTCTCCTTCACCGGCAACCTCTACAACATTATTCCTCAAACTGATCTCCATTTTCTTTTGCTTCCAAAACAAGAAGGCATTTTCATTCTGTTCACTTATCCGGGAGCTTACCAGGTATCTCCATTCATCAGCCTCTTGTGTTCTTAAGCTGTCCGCGTATAAAGCCAACATTGCAGCATTCTGTTCCATCAGGCACCTGTCATACTGATATATAAAAGCGAACACAGTCATCACAATGGTACTTATCACCAGCGGAAGAACAATGGAAGCCTCCACGGTAAGATATGCTTTTATTTCTTTCACCTTACAATCTCCCAAATTGAAAACCCTCAACGATTACCCAGCCCATCGTTAAAAATGGCAGGAAAGGAATACATGTATTTTTCCTTGCCTTTTTTAATATTAAAACAGCGATTCCAAACAGGGAGTTAATCAATAGTCCCGCCATGAATGCTGCCTGACAAAGTCTTTGCCCACTCATAAGCCCCAACAATATCAAGGCAATACCATCTCCACATCCCACGTTTTTTGTAATCACGGCGATTCCAAGAAATAATATTCCGGGCCAAATTGCAGCTAAAAGCGACAAAATCACTAATCTACCCGCAATCATCTCCGCAAACAGTATTCCTGCTGCTGCCGTCAGACCCACCCAAAACATCCATATAGGTATACTTTTCTTTCTTATATCCGAAACGCTTAACATCAATAGCCAGATTCCCGTAATCCCTTTTTGCCACATACATCTTATCCTCCACAACGACTGCACTTTCGATATCCATGTCCATTTGCTTCTTCCAATGTTATGGAATACACCGTTCTCTTCAGACCCGGACAATCTCTTCGATAATGATAATGATTGCCTTCTGTGGCAATATACAGCTGTAACGGAACAGCACCCTTTGCACAAATAGCGCAAGAAGTATATTTCAAGCCCTGTTGATTTCGTTCTCCTTCTATGCCGGAAGCAGCCACCTGCCTGACCGATAACTGCAAATAAGTACATTCTCTGATCCTATGCCATACTTCTCCGGTTTCCGCGACATATACTACCGCCTCTGACACCGGTGTGCCCGCTATATTGTATCCATTCCATTTATGAGCGCAATATCTGTTTGCCAAATAGAAAGAACGAAATCCAATCATGGGGAACATTGGGCTCACGGAATACATTACCGTAATATCCAATTCATCTTCTGTCCCGTCCTCCCACAGCCTAAAACTGCTTTTTCCATTGGTCAGTGGCGAATGATTCAATTTTTTATCTCCAACATAATCCGCCATCCCGTTACACACATACACTGACGCCACAAGTCCCGATAATCCCTCTGAACTGAATTCGCAGCTGTATAGTGCTGCCTTATTTCCGCTTTCCAACATCCCGAGCTGCAAATGATTGTGAATTCTTATCATCTCAATAGCGGAACTCAGATTCAGCAGAAAAAACAGGCATAATGGCAGAACAATTGCAGCCTCCACTGTCATTCCCGCTCGCAGTGCCCTGAAAAAGAAGGCGAGGGGAGACACCCTCTCTACTTCAATAATTGTCGGAGAAGGTTTTTCTTTATTTGTTATTTTATTTTGTTGCATCAGTATTTTTCCATAGAGAGACTGTCTCCTCCCGCCTCCTTTTTCATTAATAAGCACCCGATCTTAATATCTTATATTCATACCCATATGAACTCTTAATTCTGATTTCCGCTTCTACTTTGACATAGCAGGCATCCAAGCGAAAAAAATTGTTTCCCGGTGTTCTTCGGATATCGGCCTCAATCATATTCATTGCTCTCCCAGTCAGAGTATCCAGGTTTGTCAGCATCATAAGAACCCTTAAATAATCCTCGTAGGAAAGTCCTTGTCCCTCTGCTCCCCAATCCGTGGTTTCTCCGTAAATTGCATTTTCCAGACTGTAATGCCAGCTCGCTGCATTCTTAATCAGCGGAATCCTGCCGCCGGCCAGCAGTGTTTTGATATCATACAGACTTTCAGCCGAAGCCCAACTCAACAGAATAATTCCTTCCACAACCTGCAAAAGTCCCGGAATTGAAAAAATCCCGCAAATAGCTGCTGCCATAATCGTAATCTCCGCTCTTTTTTCCCTGTCTGAATATAAATACAGGACATTGGCAGCCTCCCTTATCGCAAGCAACCTGTTAACAACACTTTTCAGATTCTCAACATCACTATCTTTTCCTGCCAATAAGTATTCAATTTGATATTCAAGCGCACCCTCTTTATTATTTTCACCATAGTGACTCATGTATCTCAGAAGGTATTCCTGAAACAAAAACCGATTTACAAAATCATCCGCACTGTTTGCGGTCATATTTCCGGAAGAGATACATCCCGATGCATATCTGCCGGTGTAGAGGTTCTCCACCCCCACTCTCTTACCCGAAATTGTATCTGTATCTTTGATCACCATCGGCAGGATTCCTTTATTTATCTTACTGTCCAAATATCCGGATGGATTCTCAACCTCCACCTTGACGCTTTCTTCCTCAGAAATCTGCATCTCCATGCCATTATAGGATTCCAGATTGCTTACCATCTGTCTTTTTTGGCTTTCAACATCCATACCTTCAAGTCCATTGATTTCTATCACTCGCATCCAATCTTTGATGCTCTCAAGAAACCCCAGACCATAATCCTCCTTAACGGTCTCTATTGCGCATTCCCGAAACACGGCACCGTTCCAATCAGTCAGAACAGACACTCCGGACAATGCCGCATCCTCAGCAGAGAGCTCAAAAAAATCTTTCACAAGTCCTCCTGCAAAAGCCGAATTATCAACATGAAGATTATTATTGATATAATACAAAAGATGCGCCTCCGTATTACGTCTGCCGCTAATCTCCGATCCATAGGAAGAATCTATTGCAAACATATTGTAACGGTGAAACAATTCTCTATGATATTCTGCCAGGATACTCTGCAATCCTATCTCCGACGCACAGGCGGCTTCCAGCTTTCCCCCATTTCTTCTCGCAGCCTCTATCATCCCCAGATAGATGGATAAGATAATCGTCAGACACAAAGTAAGATAAACTGTCAAATACCCTTCTTGTCGTCTCATTAAAAAGTATCCGTTTGTGCTGTAATTTTACTGAACAGACTATTCACTATTCGAGTAAGCTGATTTCTGAAAATAACCACCAAGCCAACCAGAACCACGATAATCAACACTATCTCTACGGTTCCCATGCCATCCTCTTCTTTGATAAAATCTTTCATTCCTTTTAATCTTTCCATATTTTTCTCCTTCTTTATCCTACAAGTTATCTATTCTACAAGTTATCTTTGTGTAGCATAAAACAGCTTTCCGACATTTCCCATAACTCACATGGTTCCGAATGCCGGAACCATAATCATAACCATAACAACTCCCAACATCATTACCATCGGAATCAATACCTTTGTGCCTGCTTCTTCTCCTGCTTTCTTAACCTGTAAAATCGTTTCCTGAAGAGCGTTATCAGCTTCCTCCCGAAGCCTTTCAAGGAGGGCTGAATTACCGCGTTTCAGGTTTTGTCCCAGCAAGGTACAAAGCTTGATATACTCCCTGAGCCCGGTCCGTCTGCCGAAGTTTTCATAGGCTGTCCTCTCGGACACACCTGTATCCAGTTCTCTGCAAATATATAGTATTTCTTCATAGGTTGGCCTTTCACCTCCCTTCCTCTCTTTCTTCGCATAGTCTCTTCCAATCTTACGAAAAGCTCCTCTGATTGTCATACCGGCCCCCGCATAAAGAGCAAGCTTATGTACAATCTCAGGATATTCCAAGTGCATCCTTTGTCGCCTTTGCTCAAGCTTAGAATGTAAATCTCTGTCAGACAAAACAAAAAGCAGCATTGCAACAACCGGTGTCAACATCCAGATCATAACACTGTAGTCCCCCACTTCCTTTTTCCATGTAAGCTCTTTGCCCTTCCATTCTTTCGGCAAAAAGAATCTTTCCTCCTCTCTGTTTCCGGACTCAAGCTTCACTAAATACTCCTGTAATTCCAGATATGCCAATTCGTCTTCAGAATAGGAAGGCGGAACGACAGACACATTCATCACCTTTGTCTCCAGATACTCTCCATACTTTAGTTTACACGTTAATTCCACCGGAACCGTCTCTTGAACCTCTCCGATTTTGCCGTTTTTGTCCAGCAAATCCATACGGCTGCTTTCCCAGGAAATCTGAAAAGGAAAGCCGGCATATGTATTCTTAAGCTGCAGATTATATACAACATGATTCAAATCCGTATTCTCCCCCAGAATTAATCCTTCCAGCTGATCAAAAAATTCCTGAATCAGCGCATTCCGCTCTGTCCGGTTCATTAATTTCGGAGAAACTTCCAATGTGAAATTCATATCCCCAATTCCGTCATTTGCAGTCAGAATCATCTGTTGTGCCTCGTCCTGATCTCCCCCTCTGGCAACGGAATAATCTTCCCCCAGTTCAGAATCTGCAGAGGCACTAAATCTTAACAGTACTCCGATTATAGATCCCACCAACAGAATCATCATAGCGATACATATTTTTTTGACATAATACGCTTCCTTAATCCTCTCTGCATCGCCCCCTGTATGCAGACTCAGTAAATCTGTTTCTACGGAAGCGCTGCGAAAGACAGGATGCTCCGCAGTAAATAATCTATGGTAAAGAGCCCTTGCAAGAACTTTCATGTTTGTCACCTCACAAAAAACTGTCCGAAATCTTCTTTAGTGTCCTATCCCCCAGAACAAATGCCATCAAATACACTGCCAGACATATACTCATAATCAAGATTCCCTTGAAATTGTGATACAAGCTGTCAAAATATCCTTTGCTGGAAACCTCCAAATAGAGAATGATGGCAAACGGAATCATCTTCATGATCCCCAACTCCATTTTTCTACCACCCAAAAGTATACTCATTTCTCTTCTGCTTTCGATTCTGTTTCCTATCAGATCAGCCGAACAGCCGATCACCTCCGGAAGACTTCCGCCATTTCTTTTGGCAATATCAAATACTTCTGCAAATTGAACTATTTCACTGCATCCGCTTCTGTCACCAAGATCCGCCAACAGTTCCTCCAACGAAATGTTAATACGAAGCCCTCTTCGAATCAGCCTCAGCTCCTCACATATATTTGATTGCGTTCCGTACATCAGTTCCATATCCGGATAACATTCGACAAAAGCATTTTCCACCGAATATCCTGCTTGTATCAAGACCGTAACTGCCAGGATACATTCCCTAAACTGTGTTGTCAGTTCTTCCCGTTCTCTCTGTCCCTTTTCAAGACGAATGCGTCGAAAAAAGAAAATTCCTGCAAAGGAAAGCGGCATCATAGCCCACAGACTCTTATAGAAAAAATATGCCAGAGCCCCCGTAACCCCCACAGACAGCACTATTGCCGAGAGCTTCTCCCCTCTTTTCCACTGGTATTTACGATAATCCCGCCGCTTTAAGCTTGCTTTTTCGCAGCAGGCTTCCTTTTTCCTTAAGCATTCCAACAACATGCCCATCTCCATCCTCTCCGGTTTCCTCAAACATATATAGAGGATTTAGCTTGATTTCTCCGTTTTCCAATCCTATCACCTCTGAGATTTCCAGAACTTTTCTTGTTTTATCCCGGATTCTGCCAAGATGAATCAACACATCTATTCCCGACGCAATCTGCTGCCGTATCGCAACCAGAGGAATCTCCATTCCCATAAGAACCATATTCTCCAGACGCCCCAACATATCTCTTCCGCTGTTTGCATGTCCGGTGGACATACTGCCGTCATGACCGGTATTCATACATTGCAACATGTCAATCGCCTCCGCCCCTCTGACTTCACCTACGATGATTCTGTTTGGTCTCATCCGGAGTGCTGCCCGAATCAAATCACGGATACTGATCTCCTTACATCCTTCCACATTGCTGTTTCTGGTTTCCAGTCGCACAAGATTCCGCAGACCCAATAGTTGTAGTTCTGCGCTGTCTTCTATGGTAATCACACGCTCGTCCTCCGGAATAAACTGTGACAGGGCATTCAGAAAGGTGGTCTTTCCGCTTCCGGTTCCTCCACTGATGAAAATATTGTAGCCGGACTTTACCAATTTCTTTAAGAATTCTGCAGCATCCGGAGAAATGGAGTGGCTTCTTATCAATAAATCCATAGTTATCGGTTTATCCGGAAATCGACGTATGGTAACTATGGGACCGTTTAGTGCCACGGGATTCATCACCACATTTACTCTGGAACCGTCGGGAAGCCTGGCGTCTACAATGGGAGAGGATTCATTTACCACTCGATTACATCCTGCTACGATTTGTTGTATGACATCCTGAAGTTTCTCCACAGAATCAAATCCGACATCCAGCTCCTGAAGTCTGCCTCCGCGCTCCACAAATATATGATCTGTGCCGTTGATCATAATCTCTGTTACAGAATTGTCTTCCACAAAAATTTGAAGAATATCCAATCTGCGCAAAGAGTCAAACAGCTCCCGTTTCAGTCTTCTTCGCAATTCCACGGAGCATACGGACAGATTATCCTGTTGCAGAATCACCTCATCTATGACATCCTCTACTTCCTCATCTGTCATGTCCTTGAAATAATCCATACGTTCCTGTACACGGATTCGTAACTGTTTCTTCAATTCTCCGTATTCCATTCCTACTCTTCCTCCAATATTTTGTTTACCCATGCTGCCAATTCCCCTCTGGTAAGCTGTTCCATACCCTCCGGCATACGCCTGATATGAGGCGGAGTCAGATTTCTTGTCTTTTCCGTGATATCTTCACAGGATTCCATTGACAGCAACTGTTCAAATTGAAGAATCTTACTTCTCGCCACTCTGTCATCCGCTCTTAAGGTAAATATTCTTTTGCACATTTTCAATATCTCATGGAGACCCTGAACACTCTCACTCAAGTCCAAAATAATATATTCATATTCTCCCAGCTCCTCAATTTTCCGAAACAGTTCGAGCCATTCCGAAGGTCTGATCGTCAGCAGATTTTGTCCTGATTTCATAGGCGGCACATAATCCAACGACCCTATTTTTCTGCAAATACTCTGCATTCGGATTTTGAACTTGTCCTTCTCTGAATTTAGAAAATACAACAGATCTGCCAAATCCATAGTCTGCATATCCGGAAGAAGCTCACCGATGCCGGCGCAGTATTCGAAATTGATATAAAGTGTTGTGTGCTTTTCCGCCAATAACCGCGCCATGGTCAGCGCAAAGGAGGTCTGAAGATTTCTGTGAACCGGAGAATAGAGACCCCAAAATACTACATTTTGATTTTTACTGAGCCTCGGCCAATTGGAATCAGCTATTTCGGCATAGATCCGGAGCAGGAACCTCAGCACTTCCTCCGCAGGCTGATATTTATCCACATAAAGCATGTTTTCCCAGCGTAATATCCCGCTTTCATTCAATACCACAAGTCTTCCGGGATTTAAGCTTTCTATCTCCTCACAGTAAGTTGACTCCGCAACTGCCAGAACAGCACAACCTTCTTTTTCCTGTAAAAGCAGCTGTTCCGCACTTGTATATGTATGAATCTCCCACGGAAGCTCCCTTTGTTTCTTTAAGTAATTTGTAAAAAGCTGGGCATATTCTTCTTCCACATCACAAATAACCAGAACTTTTTTAACTTCTCTCACCATACCCCTCCCAAATACAGAATCAGGCAGAGCAGTACCGGGCCCGAAAGACAGATTTTATCCCTCCCGTTTCTTTCAACAGGATAAGGAATAAGAGCTCCCTTTACAGCCACAAGCCTCACATAGCCGAGAAATATACCCATCCTTCGTCTCAGCTGCCTGTCACAGATTAACCTTATCAATGAAAAAATTGCTGCAATCAGCATAGAAATGAATACGAATAGAAAGACTTTTTGAAAAGGCAGATACCCTGCCGCAACACCGAAGAGCTTTACATCGCCGGCGCCCAGCGCCCCGATTCGAAACAGCGGATAAAATAGCAATATGACGATACCTGTTTGGAACAGACAGAAGGGAATACCTCCTGCCCCCATCTGTTGCCATCGGTACAGAATTCCGATTGTCAGCATTATCAACAAAATAAGATTGGGTATTCTCCTGGTAAAATAATCAGATAAACAGACAGCTGCAGTAAGCAGACACAAAGCCACCATGTCAACCACTCCTTTACATAAACATACATATTGAACAATAACAGATGAATGAAGCTAAGAATCTTTCTCAAAGCAATGAATATCGGACGAAAAATGTCCAAGAATAACAGGAATATTATGATAAACAGAATGTTCTAAGCAATCCCGAAAGAACACTTTTATGATATTTCGTAATCGCATTATAACTCCATGTCTTGTGTATTGCAAGACACATTTTATAAAAAAACGATTTTTGTCAATTATCTACAAAGAATAATACACTCCAAGCCCGTAAAGTAACGCCAGCCCTGGAATTCCAAGGAATCCGGATGTCAAAACAGTGAATGGATTTATGCCCACCAATAACGCAACACCAAAGTACCTAAGCAGTAAATTAATGAAATAAATCGCAATAATACCACAAATCATTCGCATGAAAAATGTCAGAATCTTCTCTGCCATAACCCCTCACAACAGACTACCATGTCCTTTCTGCATTCTATTACACTTCTTGGGTAAATATACTAACAGTCCACACATTTCCATGAGAATGGTATATTTATAGATTATCCGGCTATACTTTTAACAACAAATGGAAAGGAATTTTTTACCATGAAAATGTATTTCAGCCGGAACATCGATACACTGCAAAAAGCAGAGACGGAACTTACCACCACTTCCCTGCAGGAAGCCATAGAAAAAACCCGCAGGGCGCTGGATAACGCCTACACGGGTTTTGATAATGCTGTAGAAGCTGATTTGATTGACAGCTATATTTATGAGATTAACTCTCTGCAAAAAAGATACAACTATCTGACACAGCTTGCCGCCTCGGAAACATCCGTTCCCGAAAAGAATCTATGCATACATTCCTCGATTCGTTCCCTGGTCAGCCATGTTTTCAGTTAGTGTATTTCTTCCGTAAGTAAGCCCTGCATATACCGTCTGAGAATTGTTCATCACAGAGCCGGCTTTATTCTGAGAAGCGATTTGTCCGTAGGCTTCTCCCAGTTTTTTTGCGATCTGCCCTACTTCCTCCAACGGCTCCCGCTTATTACGAAGTTCCGCCGAGGTCAACCTCCTGATACAATATCCGCAGAGGCTTAGCAGAGCGGGAGCCGGCTCATAACGCATATCCAGCGAATTCATCAGTTCTCCCAGGCAGTTCTTCGCTCTTCTCAAGGATTCTCTAAAATCTGTCCCGTCTTCCTTCTCCAACGCAGCACCGGCATCCTGTACATAACATTCCAGCATTTTGTAAAGAATGGCGACCATCTCCGTAGGATTCGCCCGGGATATTCTCAAAGTAAATTCCTGTTTTTGCTCTCTTGTCATTCTGTCCTCCGCAACAATGCCTTCTTCCCGTCAAGCCACTTGATCCCCCTTACTGCAGGAGCTGCAGTACCTGAGAAGGACGTTCATTGGCCTGGGCAAGCATGGAAGTACCTGCCTGTGTCAGCACCTGGTAAGTGGTATAATTGGTCATTTCCTCAGCCATATCCACATCCATGATACGTGAATAAGCAGCGGTCATATTCTGAGAAGTGATGTCAAGGCTACGGGTTGTGGACTCCAGCCTGTTCTGATATGCGCCAAGTCTGCCTCTGATGTCGGAAACATAGTTTACCGCTCTCCCGATACAGTCGATCGCATGTAAGGCACCTTCTTCTGTTGAAGCATCAATATCTTCAATCCCCATCTCCCTAAGGGATACCTTTGGTATCTCCACGGAAAGATACTGATCTTCATTGGCGCCGACCTGAAGCTTCATTGCTCCCAGACCTGTCGCATCAATCTTGAAATCATTATATGTCGCGGGCAAAGCAGTGTAGTCAATTCCGGTGAGATCCAATGTCATCTCAAAGCCGTTTGCGCCCTTGATGGTGAGTAGCTTACCGTTCATCTCGGTCTTTGCGCCAACCGGGAATTCTCCTCCCAGACTGACATTGGCAATATATTCTCCTGTTTCCGTTCCATTTACATATTCTTTATCAATGGTAAGACTGTCGATGCTGTAGACCTTTACAGGCACATCCTTGGAATAGCTGCTGACTTTGATATCCAGCTGAGGATTGGCGGGATCCGTGAGCACATACCCTTTCAGATCAAATTCACCGTTCAAAATCTTCTGTCCGTTAAACTCTGTCGTACCGGAAATACGCTCTATTTCATCTTTTAGCTGGCTAATCTCATCCTGAATGGTCTGACGATCGGAGTCTGAGAGAATGCCGTTGGCACTCTTGACCGCCAGCTCATTCATACGCTGAAGCATGTCGCTGATCTCCGTCATAGCTCCGTCAGCCACCTCAATCAGGGAAATACCGTCACTGGCATTCTGATTGGCAACTGTAAGTCCTTCGATCTGTGCGTTCATTCTCTTTGCCATTGCAAGACCCGAAGGACCATCCTTTGCATGGTTAATTTTGAGCCCTGATGACAATCTCTCCAGAGACTTTGCCAACATATTGTCATTGTTTGCCAATGCATTATTTGACAGCATTGCGGACACGTTGTAATTAATTCTCATATGATACCTCTTCTTCCTGCACGGCAGCTAAAAACACCTTTGCCACACGATATAATTCTACATTTTCTGTCCCGGCATCCATGCCCGCTCCGAATACGCCCTGAGAGATTTCACCCGTTGTTACCTCAACACCACCAACGGTCCAGTTTGTACCGGCTTCCTTGATAAATTTATCGGCTATTCCTTCCGTTTTCATAACCTCTCCCGGGCGAACAGTACTAATAATTCCTTTTAGGCTTCCCTGTTCAAACCCAAAGGCCGCACATAAGTCCTTTTCGGAACCGCTTTTAATCCGAATCTCCACAGTTCCGGTCTGCTCTCCGCCACGTTTGAGTACAAGGTGTACTCTGGCAGCCCGATCCCCGAAATACATGGGGAGAAAATACTCTTCTGTATCGGAAAGCCTGGATGCAATGGTCAGCTGCTTGTGAGTAAGCTGCATTTTTCTGATATCCAGCACCGTATCCACCCGTTCAAAGGTTGCCTCTTCGGTTTCCTTCTCAGTCTGTTCCAAGGCTTCCTCATATTCCTTTGCGAATTCCTCCGGCCGATCAAGATCTTCCCAGAGTTTCGCCCCCCTTTTCTCCCTGCCATAGAGTTCAAAAAGATCTGATGTTTCCTGCAACAGGGCAACCGCTCCCATAAGATTCTCAGCGGAAGCTGACATCTCTCCTCTTTGGAGCATGGCAATACACTCGGTATCTGCGGACATTGCCTCCATACGATATTGTTCCATCTGTTGCTTATTGTAAGCATTTTCTATCTCTTCGCTATTATTCAGCCCATTCACGGCTTCCTTTGCCGCCTGTATAAAGGCCTTTCCAATCTGATTCGAAATGCTTTCCCCCTTTTGAAGCAATTTTTCCACAGTACCGAAGGTGGCGTCTATTTTCTCATCCAGATTTTTTACCTTGGCGGAACGCAACGCACTGAGCAAATTCGAAAAATGAAGCTCTGCCCCGGTATTCACGATAGTCCCCACAGCTGCACCGTCTGCCTTTTCCAACTGACGCAGCATACGATAAATACCGATATAGCTTTCTCTTTCCTCCGGTGTGATTTCCCGGTTACACTCTAAACCATAGAGAAAGCGGCTGTAGCTTTCTGCCTCTTTTCTGTATTCCGAAGGAAGCGTTTCAAAATATTCCTGCAGCTCCCGAAAACTTTTTTCCAAAGGATTCATTCCATCCCGAATCATCTTCAGGGTTGCTGCCGGCGTCATCTTCTCCATCACCTGACGCACCTGTCTGTCCGCCTCCAATACACGGTTCAGATTCTCCTCCGTCATCTCCATGCGGTTGTAACCCAGAATCCTGATTCCTCGGCGGTTCTCCTCCGTCAAATCATGCCCCAGGTCTGACAGGATGTCGTCCACATTGGCAAATGCTTTCCTAAGGCTGTCGCCCAAGTCTTTTCTGGGGGCCGTCATCAATTCCTCATACTGTTTCTCTGCCTTTTCGTACTGCTCCTGCAAATGCTTTCCACGATCATAAAATCTCTGCAAGGTAGCAATCTCTTCTGAAGCTCCGACATTTTCACCTTTAGTCACCGTTTTGCCAACGGACATTTCTCCCAGAATCTGTATCGGGAGAGAGGGCAATTCACGAAGAATTCCTTCAGTTTGCACAAGGTTTTGATACTGCTTCACAGCCTCTGCACTATCCGGGAAATACTGTTTTGCCAGTTCTTCCTCAGCCCTGCGAAGAGCTTCCACCAATTCCTCCATGGGGGCGGTATCAATAGAGAATCCGCTCCTCAAGAGCCTCAGATTCGTCTCTGCGGTCATCCGGAGACGAATCTCCTCCAGCTGTCTTCTGGCTGCCAGATTATCTGCCATGACCTCCGGAAGCTCCATATTCTGATATTCTTCTAACAGCCGCACAGCCTTTTCATATATCGTTTCCTGATATCCGCCAAGCACGGCGTGAACAGGGTTCTTCCCTTCCGCAATGGCATTTGTCACACCACGGCTGAAATCCTCTGCTTCCACCGGAAGCTCAAGATTCTTCAATTGCTCCAGACGTGTCAGATTTTCTTCCGTCAGAGGAATTCCATGCTCCAATAGGAAAGAAGCGTTTTGTTTGTTCTCCTCATCCGCCATACGACCTGATTGAATCAAAATGCGGTCAATCTGCTCTGACAGCTCCGAAAAATCTGCTGTACATGCATTTTTTACATAATATCCGGGAATCTCCTCCGCCGCAAAGGATGGTGCTTTGGCGCCTTTTACAGACGCGCCGCTACTTTGTGCCAGATACAGATTCCAGATTTCCGGATCCATTTCATTATGTAAGATATAATCCATGGTTCCCGGATCCATGGGCTTCAATTCCTTAGCCATCGTCCAGGCAGCAATGACCTTTTCAAGGTTTTCGCTGTTCAGGGGCAGATCTGCAGTCGCAAAGCTTTCCGTCAATGCATTCGCCATGGCTTCACTGCCTAATATTTCAGATAATACTGCCATATCCAGATCATCCGTATAGCCCGCAACATGCTTGCCCGAACGTACCAGCTCCGCCTTAATCCTGTCTACAATGGTCACAGCCTCCTCAGGATCCATGCTGCCGAAATCAAAGCCATCCTTCTGCATCCTGGCATAGTCTTCCTCTGACATGGTATGGGACAGAACCGTCATATAATCCTGAGAAATCGCCACGTCCGTAACCCCTGCTTCCTCCTGAAGCTCGATCAGACTCTTCCCTTTTTCGGGTGTATTTCCGGTAAGATTCTCCCACCCCTCTCCTGCCGCATAATAGCCTGCTGCCGTGGAATTATCTGATTTCACGGCAGTAGTATTGGTACGATAGACAGACGGTTTATTTTCTGATTCAACTGTGTTTTGCTGATAAAAAGATATTCTCACTTATTTTCTCCTGCACCGAAAGCTATCTTTATAAAATAGCTCATTGTATCTTTGTTTTCATAAGACCTCGATTTGCACAAAAAAGGTAAGCACATGAACCGCGCTTACCTTTTATTTCGGTATTTCTTTCGCTTTCCTTTACCCTGCTTCCCTTAGAAAACATAAACTGCCGAGCCGTAAGGAGGCAGATCCAGAGTGGCAGAATACTTGTGATAATGGAACGGAACCTTTTCCGCTGTAAACTCTGCCGGAAGTTCATTCCCCCAACCACCGAATCTCTCTTCATCGCTGTTGAGAAGAAGCCGGTACTTTTTGCACTTAGGCAACGCCACACGATAGCCTTCTCTCTTGACCGGAGTCATATTCAACACAAACAACAGACTGTTTCTGCCGGTAGCTGACTTTCTCACAAAGGAATAAACGCTGTTTTCCTTATCATCCGCATTCATCCACTCAAAGCCCGCCCAGCTGTGATCCTGCTCATAAAGAGCCGGATATTTTCTGTATAGCTTAAGTAATTCCTTCACATACTCATGCATGCCGTGATTGTTCTTTTCGCCCAAGAGATACCAGTCAAGCTCTCTCGCCTCACTCCACTCTCTCTCCTGACCAAAATCCTGTCCCATGAAGAGAAGCTTCTTGCCGGAATGTCCAAACATATAGGTATAGCCTGTACGCAGGTTGGCATATTTGTCCACCATATAGCCCGGCATCTTATTAACCATAGAGCATTTCAAATGTACCATCTCATCGTGAGAGAGAGGCAAAATGTACTTCTCACTTTCATTATAGGTCATAGCAAAAGTCATGCCGTAATGGTCGCCCCGACGGAACAGGGGATCCAATTTCATGTATTCACAGAAGTCATGCATCCAGCCCATATTCCATTTGTAAGAGAATCCAAGGGCATCCCCTCCGATTTCCCCCGTCACCTTAGGCCACGCCGTGGATTCCTCTGCAATGGTCAGGAAGCCCGGATAGCTTCCTCGGACAACAGAATTCAAGTGCTTGAAAAATTCAATGGCCTCCAGATTCTCATTTCCGCCATATTTATTGGCTACCCACTGACCATCCCTCTTACCGTAATCCAGATAAAGCATGGAAGCCACCGCATCCACGCGGATACCGTCAACATGGAATTCCCGCAGCCAGAACAAAACATTGGCAATCAGGAAGTTCTTTACTTCCGGTTTTCCATAATTAAAAATCTTGGTGCCCCAATCCGGGTGTTCCCCAAGGCGGGGATCCGGATGTTCAAAAATGCACTCTCCGTCAAATCTGGCAAGACCGTGAGCGTCTGTTGCAAAGTGAGCCGGTACCCAGTCCAGAATGACTCCCACCCCTGCTTTGTGCAATTCATTGATCAAATACATAAAATCCCTGGGCGTACCATATCTGGAAGTAGGTGCGTAGTAGCCCGTTACCTGATAACCCCAGGAACCGTCATAAGGATGCTCCGCAATACCCATCAGCTCAATGTGAGTATACTTCATTTCCTTCAGGTATTTTACAATTCGGTCAGCAAACTCACGATAATTGTAAAATCCCTCCTCTGTACCGTCAGGATGTTTCATAAAGGAACCAATGTGACATTCATAAATGGACATAGGTCTGCTGTAAATATCCTTACTGTCACGTTGTTCCATCCACTTCTTATCCGTCCAGCCAAAACCACTCATATCAGCAATAACAGAAGCAGTTCCCGGTCTGTATTCGGCCTGATTTGCAAAGGGATCCGCCTTGTAAAGCTTATCGCCCTTCCTGGTAAAAATCAGGAATTTGTATATATCCCCGACAGCGGCCTCGGGAACAAATAACCCCCAAATTCCTACCGGACCTAATTTTTTCATGGGATGCGCTTCTTCCTTCCAGTCATTGAAGCTGCCAACCACAGACACCTTCTCAGCATTCGGCGCCCATACTCCAAAATAAATACCTTTTATCCCCTTCTCCACAGAGGGATGAGCTCCCAGTTTTTTGTAAATGTCATAGTGGGTTCCCTGAGAAAAAAGGTATTGATCCGCCTCTGAAATAAATACTTTCTGTTCTCGTTCAGACATTTTGTATTCCCCCCCATTTTCATACAAAATCTTTTTCTGTCAGAATTATCATATCCTCTTTGTCATATCTCTTTGAAACCAGAATATCAATAAAGTGCTTCAGATTCTTTCTGTTTGCATGACGAATCGCTTCATCAATAATCTCTTTCACTTCCGCAACGGTCACTGCGTGGTCAACTGTTTGCAGTTCTTCAATCCTGGTATGCAGTGCAAGTACACCGAAATCGTCTATGGCATATTCCTGTTCATAAGCATATTTCCTGCCGTAAGCCACAAGGGAAGAATTACTCATAGCCTCCACATTCAGCCTTGCAGTAAAACTCTCTCCAAGCTTTGAATGGGTATGGAGAAGCTTGTCCATTGCCTTTTTGGTATCTTCCATCACGATGATAATACCGAAATTCTCCTGTTGAAGCGCTCTGTACAGAGCTTCCAGGGTGGTGTCTTTCATATCTGAAGCCTTGGTAATAATCAAAGCACCACTCTTCAGCTTATCAAATATCTCATTTACATCCTTGGAATTAAGACCCTTGCCGGATATCTTTGCAACCTTCCCGGAAAAATTACTGTCCGTCAGCTGTACATCACGAATCATATTCTGAGCCAGCGTCAGAGTATCCATACCCTCGGCACCGGTGATAATTACATTGCCGGTATAAGCAGCAAGACTGATACTATCCACTGCTTTTATCAGCTTTTCACGACCGGATCTGCTCTGAATGAAGGGCTCAAACAGTTCTTCCTCTTCCTTGGTCAACGCGCGTACTTTAGGTCTGTCCTGTTGCGGCGAGGTTTCTTCCTGAGGTGCAGCCTGGTTCGTCTCATCCTCTGCTACCTCTATGTCATCATTCTCTTCTATCTCTTCAATCTCTTCGATTTCTTCCACTTCACCGTAATCTTGAAGCTCCTCTGCCTCTTCGATGTTTTCCGTTACTTCTTCCCCGGTTTCTGTCTCAGTCTCCTCGATTATCTCTTCATCCACTTGCTCTGCGTTCTCAGCTTCTGCTTCCGGTTCTTCTATTATCGCTGCTTCCTCTTCTTCTGCTACCTCTTCTGCAGCTTTCTCTTCTTCCTCCGCTGTTTCTTCTTCCGCTTCTATAGCTTCAGTCTCAACCTGCTGCTCTTCCCTGACGGCTTCAGTCTCCTGCGTTTCAACCGGAGTAGTCGTATCCAAAAGCTCCCTGGTCGTCTCATCCAGGGTATCCAGCTTTACAACACCGCTTTCAATCTGTTCCAGCAAACCGTCTCTTACAGCCGCTTCAAATTCGGTAAACATATCTCCTGTGTGCTGTAATACATGCCTACGCACTTCTTCCTTGCGTCTTTCTTCATTCTCCTTTTTAAGCTTCTCCCATTCATTTAAAATATCCTGAATGTCCATCTGGCCGGTAATCTGTTTCTCCACAGACTCTTTCTCCGGCATAACCAGACGAATCTGTCCGTCAGCTTCCTGTGTCAGAACCTTTGCCATCTGTTCCGGAGGTTGCGATGTCATGGCGTGTTCCTCATTACTGTTCATCTTTTGACGCATCTCTTCCATGACAGTCGCTCCGATGGTATCGGAGTTCTCTTCTGTTTGCGATTCCTCTTCCGCTTTGGATTCCTCCTCCGTTAGTGAGTTCTCTTCCGCTTTGGGTTCCTCTTCCGTTACCTCTTTCTCTGCCTCTTCCGGTTCGCCTTCTTCTCCGGGCTCCGCGCTTTCACTCTGTTCCTCTTCTATCGGCATAATCTCTGACATTCCTTCGGGAACCGGCATCTTGGCCCGTTCCTCCTCAGAAATTTCCTGTTCCATAGAATCTGTATCTAACATGGGAGCAACGATGGCACGGGTAACTTCCTCAGCCTGCTTCTGCTCATCGGATAATACTTCCTTAAGCCCTGCTGCCAATTCCGCCTGCAGATTCATGGTGTTAAAACGACTCATATCCATCGTCTTAACCTGAATATCCAGCTCCTCCTGCACTGCGGAGTTCTCCTGACTGTCAGTCTCTTGAATGCCATTCTCCTGAATGTCAGTCTCCTGCAT
>CALZBR010000040.1 GCA_945621435.1 uncultured Lachnospiraceae bacterium
ACCAATGGCATTGTATCTGGCATGAAATCTGGGCGAAGCCTCCCTGACCTCCAAAACCGCAATATCCTCCGGAAGGTATCGATTCAGATAGTCCCGGATCTCCTCCGGTGTACTTTCCGTCTCCAGATTCACATTTGCCGTCATCCCCTTTGCGTGAACTCCCGCATCCGTCCGGCCTGCACCGATTACCTCGACCTCCTTGCCACACATGACGGAAAGTACACTTTCCAGCTTCCCCTGTATGGTATTCTGGTCGGGCTGTCTCTGCCAGCCATAGTAACGGCTGCCGTCGTAAGCAATCAACAGCTTATAATTCTTCATTGCAATTCCTCCGAAGCTGCACAGGCAGCTCAGTCCGGCTTATGCTTCGCATCTCTGCAGAAGCTCTTTCCTGTTTACGCCTCACATCTCTGCAGAAGCTCTTCCCACCTTCTGTCAGTCTCCTTCTGGAAGCTCTCCAGAAGATGCTCGTTGCCGGGTGTAAAAAGGTGCTTGAATCGTCCCTGTTTTACCAGGAAATCTTCCAAGGGAAGCTTCTTCTTGGGCTTGTAGTTCAGAATCCACTTGCCGTCTACGATCTCAAACAGCGGCCAGTAGCAGGTTTCCACCGCAAGTCTGCAGATTTCCATGATATCTGCGGTGTCGTATTTCCAGCCTCTGGGGCAGGGTGCCAGTACGTTTAAGAAAGCCGGACCCTGTGTATAAATTGCTCTCTCTGACTTCACATAGAGATCCTTCATATTTCCGATAAATGTAGTCTGTCCAACATAAGGAATGTTGTGTGCGGCCATTACGGCAGTCAGATCCTTGCGCATCTGAGGCTTACCGTCAGACTGTCTGCCGCTGGGTGTGGTAGTGGTATCCGCATACATGGGAGTCGCGGAAGAACGCTGCACGCCGGTGTTCATATAAGCACCGTTGTCATAGCAGACATACACCATGTCATGACCTCTCTCCATGGCGCCGGAGAGGGACTGAAGTCCGATGTCGTAGGTTCCGCCGTCACCGCCGAAGGTAATGAACTTGTATTCCGAAGAAAGCTTTCCCTTCTTTCTCAGAAGATGATACGCGGTCTCCACGCCGGAAAGGGTTGCACCTGCATTTTCGAAGGCACTGTGAATATAGCTGTCTTCATAAGCGGTATAAGGATACATATAGGTTGATACTTCCAGACATCCCGTCGCATTGCCCACAACCGCCTTATCTCCGGGATGTAAAGCCTTCAGAACATTTCTCACGGCAATGGTACCGCCGCAGCCGGCACACATTCTATGCCCTGGAGCCAAACGGTCCGGTCTCTCCTGTATTTCTCTGAAATTAAACTGTTCCATACTCTATTCCTTTCCTTCCTGTTTTACCGTGTTCTAAGTCCGAGATAAGGATACTCATCAAAGTGCAGTTCACCGGCCGCCATCTTTTCCAGCCAGCCGAATACCTCCTCCATATCCTCTACTCTCACGTCACGTCCGGAAAGACCATACATGATATTTACGGTCTCTGCTGTAACCTTTGCCTGATAAAGCGCTGCTGTCAGCTCGGCTCCCAGAGGACCGCCGTTACCGCTGTAGCTCTCGGCACGGTCCATGATACCAATGGCCTTGCAATGCTTCAGAGCCTCTGCCATCTCTTTGCCGGGGAAGGGTCTGAACACTCTCACCTTCAGGAGTCCGACTTTGACTCCTTTTTCTCTCAGGGCATCGATGGAATCCTTGATGGTACCGCAGACGGAACCGATGGCCACCACCGCATACTCGGCATCCTCCAGCTGATATCCCTCAAACAGACCATAATGCTGTCCTGTGACCTCTTCAAACTCCTTCGCCACATCCAGGATAACCTGCTTGGCATTCATCATTGCCTGAGCCTGGGCTTTTTTTGCCTCCATACAATAGCTTGAAACCGCATAAGGTCCTACAGCCATAGGCTCATTTTCATTTAACAGATAGTGCTCGGGATGATATTCCCCCACGAACCTTTTTATAGGCTCATCCTCCCACAAAGTGATATTCTCCACTGCGTGGCTTGTGATAAAACCATCCTGACAGATCATCACGGGAAGCTGTACATCCTTGTGTTCTGCGATTCTATGCGCCTGAAGAAAGTTGTCATAGGCTTCCTGGTTGTTCTCAGCGTAGATCTGAATCCATCCGGAATCTCTTGCACCCATGCTGTCGGAATGCTCTGCGTTGATATTCAGGGGACCGGTCAGTCCTCTGTTCACCAGAGCCATAACGATAGGCAGTCTGCTGGAAGCGGCTACATAGAGCACCTCCCACATCAGTGCCAGACCACAGGAAGAAGTCGCTGTGATGGCTCTGACTCCGGCTGCGGAAGCTCCCATAGTGGCGCTCATGGCACTGTGCTCACTTTCCACGGGAATAAACTCTGTATCCACCTCGCCGTTTGCAATCATGGAAGCCACAAACTGCGGAATCTCGGTGGAAGGCGTGATGGGGAATGCCGGCATCACGTCCGGATTAATCTGTTTTATGGCATGAGCGACTGCTTCATTGCCTGACATACGTGTTCTAATCGCCATTTTACTGATTCCCTCCTTCTTTTCCCTCTCTCATCTCGATAGCCCGGAAAGGACATGCCTTGGCACAGATGCCGCAGCCCTTACAATGGTCGTAATCAAACTCCTGACGCTGTCCATTCTTTACCGTGATACAGCTGTCCGGACAATAAGGTACACAAAGCAGGCACTGCTTGCACTTTTCCCAGTTCATTACCGGAGTCTGAGTCCTCCACTCACCGGTGCAAAAAGCTTTGGAAGTACCGGGTTCATAGATTTTCAATCCCTCGGTGAGATCCTGCCAAGCTGTCTTTTCATTGATTTCAGATGCTTTCATTGACATTCCTTTACCTCCTCCAGCGCAAGCCTCAGCGCTTTCATATTACCTTCCAGAACCTCAGGTTTTCTCGCAAATTTATGTTGCAGAGAGCCTTCCATATCCTTCAGAAAAGCTTCCGTGTCCATGACGCCGGATATCTTGACCATGGCGGCAAGCATGGGAGTGTTGGGGAAGTATTTTCCCAGTGTTGCCATGCATACCTTATGCGCGTCCAGAAGATAAATTTTTCCTTTATAGCCCTTCAGCATGGGGACAATCTCCTCAGCAGACTTTTCCGTGTTAATCAGGATACCGCCGTCTTCCTTCAGCCCGGCAGTTACATCCACACTATGCAGCAGAGTATCATCAACCACCGCCACAAAATCAGGCTCGTAAATGTTGGAATGTACTCTGATGGGCTTCGCACTGATGCGATCGTAAGCCGTAATCGGTGCTCCCATACGCTCCGGTCCGTACTCAGGGAATCCCTGTACATGCATTCCCGCCTGAAATGCTACATCTGCCAAAAGCAGTGCTGCTGTCTTGGCACCCTGGCCGCCACGGCCGTGCCATCTGATTTCCGTTAAGTTTCTCATTTTTCTTTCCTTTCCCGCCAAACAAAATAATAGGACATATGCCCATATCAATCGCATATGTCCTCTCCGTATCGTGTCCTTATCTACAAAGAAAACCTCCACCGTAAACGGCAGAGGCTGTTATCCCTTGAATCCATTTACGACATACCAACATATGCGTCCTCTATTACGGGAGGAACCCGTCAGCATCTACTCGCAATCGCTTTTGTGCTGCTGCTCAGGAGGGATATTCCTTTTACTCTACTCGCACCGCTTCTCAGCTAACGCGGCTCTCTGTGACTTTCAAAATAAAAGTACTGTCTCCGTCATCGTATTTATCCACTTGTTTTTTATTATATTTCTGCCACTATTGCTTGTCAATATTTTTTTATGAAAACTTATCTCTTTTGCATATATTGAATGTTGCAGGCATTGCATACGGCTCTGTAGCAGTCCTCCTCGGTCTTCACAAAAAGAAGCTTACCGCAGCTGCTGCATCTCTGTATACGAATGCCGGCGCTGCCGGAAGACGGAAGTACCTCCTTGCCGTTTTCCGATATATTCTTTTCTTTCGGTTCGGACTCGCGCAAATCCTCGATTTCCTCTCCCACGCTGAACAGACTGAGCTGTCCGTCTTCTTCATAATTATCAAACCAATTGATGTCCATTTCCATCCCCCCTGTTTCAGCATCATGTACCGGGCCTCTTTCCAATAGTATACTATCAATTACCCGGCATTACAAGCAACCCGTTTTCAAATATATCTTCTGTTTATAAGTCTGTCTCCGTTACACCCTGCGCATATTTGGTAGATGACAGGTATAACCTGTGAAATATTTTCTTCACGTCCGGCAGCTTGATAAACTCATCCACCGACATCTTCCCGGTCGCGAACGCGATCCTGCCTGCAGTCTCATTCAGATGCGTAATCAGCAAAGATACCTTTGTGTTCGCCGGCAAACCTTTCCTGTCTTCTCTTATCGGAGCCAGCATGGCGTCCGGCGATGCATGCAGACTATACCTCAGATTCCCCTGCCAGGGATTGGGCACGTTGGTCTCATCCTTCAGAATCTCTCCAATCGCTTCTGCTCCGCATTCATGAGGCAGCGGTCCTGCGCCATGTCTGGTCAGATAGCTTCTGATCACATAGATCACTTCCTCCGGCTCCAGCCCGCAGGATTCCAGGAACCTCATGGGATTGGTCAGACCGGTTTTCGAGGCGGATACATATGGAAGACCCGGCTTCCAGTCCCAGTCCAATAACAGACCTTGTCCGGATTCAAATATTATATTCCCGTAGTTTTCCACAAAAGATTTCTTATCCTGGATCAATGTCACCAGATTGCCGCCGCGCTTCATTTCTGTTGCAGCATTTTTCAGCACATCCTCCAGACTCAGCAACTCTCCGTATTCTCCCAGATTACATTCCGTCAAGCCCAATTCCTTCAGCCGCTTCGGGAGGTAGTTGCGCCGTACGGTCTTCATATAGGCCACCAACCGCTCCGTCCCCCATTCCTTCACCTGCTTCACCGTGATCCCAAAGCCGGTCCGACTCCGAAGAGTCGCCTCATAGATTCCCATACCGCAGCTGCCATGACGTGCCTCTCCTCTGGCAGTCTCCGCTGCCATATTCATCAGCACATCATCAATCAAAGTAACGCAGGTGTCCTCGCAGGCATAGATGTGCGGCACAGTTCCCGTCAGTTCCCGGAATTCTTCGACTTCTTCCGATAGCTTGTACAAATCAGGAAGAAACGTATCCGCCCACAAGGTATCCGCTCCGCGAAAGGAACCCGCGGAAAGGGCATGAAAAACAAATCTCTTTCCCTCAGGCAATTCCACTGTGTGACCTGCCTGGGCGCCTCCGTTATGCTTAATCACAATCGTCGGGGAAGCCTTTGCAGAAAAAAGGTCTGTTGCCAGACCTTTCCCTTCATCTCCATATGCTCCACCAATCACCACACGTACTCCGGCACTCATCAGAAAAAGATTCCCTTCTTCTTTTGGGACAGATCCAGACTCTCCAGTGCAGCCGACACAACAGGTCTTGCCAGTTCATCCCATTGTTTTACCACCTGTTCAGGCTTGTCGCCGTTCACACACTGCATCACACTGATCATGATCTCAGGCAAACGATTGATCTTATCCTTGGACACACAGATCAAATGCCCCGGCAACAGTCTGCTCAGGGTTCCCGGAGCATATTGACTTGACTTCACAATATGAATATGAAAAACCTCGTAAGTCTGCTTTGCCATCGAAAGCAGCTCCGCTGAAGAATAAGTATGCCCGGGGTCATCAAAAATCTGCCGTATGTCATTTCCCTGCACGCATTCGTGACAGTCCGCATCTCCTATCGTAAATAAATACCCCTTCTTCTTGCGCTTCACAAAGCTATCGGTTACCGTATGTTTTGCGGCAAAATACCAAAGCAAGGGATAATCCTCAGGCGCGTCTCCGCCTCTGCCCTCCAGCCACAGATCCAGCAGCTGCTCTGCAATTCGGATATCAGATTCAAACTGAGTGACCTGCAGGGGTGCACTGTCACATACATCGCCAATCGCAGAAAACATCAGCTGAGGATCGGTTACCGGCTTGGTCGAATACAGCTTCATCATGGTCTCATGCAGGGAATTCTTGGCGATCTCCTCAGACAGATAACCCATGGAACCGGTGGTGTCCAAGCCAATAATAATAGGTGTGGAATCGGGATGATCCTCGGAATCCCTTGCTTCCCTCATCTGAATAAATCTGGGATTAAAACGATCCTCCATGGCACGCTTCGTAAAAATCTGATCCGCCGTGGAAGCCTCAGAAATACTTGAACTCTTTTTTAATTTGCTCCAATCGGAGCTGGTGTATGATCCTCTTCCCATAACTTTTCCTCTATCCCTTCCTATTTTTTTCAAACCTGGCAAACCTACGTCCGCCCAGCCTGTTTTCAATCACATAATCCCACCGTTCAAAGTCTGTATAGGCGTCCGTCTCCGGTACACTGTTTAAAAACTCCAGAAAAGCCTTGGGACTTTCTGCTCTGTTGACTCCCAGAAGGCGCAAAACCAATTTTCTGATATCTATTAAATCCGTAGTCATCCCTTTGCGCTCCGGCTCTGTCTTCCACCAGCCGCCATAGAGCGCCGCTTCATGGGTATACGGATTGATATACACGGACTCCAGCCGAAAACCTCCGTGAACCAGGCCGCTGTATGCCATGATACAGCACAGATTCTCTAACCTTGACAAAATCCAGGCAGCGTGCTCATAGGGCAGTGCTCCAAAGGATTCCAGCGGATAGAACCCCGGTTCTCTCTGAAAGGCAAGCAGTAAGTCACCATTCTGCAAAGACAGTCTTGCCTTCAAAGTGGGAATCAGTCTGGACAAACCCTTCATATCAGCGCTGGGAAATCGTACTCTTGCTATGTTCTGAAGCATCCTCTCCCCTTGCACCGTACGACCCTTGGGAAACACATAAATGACCGATTCTCTGGCAAAAAACATCTCAATTCCGTCATCCCCGGTCCGGAACAGATATTCCACCGTCACATCCTGCCCGTCTTCTGTCTGAAAATACTCCCGCTCGGCATAGCTCCACAGTCCGGAATCATCCTTCTCACCGCTCTTCCGTTCGGCCGCTGCCGCAAGATATTTCAACATATTGCTTCGAAATTCACGATACTCCCGTAGCTGTGCATCCGAAAAATGACTCTTTGAGCCGCAATAATCACATCTGAGATCCCCGGAAGGACTGATGACCAGCTCTCCGCCACAAAACTCACACTTGTATGTAATCATAGCTGTACCTTCTCTTTCCATACAACATTATAACACCAAAAAAATTCCGTATCAATGATCTTCCAAACACTTCTTGTAAATCTCACCCGGTATTGCTATAATCTGTCTTGTTGCTATAAAACGTTGCTATCATCTATCGTATTATGAACAATAAGAGGCGAACCATGAAACAAAAACACAACCTGATAAAAGCAGGAATACTGACAGCTTCCCTGTTACTGTGTGGAACCGGCAGCATTGCCGTGGAGACCATGAGGGTGCACGCTGCCGAAATAGCAGAATCGTCTGCTGACAGCTCCGAGATTACCTATCTCTATACCGTGGAGGATCTGCTGACTATGGCGGATAATCCTTCCGGGAACTATGTATTGATGAGGGACATCGATATGACCGGTGTCAACTGGATTCCCTTTACATTTAGCGGAATTCTGGATGGCAACGGACATGCACTGTTGAATCTGAAGGTTACCGCCGTCGGCGAAGAAACCGCAGACACTTATGACGGCAACATGAAGGTCTATGACACTTCCCTGTCCGGTCTGTTCAGCATTTTGAGAGATGCCACTGTATCCAACCTGACCCTTCTTGGCCTGGATGTATCAATCGAGACAGATAAGCCCTGTTTTATCGGCGGGATTACCGGATTGCTGGAAAACAGCAGTATAACAGATTGTACTATAAACGGGACTCTTTCTCTGATGGCGCACGACAGAATGTTTGGTGTCGGCGGTATCATCGGATATGGTCACGGTTTGATAGAGAATACCTCTGCTGATGTAACTCTCATCTGTATCGACACCGATGCCGCAACCCGCGACGAGCAGTTCCTCGGCGGCGCATGTGCTGCGGGTTATCCTGACATCAACCATTGTACCGTTCAGATTGCGGGCTATGATTCCGACCATGGTTATGTCCATAACGGCGGACTCATAGGCATGTATATGTTTTACCCCGCAGGGAAGACCTACTACGGCAGTATGACACACAATAAAGTTACCGGCAGGATTACCTTTTTCGAGGACAATACCAACCGGCGTGCCTACTGCAAAGACTTTGTGGGAGAGATTGTAAGCTGGGATTTTCTTAACGGTAGCAACACTTCCGATTTTGTACGTGACGAGCGTTTTGAGTACGATAAAAATCTCTTACCCCACACCTGCGCTGAGCCCACATATACCGATGTTGTGACCGAGCCCGGCTGTGACTCTTTCGGTTACACCCTTCACACCTGCAACGGGTGCGGATATGAATCTTATGACTGTTATACTCTTAAGCAGCACAAAATTACTGACTGGACCACAGTAAAAGAAGCTACCATCGAAGAACATGGTCTGGAGCATGGAGAATGTGAGCTCTGTGATTATACCGAGGACAGAGAGACTCCTCTGCTTCCGCCCCCGGCAGAAACCTTACAGCCCTCTGCGTCAGCTTCTCTTTCCGTCGATGCCTTATCCGAAGAAGTACAGGCAAAAACCGGCAGCAAGCTTCCGCTGCTGCCGATACTGGGAATCTCTGCGATTCTGTTGTTTGGACTTGTAATCGTCGTTATAAAACACAAAGGAAGACAGTAATTGCTCAAGAATAGATACCATAATCCTTCCCATCTCTGATCATAACGGGAATAACATCCAGGGGCGCCGGCACAGTCACTGTCCGTCCGCCCTTGTATACTTCCTTCGTATAGGCATCTGTCCAGTCTGCTCCCTCTGGCAGGTAAATCTTTCTCTCTCTGGCACCGGCTTCCATCACGGGAGAAACCAGAAGATCCGGGCCGAACATATAAGAATCCTCAACCTCCCAGCTCTTCTTGTCCTCCGGAAAATCATAGAACAGAGGACGCATAACCGGTGCTCCGGTGTCCGCTGCTGCCTTCATACAATCTCTGATGTAAGGTCTCAGACGTTCTCTGATAAACAGGTATTTCTTCAGAATCTCATAATTATCCTCGCCAAAGCTCCACACCTCATTATCCTGTCCGCTGGTCAGCTGTCTCACGCCGTTTCTGAATTCCTGTTCCCTCTCATGCCAGGGAGAACGTTCCCCATGCATACGGAATACCGGGCAGAAGGCGCCCCAGGCAAACCAGCGCACCAAGAGTTCCTGAAACTCAGGATCCCTGATGTCGCCGCCCAGAAAACCGCCGATGTCCGAGGTCCACCAGGGAATACCCGCCATCCCCATGCTAAGCCCCGCCTGAAGCTGCTCCCGCATGGAGCGGAAGGAGGAATAAATATCACCGGACCAGGTCAGGACACCATATTTCTGGCTTCCCGCCCAGGCACAGCGCACAAGACTCAGAATCTCTTTTTCTCCGGCTTCCTTCAATCCGTCATAAAATCCCTTTGCATAGCCTACGGGATAAGTATTGGTGCACTGCAGAGCAGGACCGGCATAATAGCGGTAATTGTCAAAATCATAAGGACCATACTCCGGCTCCGCCTCATCCAGCCAGAAGCAACGGATTCCCATCTTGTAATAGTTCTCTTTACACCGCTCCCAGACATATCTCTGCGCACCGGGATGGGTGGCATCGTAAAAAACCGTATTCCCCATCCAGGTCATATGGTTCTGGTTGCCCCGGTCTGCGTTTACCAGATAACCCTGATCCGCCATTGTCCCAAAGTTCTCGCTGCGCTCGTCGATGGTAGGCCATACCGAAACCACGGTCTCAATGCCGAGCTCCTTCAGCTCCTTCACCATTGCTTCAGGGTCGGGCCAGTCCAAGGGCTCAAACTTGAAATCTCCCTGCATGGTCCAATGGAAGAAATCAATGACGATGGCATCCATGGGAAGTCCTCTGCGCTTATGCTCCCTGGCAACCGCCAGCAGTTCCTCCTGATTGCGATAGCGGAGCTTACACTGCCAGTAGCCAAGACCATACTCCGGCATCATAGGGGTACGTCCCGTAGCCAGGGAATACTGCTCCTCTATCTCTGCGGGAGTATCTCCGGCAGTGATAAAATAATCCAGCTTCCGGCTGCTCCGGGCATACCACTCTGTTTTATTGGTGCCAAAAGTTGCAGTACCGATGGCAGGATTGTTCCAGAAAAATCCATAGCCCCTGCTGGACACAAAGAAAGGTACGCTGGCCTGACTGTTGCGATGTGCCAGTTCCAGAACTGCTCCCTTTTTGTTCATATGCTTTTCCTGATACTGACCCATTCCAAAGATCATCTCATCATCAAAAGCCTCAAAACGTGCGGTCAGTTCATAATCATTGGTACCTTGTATAGGCTTCAGCTCTCTTGCATCCACACGAAGAGGTACGCAATAACGATTGATACGGTTTCTGTTGCGCCAGTACTCCTCCGTCAACAGTTCACCCCTTTGATTATAGAAGGACAACCACCCTTCATGAGACACCTTCACGGTAATCTTACCGTTTTTCAAGGTCGCCTGAATTCCCTTCTGATGATATTTGCTCCATTCCTCTCCGCGATACCAGGGATCTGTCACGTCAATTTCCTCAAAGCTGATTTCCGGCTCGATTCTCTCCGGCTTCTCGGTCAATGCCCAGTCATTCTGATCCATCTTGGGCTCCGCCGTCATCCTCACACGGATGGAATTCCTGCCCCAGGGCTCCACCCACACAGCACTCTTCCCCTGGGCTATGACTAATTTATTTTCTTCCTGATAAATGCGCATCTTCTGCCTCCCTCTCTATACCATCTCTCCGTATTTGATTCCATTGGAACCGGTAGCAAGGAAAAATCTGCCAAAGGTTCTGCAGTCCCCGTCAATACTGTTAATCTCACCATACATCTGCTTGTCCGTGTTCAGCCTTTCAAAAGTTTTACCGTCATCCCCCGTGCGATAAAAGCCATAACTGCCGTCCACGATTCCATTGAAATACACCATCTTGGAATCCTTGAAATAATCCCCTCCGGGAGTTCCCAGTCCCAGTCCCATGCGATACACAGAGACTCCCGGCGCCGTCAGGCGTCTGAGCTCCATCTGATCCTCGTCCTTTTGATAAGTCAGTTTCCAAAGTCCCTCCGCACCGATACAGAGGTAGAACACTCCACTCTTTCCTGCTTCCCCCCGCACCTCTGTCTTGTTTGCACAGTCAATGAGTCCGAACTCTATCTTCGGGAATTCCCCGGGCAGCAGATATTCTCTGTAAGTCCGGCCTCCGTCTTTGCTGATATAGAAGCTCGAATTCTCCCCAAAGCCGTAAAACAACTCGCTGTCCATGCGGTCCGAGAACACCTTCATCCTGCCTGCCGTCTTGAGATTTCCGTTCACGTCATAGACTTCACAACGAGCAAAAGTCCTGCCGCCGTCTTTGCTGGAAACCACTCTTTTCATCGGCAACGCAATCCCATCCGCCACAGACCAGACAAGATTCTTTCCATCCGGGGACATGGCAACCCAGCCGGAGTTCACATTAGGTGTCTCTATCTGATGCAACGCCTTGTCCAGATCCTCAGTCAGTCCAAAGGGCATGGGGAGTCTCTCAAAGGTTCTTCCCTGATCTCCGGACAGGATCAGTCCGCCCTTGGTCTTTCCCGTCCAGTTTCCTCTGGGCGTCACCACCAGCCATTCCGGATGCAGGTCGGAGAAATCCGCATTGATACAGGTGATATACCGGTTTCCTTCGGCGTCCGCAAAGGAATTACCGCAGGGTTTGTCCAAATGTTCAAAGGCAAAGCCGCCCAGGTCACCCAGAATATCAATGACCTGCATATCTCCTCCGGGCATACTGTACACATTCAGATGTACCGTCTCCTCAATCCCGTCGCACCAGTCGCTGAATTCACACACCTCCGCTTTCAGATTCCTAGTCCGGAACACGCCGGTACCGGAATTGAACCACGCCTCATTGTCGTCGAAGGGATTGATTTTGATATCGCTGAGCCAGTGAATCAGAGAATGACCTCCGTTGCATTCCGGCCGCATATAGGGCGCACGAAACGTCATTTTCCCCTCCGCAAGGTCATAAAGCACCTGCTTCCAGCTCTGACCGTAATCCATGGATAAAAAGATACTGTCCCCGTCATATTTCACAACAGTGGTAGCGACCAGCATTCCCGGCGTCTGTTCCGATACACTGATGCCGGAAAAGCCGTATTCCAGAGTATCTCCCCGGGAAATCTTCTCCTGACCGATTCCCTTCACATCGGACGCACTGCCGGGCGTAATCTCTTTCATCTCCCCCAGACCGCATACAACACCTTCGCGGTATTTTAACTCATATCGCACGATATGCCCGTCAATACAGTCACCGGAATCACAGCTGTAACCATTTTCCAGTACATAGGAATTTCTGCCTGTGGAGGCAAAGGTCACATAAAGGTATTTGTTATCGGCACACCACCTCTGTGCCACCTGTCCGTGATACCTGCAGCCCTCAATGACCTTACCTGCAGGCTCCTCCTGCGTCTCAAAGGTATTGCCACCGTCATGGGATATGTACAGGCTGTGCCCGCGCATCGGTGTCATGCCTGCCCCTGATTCCTCTGTCGAAGGACGAGTCCCCGTTGTGACGCCGGCAGTCCCCACCAGCAGAAGCTCGCCCAGTTTTGTCACAAAGGTAAGATACTCCTCCGGCATTGCCGTTTTCTTTTCCCAGGTTTTCCCCAGGTTCTCACTGTACCACAGACCTTCCTGCTGTGAGGCGAACCATATACAATTGTCCTCCAGATACAGCCTCTCTCCGGTTCCTCTGCCGTTGAGATTCCCGTGGATCCTCACCGGTATCTTCTCATAGGAAAAGCTCTCACCGTAATCCTCGGAAATGGCCATCACTCCTGATTTTTCCTCATTGACACCACAGGCAATGCACAGCCTGCCCGGTTTCTTCTCCTCCAGCGCAAAGGAGATAGGAAAGGTTTCGCTCAGGTCCTCCATGGTCACATGAGGAATCAGACTGATCCACGTCTGCGTCTTCACATCAAAGCGGTAGGTACCGCCGATATCCGTCCTGGCGTAAAGAACATCCTTTTCTTTTTTGGAATATAAAAATCCTGTGACATACCCGCCTCCGGGAATGGGCAGATTCTTATATACATACGGGACACTGTTCATACTCCTGCTTCTCCTTCCGTTTTACTTTCCTGTCTTTATTTTCTTAATCCACTTACCGCTTCTCAGCCTCAGCACGCACCACACGGCTTTGGCAATCTGATCAAATTTTAACCCTATGTAAATCCAGAACGGTGAAAGCTTCAACACAAATCCCGCCACGATTCCCAAAGGAATGGACAACACCCACAGGAAAATATTGTCTGCCAGCATCAGCATTTTAGTGTCACCGCCCCCTCGCAGGACACCCTTTGTCATGATGCTGTTGGTTGCCTGGAACACCAGAATCAGGCTGATGGCATTCATAAGCTGCCGAGCCATGTTGGCTGTCTCCGGCGAAACCTTATAGGAACGGATTACGAATCCACTGACCGCCAGGATAAAGCCCGCAGAAATCAAACCAAGCAACAGCCCAAAGCCAAGGAATCCATAGGCCTGTTCCTGAGCCTTCTCCCTGTCTCCCTCTCCCAGGGTCTGTCCCGTGACGATGGCTCCGGCCTGACAGACACCCTGGATCATAACCGAACTCATCTGTTGCGTCACTGCCGTGATGGCATTGGCCGCCACGAACCGCTCTCCAAGCCGACCGATAACCATTGCAACCGTATTGTTTCCGATGGCCAGAATCCCGTCACTGATCAGCACAGGCACACTGATACGAATGTATTCTCCCAGCAGATCCCCGGTCTTCATGGCCAGATGCTTCAGGCGGAATCCGATTTTTTTATCAAAGAATAACAGGTAACCGCAAATGACAGAGGCCTCAAAGACTCTGGCAATCAACGTTGCCAGCGCTGCACCTGCGATGCCCATCCTGGGCATACCGAATTTACCGAAGATCAGCGTGTAATTGGCACCGAGATTCACAAAAAAAGCGCCGATGGACACATAGAGCGGCATCTTGACCTGACCCACACTGCGCAAAACAATAGTGCAGACCAGGGATAATCCCAAAAAGAAATAAGTGATTACGGAATATTTGAAATACACGGTTCCGCCTGCGATGATACCGGACATATCCTTAGACGTATCCACATACATCTGCATGATCCGTTCGGGAATCAAAAACGTGATAATGGCAAAGAGTGCCGCCAGGCTGACGGTAATCCTGAGCATGATACAAATGGTCTTTTTCAGGGCTTCCATCGCCTTTTCCGGCTCTTTTTCGCGCATTCCCCAATATCTGGACACCAGCACTGAGGCTCCCATTCCCAGCCCCATGCAGAATATATGATAAATACTGATAAACTGATTTGCCAGCGAGGTGGCGGAGAGCTCTGTCTCTCCGATCCTCCCGACCATAATGTTATCCAGCATATTGACGCCGATGGTAATCAGACTCTGCATCGCAATGGGCAACGCAAGTAAAAATACCTGCTTATAAAACCTCTTATCCGCAACAATCAGTTTATGCAATTTTCTCTGTCTCCAAACTATATTCGTGTACCGGACTTTTCAAAAGACGGCACCAAATACAGTATACAAGTGGCGGAAAATTATGTCAATCGAAAAGGGGGGAATCCTCCGTCTCAGCGAATACTCCGTCTCACAGATAATCCCTGAGTTCCCTGGTCAATGTCTCCTCCGCATCGGCAACCTCCCGCGTCAGCTTTTTGATTTTCTCCTCGGCTGCAGGGTATTGATTCAGATATCGGTAGAGACTCTTCACCCCCATGTTACAACCGTCGGTGATCAGATCCGCCACCGTGCTGTCAGGTCCGTCCTCATCCAACTTTATATTCGCCTTCATTTTGGACATCACCTTTGCCATCACAGCGGGCTCTTTCCCGGAATCGTGATACTCATTCAGATATTCATGTGTTGTATTTCCCAGTCTGGTGTGCGTCGCTTTACTCTTTTGCAACAACGTCCTCAGATCCTCACTCTGCACATATTTCATCATATCGTCCAGAGAGGAGACTCCCATTTTAATTCCCGCATTACACTCCCTGAGAAGCTTAATAGAATCATCCTGCATAAAACAACTCTCCTTACATAGTATTTTTCACCCCTTAGCATTCCCCCGGCGATGATACTTATTCCTTTTTACATCGTTTCCGGTATATAAAGTCAAAATGTTTTGCATTATCATTCCAAGTCATTGCACTTGTATTGACTTAACATTTTTTGTTTGCTAATCTATATATCAGATTCCAAAGAAAGGTACCATCGACAGATGAAAAAATTATTGACCGGATTTGCTCTTTTATTATTGCTGACTCTTACGCCTGCCATCACTTCCGAGGCAGCGGAGCTCACCCCCACCACCTCGAAAGCTGGTAAAACAATTACTGTAGAAGCAACGGACGGCAGTAAGATCGGTGCTGTTTATATCAAGTGGAACGCTCCGGTTGCCCCCTACGAGATAGAAACGGAAACCGGCACCATAAGCTGCGGGCAAAACGGTTTCCTTCACGAATTCATTCCCCTGGAACAGAAGAGCACCTCGCTTACCATTCTGCTTCCCGAACAGCCCATGGGGATTTACGAAATCCGTATTTTTGAGGATACCAATGTGCCCGACGATGTCCAGATCTGGCAGCCTCCCTGTGAGAGAGCCGACATTATGATGATTTCCGCCCATTCCGACGATGAGATATTGTTCATGGGCGGCATCATACCCGCTTATGCCGCTGAATACGGTGCCAGTGTACAGGTGGTCTATATGACTGAGTTCTGGAGCACCGCTCCGGTTCGCGAACATGAGAAGCTGGACGGTCTCTGGACCGACGGGCTTCGGAACTACCCGGTCTGCCTCAATCTCGTGGATAAATATGCCTCCAATCTGGAAGAGGCAAAAAAAATATATGACCTGGGCTCAGCCACCGAAGCCCTGACGGACATGATTCGCCGCTTTCAGCCTCAGGTTGTGGTAACCCACGATTTCAACGGAGAATACGGTCACGGTTTTCATATGTTTACCGCCACCGCTACTGCTGCCGCCCTGGACGCCGCAGCAGACGATACCGTCAGAAACGACACCGCGATCTATCAGGCTAAAGGTGCCTGGGATGTACCCAAGGCATACTTTCATCTTTATCCGGAAAACAGCATTCACATGAACCTTCGGATTCCCCTGGAATCCATGGGCGGCAAAACCGCCCTGGAGGTAGCAAAAGAAGCTTATTTAAAACATGTTTCCCAGCAGTGGTGCTGGTTCTATGTAGATGACACCTACGAATACAGCTGCGCAGATTTCGGTCTCTATCGCACCCGTGTAGGCTATGACAACATCGACAGCATGCTGGACAACATCGTCATCTATTCGGAACAGGAACGGCTGGAACAGGAGAGACTGGAGCAGGAGAGACTGGAACAGGAAAGACTGGAACAGGAGAGACTGGAACAGGAACGGCTGGAACGGGAACGGCTGGAGCAGGAGCGCCTGGCAGCAGAAAAACAACAGGAGGAACAGCTTGCCCTTGAGACCGCAGCCCGCAAGAGAAATACCATCCTCCTGATTATCTTGATCGTGATTGCAGTGATAGCTGTTATTATGATTGTGCCGACAGTTCGACGCAGACAAAATTCTAAGAAAAGGCACGGCCGGCGATAATTCTACCGGACAATTGCTTAAAAGGAATAAAAATAATATTTGCCGCAATTGCCAAAATCCACCATTTTACGGAGGTCACCCGCGGTAAGACAATGATCAGTGCAACGGCTGCCACCCAGAACAACAGCTGCAGCAGCCCCGGCAGCATGTCCAGCATGAGCAACCGCTTGTCCTCCTCCGGCATGAGATGAGGTGCAGTCTCCACGAATTCCGCTGCACCTTTGGGTCCCGGTGCTTCCCTGAAATCCCTGCTGCATTCCGCAGCCTTTTCTCCATAACTCTTCTGATTCAAAATCGCGCTGAATGCTTCTCTGATAGTTTCCACACTATCTCCCTTCAAAGACACACCTGCGCCCATTTCCAACACCCTTTTTTCCACTGCCCTCTGCTCATTGGTCTGGGGAAACAGCACCATAGGCGTAGCCATATAAAGACTCTCGCTGACACTGTTCATTCCGCAGTGGGTCAGAAATACATTTGCTTTGGAGAGAATCTCCAATTGGTTCACATAGGGATACACCTGAACATTCTCAGGAAGCTCTCCCAGCCCGGCAATATCCATTGTTTTTCCACAGGATATGATGATGTCCACATTTTCTCCCGAAAGCGCCTCGATACAATTTTTATAGAAGTCCGGTCTGTCATTGATGACCGTTCCCATGGCAATGTACACCAACGGCCTCTCATGCTCCTTTTGAGGCTGATAATCACTTGCCAGAGAAGGTCCCACAAAGGCATAATGCTTCGAAAAGGTCTCTGCACAGGGCTGATACCTTTTGCTGGCATAGACAATGGTATCCGTATAATTATCGTTCTGCACCAGCGGCATGATACTCTTCTCGTGATAGCCGTATTTTTCCAATGCCTTCAGCTCTGCGTTGACACGCTTCATGCCCTTCATAAGATCCATGATTTCTGCCGCACTGCTTTTCATATAGCCGGAGGAATACTTGTTGAAGGCAAAGGTGGTAGTGGATACCACCATGGGAATCTTATACTTCCTGGCAGTCAGCTTTCCCCAGAAGCACACGGAATCGGTCACAATCACATCGGGTTTAAACTCCGCTACCTGTTTTCCAAGGAATTCGTCCATCCTTGCTGTAATCCGAAGATCCACCACGCTCATCTCCGTAGCAGAGACCTTCTTCAAACCATCCTCTTCTTCCTTCGTCAGCTCCGGCATAAAGGAATCGCAGGGGATAAACTCTGCTCCGGTTTTCTCTATCTTCTCTCTGAACTCTTCAAAGGAAAAATATCTTACTTTATTTCCCCTCCTTACCAGCTCTGTTACCACGGGCAGCGTAGGATTGTGATGTCCATGCGCAGGAATACAAAAGTACATAATATTTTTCATGCTTCACCTCCGAAAATCGTGGCTGCCAATTCATCAAAGGCTGACTTTTGCGGAATTGCAAGCCCTTTCTCTTTGTCACCGAGAAGCAAAAGCGTATCTCCCGGACTGATTCCAAATACCTCTCTGGCCTGTTTCGGAATGACAAACTGCCCCTTTTCCCCTACTGTAACCGTCCACGCGTATTTTCCGTCCTGTCCTTGTTTCATTGCTTTCTCCTTTGCTTAAAAGTATGATTTGTTATACTAATCATACTTTTTATATTGTGGTATGTCAAGGGAATTCTAATACATCACTCAGAAATCTACAGTAAACATATAAAAAAACAGGTAGAACAGTCATGGTACAAATGCTATAATGTGCAATGAAATGAATGGTACCTTTTTATAATAGTGAGAGGGATTTTATGCAAGAATTATTGACCTTATTTCAAGAAAAAGCAAAAAGAATATTAAAAGATAATCTGATCGGTGTATATTTGCACGGTTCTGCCGCTATGGGCTGCTATCACCCGCTTAAGAGCGACATCGATCTCATCGTGGTGGTAAATGACAAGATGTCAGCAGAGTCCAAAAAGGAGTTCATGGATATGGTGGTAGAGCTTAACTCCCGGACACCCGGAAAAGGAATCGAGATGAGTATCGTTACCGGGCAGAGTTGTAAACCATTCCAATATCCGACACCCTTTGAACTGCACTTTTCTGCCATGCATCTGGATTGGTATCGAAACAATCCGGAGGATTACATTGCAAAGATGAATGGATTTGACAAAGACCTGGCAGCTCATTTTACAATTATTTGGAAAAAGGGCAGATGCTTATGCGGTTTACCCATTGAGAGTGTTTTTGAAGAGGTTCCGAAAGAAGCTTATCTTGATTCCATCCGAAATGACATCGCTGAAGCACGGACTGATATTTTGGAAGATACTATGTACTTAACCTTGAATCTCGCAAGAGTATTGGCCTATCAAAAGGACGGAATTGTAATCTCAAAAAAAGAGGGCGGTGAGTGGGCACTCAGAAATCTTCCGGAGGAATATCACCCCCTGATTCATAGCGCCTTAAATGAATATCAGGAAGGTATGGACGTTGTCTACGATGAGAAGACTGCAGTGAACTATGCGGAATATATGCTAAGCCGGATTTTTGGGGAACCTTCCCAATAATTCATCGAATTCCTGAATTGGAATTCCCAACTTCTCTGCACCGCGTTCTTTGCTGTAATCGCCATCAAGAACGGAAGAAATTATTTCATCCAATCGCCCCTTTTCAATTCCTTTTTCAATTCCCTTTTCCATACTTTCGTCAAGTTCATTTTTCATCAACAATTTTAATGCTTCACACATAAGTGGTTTCCTCCGTTTCAATTCTTCATACATTTCATAATTTGCCATTACACTAACCTGATAAATTGCATCGGCATTATTATGTTCGCCTTTGGTTGTAAGATTAGTGCTGGCATATGCAAAACTGATAATATCTTCCTCTTTTGCATGAGCTGACAGAACCCTGAGCCATTGGTGCTCTCTGCCTAGGTAGTTTGTTACGATAATCTGTGTTGCAAACAACAGATTCCCGGTTACATAATATATTCCGGGACAATATTCGGAAACCGTGTATCCGTTGTCTGCCATAGCTTTCATAAGCCTCTTGGGATATCGTTCTCTGATCAAAGAAATTGTGATTTCACTTAACGGTATTTCATCGGTTTTCTCTGCAAGACTTTTATATAGGCAGGCATAGCCGACTGTCTTGGTAAAATCATCAATCGTTAGTCCGTCATTGGGGCTTTTGTATTCGATTACATTATGTTTCTTAAAAAGATGACCAATCGGATTTTGGGTGGAATAATTCTTTTTCTTTTTGATAATGAGCATGTCCATCCGAAGTGGCTCCTTACTCAGATAGTGCTCGGTATCAAAAATCAGGTTGTCTTTGTCCCGACGGAACTCGAGTTCTGCAGCACCATAAAATCCCTGATGCCATTGTTTGTTTCGTTCATTTTGCTCCATTCGCATTTTCCTTTCTTCTTTTGGATAATGCAGGAAATCACGAACAGAAGCATATTTGTTCATAACCATCCGTCAATTCCTGCTTGTTTTGAGAGAATGAAAAGCAAGAATTTTCCGGATAGAATACCTGACAATGCAAGCCGTATCAGCTGTCTTGCATTAATGAAACAGATGTGAGGAATAACCGGAAGATTACTCCGAATTAGAAAATAGTTTGCTTTGATTGGATTATAACATTATTACCCCCAGGGGGCAAGAGAAGATTGCGTAATATCATATATCAGTAATATCAAATACCCAAGTATAGTCACACAAACTATACTTGGGTATTTCCGATTCCCCTTTCCACCTGTAAATGTAAAGCAAATGAATCAATATATACTTTTATACATATTCACATGTTCGGTATGCGTAGACGTACCCGTCGGCTGCCCGTTATTATATGTTATACTTGTGGTTCTTTGATTCTTCTCCATAGTAATCAAACTGCTCTCCCGTTTCCAAATTGATTGCATGGTAGATAGGGGTAATGATATCGCCCACTATTAATGGTACGACTTGGGATCTGTCTACCGTGCCGTCCTCCGATACGCAAGCCCAGGCTCCCCATATAACATCCGCCTTCAGCATTCCGTTGTTTTTAGGGGTACCATCAGAATTCGTCTGGTTTCCACCAATGTTCTTTCCGCTCAAGAGATACGTCGGTGCTCCGTTCAGAAGTACGGGTGTTATATAGACAGAGGTATCAAAATTGATATTGCTATATTTTTTGTTCCGGAACATCAAAAGGTTTATTGTTGTGCCCTCCTGCATCATTATTTCTTATATTGTACAGCAGACACCGATACGCATATATTACCTGTGCACAGCCACACAAGCTGCTACGCTTACTCTCTTCATTCCCCGAGTCAGATCCTATGGTTCAAGCCTGTTGATGTCCCTTGGAAACAGCGTTGCGTACCTTACATTATCAAATCCCAGCAGCATTGCCGTGAGCCTCTCTAAGCCTATTCCCAGTCCGCCGTGTGGCGGCATTCCATGCTTATGCATCATCAGATAGCTTTCGAACAGTTCTTCATGCATTCCCCTCTCCTGTAGTTTCCTTACCTGTTCCGCATAATTATGAATACGCTGTCCGCCAGTTGTTATCTCCAAGCCTCTGAAAAGCAAGTCAAAACTATTGGTTTCCTCCGGATTCTCTTTACAATCCATTGCATAAAATGGTCTCTTTGCACTTGGATAATGGGTTACAAAGACAAATTCACTCCCCGTCTTTTTCCTGACGTACTCACATAATAATTTTTCTTCCTCCGGTTCAAAATCCAGGAAATCTGAGATTGGTCTGTGATACTCCTCACTTATCAGATTCTTTGCATCCATAAACTTCATCCTGGGAATACCCTGATTTATTTCAGGCAATGCAACCCCTAATAATGCCAGTTCCCGGGCTGCATTTGTTTTCAAAAATGTAAATACATACTTTAACATCTGCATTTCCATTACCATAATATCTTCAAAGGAATGAATGTATCCCATCTCAAAATCCATACTCGTATATTCGTTTAGATGTCGTGAAGTATCATGCTTTTCTGCCCGGAAAACAGGTGCAATCTCATATACACGTTCGAACACCCCCACCATCATTTGCTTATAGAATTGCGGACTTTGAGCCAGATATGCATCTTTGCCAAAATAAGGCAGCTGAAATATATTTGCACCTCCTTCGGCGCCTGTGGCAACTATTTTGGGAGTATGAATTTCTGTAAATCCTTCTCCGTCCAAAAATTCTCGAAAAGCTTTACAGATTCCTGCCTGTATCTTAAAAATCGCCCTTTCTCTTTCATTGCGTAATGTCAACGGTCTGAAATCCAGCAGATTTTCCAAAGACGTATTAACCACCTTCTGATTGATCGTTACCGGCGGTATACTCTCCGGCTCGGATAAGATTTCCACCCCAATCATGTGCAACTCATATCCGGCTTTGGCTCTCGGTTCTTCAACGACATTTGCCTTTACCAAAACACAAGCTTCCTCCGACAGCTCTTCCAATACTACATTACACTGTCCTTCGGTATAAATACATTGTACAATTTCTCTCTTTGTTCTCAATAATACGAATGCAAAACCGCTCATCTTTCTGATTTTGTATATACTTCCATGAATTAAAACTTCTTTTCCTATATATTGCGCCAATTCATTTGATTCGACTTCATTTCTTTCCTTTTCCAATACGAATTCCATTCTTCTTACACTCCTATCCATTCTGATGATTTGTTCTATCTATGCGTACCAAACTTCACATCAGAGTGGACATAATCTGTATGTCCCATAGGATCACCTTCTTTCCTATTTTTTGATACAAAAAAACCACACTAAGGAATTCACCCGGTGTGGTTTCTCTTATTTCCACACAGGTACAGCGAAATAAGCGCTTGTACCTGCGAATCACTCAACAGCTACAAGCGCTAAAAATCGTCGTCCCCGTACAGTTTACGAAACAGAATACCATTTCTCATGATTTTTAGCCTTTCCTCTTTGATTTTTTTGTATTATACCCTTGAACTTGAATGCTGTCAATTATCTTGTATACCATTTACAAACCTTGAGTTTCCGCAAACTGTAATTGAAAAATGAGAATATCTTCCTAAAGTACCAA
>CALZBR010000041.1 GCA_945621435.1 uncultured Lachnospiraceae bacterium
CAAACCCTCAAGTTGTACCCTCACGAAACCAGCCCCTCAACAACTTTGAATATCCCGGGAAGAATGAAGACCGGAACCACCTGCTGGTGGCGCCGGTCTTTGTTGGTGTGCTTGGATATATCTGAATTGTTCCGGGTGTCTTGTCTGGGAAGCAATTCAGCCTACAGATGAAAATAAGACACTGCAATCGCCCCGGGACCTGCATGGGTACCGATGGTGGAACCGATGGTGCTGATGGGAAGATGATCTGTCTTGCCTTCCCAGAGAGAAGCGCTGTCTTTGATGTATTTCTGCAACAGCGTGTCGTCCAGCCCGCTGTAACCCAGACAGTAGGGCATGGTGAAGTCGATGCCGCCGCTCCGGCGTACATTTTCCATCAGCATGTTGTTGCCGTTTTTTGAGCCCCGTGCCTTGCCTAGGACTGCGATTTCTCCCCTGACTACGGAGATAACGGGCTTGATGGAGAGGATGGTGCCTGCCCATGCTGCGGACTTTGAGATGCGTCCTCCCTGTTTTAGGTATTCCAATGTATCGAATACGGCGAGAACGCTGATATTACCTTTTACACGGTCCAGTTCTTCCTTGATTTCCACAGCGGAAAGTCCTTTGTCCCGGAGACGTACCGCGTATTTCACCAGATTTTGTTCTCCGATGGAGACATTCAGGCTGTCTACCGGGCAGATACAGTCCTCGTACCCATCCATGGCAATGAGAGCACTCTGATAGGTGCCGGAGAGCAGGGAAGACAGGGTGATGACAACGGCGGTATCACCGGCTTCCTTGATGTTTTTGAAGATAGGTTCGTAATCATAAGGAGTAATCTGGCTGGTGGTGGGAATGGTGCCGCACTCAATCAGCTTCTCGTAGAATTCCTCATGGGAAATGGTGGTTCCGTCCAGATATTCTTCTTCCCCGAAAATGGTCTTCAGGGATACATAGTCCAACTTCAATTCTTCTGCCTGCTGTCTGGTCAGGTCACAGGCAGAGTCCACAACAATTCGTACACTCATGATAGTCTCCTCCCGTAAATGTTCGTTTGTGCAAAAGTACAGCGGGGAAAGTATACTAAATTTATGGGGAGGTGTCAAGACAGGGCAGGGGATACACTCAGCCAAACACGAACAGCTATCAAATTTTAACGATATGTTTACAAAATATTCACGGCTTAGGGACAGCTTGTTGTTGAATCCGTTGGAAAATTCTGATACAATAAAGTTTAGTGTTTCAGAATAATTGTGGTATTGTGTTCTTTGTAAACCGCAGAAAGGTATGGATTTTTTGTGAAGATAATTGATAAGATATTCGGAACCCACAGCGAAAGAGAACTGAAGAGGATTATGCCTCTGGTAGATAAGATTGAAGAACTGCGACCCTCCATGCAGGAGCTTTCGGATGAAGAATTGAGAGCAAAGACAAATGAATTCAAAAAGAGACTCAGCGATGGGGAGACTCTGGATGATTTGCTTCCCGAGGCCTATGCGGTGGTACGTGAGGCTGCCAGGAGAGTGCTTCATCAGGAGCACTACAGAGTGCAGCTGATCGGTGGCGTTATTTTACATCAGGGGCGTATCGCGGAGATGAAGACCGGTGAAGGTAAGACCCAGACCGCTCTGCTTCCGGTGTATCTGAATGCACTGGAGGGAAAAGGTGTACATGTGGTGACGGTCAACGATTACCTGGCAAAGCGTGATGCCGAGTGGATGGGGCAGGTACATGAATTCCTGGGATTGACTGTCGGTGTGGTTTTAAACGGTATGAGCAGTGAAGAGCGTCAGAAGGCATATCGTTGTGATATTACCTATGTGACCAATAATGAGCTTGGCTTTGATTACCTGCGTGACAACATGGTTATCTATAAGGAACAGCTGGTTCTGAGAGAGCTGAACTTCTGTCTGATCGATGAGGTCGATTCCGTGCTCATCGACGAAGCGAGAACCCCTCTGATTATTTCCGGTTCCAGCGGTAAATCCACGGCTCTGTATGAGATGTGTGATCTGCTGGCACGCCGTATGAAGAGAGGCGATGATGTACAGCAGCTCAGCAAGATGGATGCCATCATGGGTATTGTGCAGGAGGAGACCGGAGACTTTATTGTAAATGAGAAGGATAAGGTCATCAACCTGACAGCGGAAGGCGTGAAAAAGGTTGAGGAATTCTTTCACATTGCAAACTTTGCGGATCCCGAGAACCTGGAGATCCAGCATACCATTATTCTTGCACTGCGCGCACACAATCTGATGTTCCGTGACAAGGACTATGTGGTTGACAATGAGAAAGTATTGATTGTCGACGAGTTCACCGGACGTATCATGCCCGGCAGACGCTATTCTGACGGCTTACATCAGGCAATTGAGGCAAAAGAGCATGTGAAAGTCAAGAGAGAGAGCAAGACGCTGGCGACCATTACCTTCCAGAATTTCTTTAATCTGTTCAACAAGAAATGCGGTATGACCGGTACTGCGTTGACCGAAGAAAATGAGTTCAGAGAGATTTACGGTATGGACGTTGTAGAGGTTCCTACCCATCGTCCCGTTATCCGTAAGGATCATCAGGATGCAGTTTACAAGACCAAGGCGGAGAAACTGAATGCCATCGTTCAGGCAGTTGAGGAAGCTCATAAGAAGGGACAGCCCGTATTGGTTGGTACTATCACCATTGACGCCAGTGAGGAGCTCAGCAGACTGTTGTCCAGACGTGGAATTCAGCACAAGGTTTTGAATGCGAAGTTCCATGAGATGGAGGCTGAAATCGTTGCGGATGCAGGTATTCACGGAGCTGTTACCATCGCAACCAACATGGCCGGTCGTGGTACGGACATTAAGCTGGACGATGAGGCTAAGGCAGCAGGCGGTCTGAAGATTATCGGTACGGAGAGACACGAGTCAAGACGTATCGACAATCAGCTACGCGGACGTTCCGGACGTCAGGGAGACCCCGGTGAGTCCAAGTTCTATATTTCCCTGGAAGATGATCTGATGAGACTGTTCGGCTCCGAGAGGCTGATTGGTATGTTCAATGCCATGGGTATTCCGGAGGGGCAGGAAATCGCGCATAAGATGCTCACCAATGCCATTGAGACTGCCCAGAAGAAGATTGAGGGCAACAACTTCGGTATTCGTAAGAATCTGCTGGAGTATGACCGTGTCATGAGCGAGCAGAGAGAGATTATCTACGAGGAACGTCGCCGTGTACTGAACGGTGAGAGCATGCGGGATTTCATTTACAAGATGATTACGGATATCACCGAGAACTGTGTGGATATCAGTATCAATGACGATGCTACTCTGGAGGACTGGAACTTCAATGAGCTGAATACTTTGTTGCTTCCTACCATTCCCCTGGAGCCTGTGACTGCAGAAAGAGTAAAGAATCCAAAGAAGAACAGCCTGAAGCAACAACTGAAGGAGGAGGCAGTACGTCTCTACGAAAGCAAGGAGGCAGAGTTCCCGGATCCTGAGTCCATACGTGAGCTGGAGAGAGTGGTTCTGCTGAAGTCTATTGACAGAAAGTGGATGGATCACATTGACGATATGGAACAGCTGCGTCAGGGTATCGGTCTGCAGGCGTACGGTCAGCGTGATCCCCTGGTAGAATACAAGATGAGCGGTTATACCATGTTTGATGAGATGACTCAGAACATCAAGGAGGAGACGGTTCGTGTATTGTTCCATTCCAAGGTGGAGCAGAAGGTGGAGCGTGAGCAGGTGGCGAAGGTTACCGGTACCAACAAGGATGACAGTGTGGCAAGGGGACCCAAGAAGCGTGAGAACGCCAAGGTTTATCCCAATGATCCCTGCCCCTGCGGAAGCGGCAAGAAGTACAAGGTATGCTGCGGCCGTAAGAACTAAGACGGAAATACGAGGAATTTGTGTTTGTAAAAAAGAAGCATCAGATTGATTTGGAAAGGTGACAGAGATGGTCGAATTAGATCAGATGAAGTTGGAAATTCAGGGATATGAAACAGCCCTCAAGGAAGTGAAGGCCTCCCTGGATCTGGAGAATAAATCCAAGCGTATTGAAGAATTTGAGGTGGAGATGGAAGCCCCCGGGTTCTGGGACGACCCTGATAAGTCCAACCAGAAGATGAAGGAACTGAAGAATCTGAAGGACACCGTAGGACTTTGCGATAAGCTTACCACACAGTACGACGATATTTTAACCTTAATAGAGATGGGTTACGAGGAGAACGATGAGACCATGATTCCGGAGATTCGCGGGGAACTGGATGAGTTTATCTCCGAGCTGGAGGAGCTTCGCATTGGAACCCTGCTTTCCGGGGAATATGACAAAAACAATGCGATTCTGAAGCTGAATGCGGGAGCCGGCGGTACCGAGAGCTGTGACTGGTGCAGTATGCTTTACCGTATGTACAACCGATGGGCGGAGCGCAAGGGGTTTTCCGTGGAAGTATTGGATTTCCTGGATGGAGATGAAGCGGGAATCAAGTCGGTTACCTTTCAGGTAAACGGTGTCAATGCCTATGGTTATCTGAAGTCGGAGAAGGGGGTACACAGACTGGTACGTATCAGTCCCTTCAATGCCCAGGGTAAACGTCAGACATCCTTCGTATCCCTGGATGTGATGCCGGATATTGAGGAAGACTTGGATGTGGAGATTGATGAGAAGGATCTGCGTATCGATACCTATCGAAGCAGCGGTGCCGGTGGACAGCATATCAACAAGACCTCCTCCGCCATCCGTATTACCCATATTCCTACGGGAACCGTGGTACAGTGTCAGAACGAGAGGAGCCAGTTCCAGAACAAGGATAAGGCAATGCAGATGCTGAAGGCAAAGCTGTATCTGCTGAAGCAGGAGGCCAATGTGGAGAAGCTTTCCGATATCCGCGGAGAGATCAAGGACATCGCCTGGGGTAACCAGATACGCTCCTATTTCCTCCAGCCCTATAAGCTGGTGAAAGATTTGCGAACAGATGTGGAGACCGGCAATGCGGACGCGGTGCTTGACGGAGCACTGGATCCTTTTATCAACGGATACTTGAAGTGGATTAACACCAAGGATACTGTGACACAGGAGTAAAATATCAGAACTAATATCAACAAAGAGACTAGTCCGATTCGAAAAGAATGCACCGGTCACCTACAAAACCATAAAAAGCAATCATAGCTTTGTCGGACAAAGAATGAAGCTTACCGGTATTGTAGGTGAATGGCTGGAAAGAATTATAGTTTGAAGAACTGCATATCTTCGTTCAGTTCCTTGGAAATATCCTTTAATTTGCCGGCTTCGTTTGCCAGAAGATTGATGGTAGCGTTGAGCTCTTCCATGGAAGCAGTGGTTTCCTCGGAGGAGGCTGCATTTTCTTCTGAGATGGCCGAGAGATTGGCGAAGACATCTGCAATCACGGTTCTTGCGTTGTCACAGGAGCCGGCAGATAAGCGGATCTGTTCTGTGTCTTGTCTGCTGTCTGTGATACCCTTGCTGACTTCGTTGAATCTTTCTTTGGTCTCATTGAGCTTTAGCTGTTGTTCTTTCATCAGAGCTTCAGCGTCGTTCATTTCCTTCATGGTCTTGCCGGACTCTGCCAGAAGAGTATCAATAATGTTTTGAATCTTGACGGCAGATTCGTTGGACTGAATGGAAAGCTTCTGTATCTCGGAGGCAACCACTGCAAAGCCCCTGCCTGCCTCACCGGCTCTTGCAGACTCGATTGCGGCATTGAGTGACAGCAGGTTGGTCTGGGCTGCTATAGAGGTAATAAGGTCTGCGGCAACGCTGATTTCCTTGATGGATTCGTCTGTCAGACGGATCTGCTGTCCGATATTGAGGATGGCTTCGGAAGTCCGGTCGTTGGACCGGCTCAAGTTAATCATTGTCTCTGTGGAGGCAGCTCCGGCAGCAGTCATGCGGTCAGAGACCGCTGTTAAGCTGGCTACGTTGCCCGTAATGGCGCCCAAAAGCTCTCCGATGGCGGAAATCTGTGTAGAGGCGGACTCTATCTCTTCCGCCTGTGAGACAGCTCCCTTGGAAATACCATTGACTGCCTGGCTGATCTCATCTGTTGCGTTGCTGGAGGAAGCAGCCATGCTGTCAAGGGAAGCACCGGTGGCGTAGAGCTCGTTGGAGGTTGCCTGAAGCTTTTCCACGATTTCTCTCAGTTTTGATATAAGCTGTGCAGATACACGACCGATGTCACCGATTTCGTCCTCTCTTTGCGTTACCTTGCTGTCAATGATGGTATTCAGGTTGCCATCCGCAAGCCGTTCGATGGAAGCCTTGGCAGAAAGAAGACTGTTGGCAATTCTGGTGGACACAAGTGCACCGGAAACCGTAAAGAATGCCAACAAGGTCACGCCAATTACGGATATGCCCAGCTGCATTTTTTTTATGTAGGTCTCAATCTGTACTCGCGGCTTGCCGGCAAATACAGCGCCGATGACGGAGCCGTCGGAGGAGTTCAGGGGCATGTAGCAGGCGATGTAATCTTCGCCATTGATTTCGATTTCCTGTATTTCGTAAACCTCACCCTTTGACACTGCGTTCCATACTTCAGCGCTTATGTCGGTGCCTATAATACGGTTGCCGGTTTTGGAATCCTTCAGGGTAGTGAGTATTCTGGTTTTGCCATAGCATACCGTGATATCGGCATCCACATTCTTAACATAACTGTCCAGCATGTCAAGGTTCTCGGAGAGGTTAACGTCTCCTTTCCAGAGCTGTGCTTTATTCGCATCGAAGGTATAGTCGCCGGCCAGATTGTCATAGCCGGCTTTCACAGCCTCTGCCAGCATAGCCAGACCATCCTGTGTCTGCTCATTCAATCCGGTCTTCAGCCGATTGGATGAAATGACAATCATAACGGTGTTGGATACCAGAACGGCAGCAAAGGATAGGAGCAGCAGCTTCAGCTTGATTCCAAATTTACGTTTTTGCTCTTGTTTCATGGTAAATCCTCCTTAATATATTGTTTCTGATTGTGCCCGGTAAAAGTTGTTTTATCTGTTTTCCGGATTCATAACGTCCAGGAAAAAGTATACATAGGTCATCTGCATATACGGCATCAGCCAGAGAAATCCGATGTATAGAGTACATACGCATAAAAGCATTAATGGAACAAAGCTTAATTCCAACAAAAACAGTCTGAATTTATGCCCATTCATGGTTCGTATGCTCAGTTTCAATATGTCCACGGCGGATTTGTCGGGAAAATCAAGCATCAGGTAGAAGACGAGATGCAAACTGAGTGATACGGGAATATAGATGCAATAGCCTATTGCAATTGCTATCATAGCTTTTGTCAACCAGCTTGTGTCTTTGGTATAGCTATAGCAGGTAAAGAAAAAACGAAAAGGAATCAGACAAATGGTCTGAATCAGGGCTTGTATCACGGAAACGGCAAGGGCTCTGCCGGTATCCTGCCGAAAAGCATAAAACAGGTTGTTAAGGGCAAAAGACCGGTTGCACGCCATATTCATAAAGAATAAGGTGGAACCCAGCTGTAAAAGTCCCAGAACGGAAGCTACCAAAAATGAAATAATCTCAGAGGTTAAAAATGGTGCCACAAGAGCGGGGGCAGAAAATGTTTCCGGCAATGTAAATAACCGGGAAAAAAAGGGTGTAACATTCCCCTCGATAAACAGGTTTGCCGCCAGGGAAACCATAACGCTCATGATACAAATGGATATAGCTGCATTGTATTTGCCGCGGAGCATATCCTTCGCATTGTCTTTTAATTGATAGACCGGTTTATACTGCATTCTGACACTCTCCTAAACTGTATAGTCCACATTGTTGCCGCTGTATTTTGTGCGGTCTGCGGATTTTAGGTCCTTTTGATAAGGATTCTCTTCATTGTAGTACTTAATCTGTGTATGGGTGGTCCCGCCGGATACATAGGTTCGTCCGCATTCCGGACAGACAGCCGTGTGTATGGACACGGATGCGTTGATTACCTTACCGTTGTCTCTGGCAGCTTTTTTGTAGGCGTTGGAAACATGCTCCTGTTCGTGAGCTCGGACGGCAGAGGCAGCGGCACCGGGGGCAACATGGGCGGCGCTTTTGAAGGAAACCATCTCATCAGAGGCGTCCTGATACTTCCGTTTCTTGCAGGTCTCGCATTCTTCCCGGGAGTTACCGTCGACCTCTTTATCCTGTCCGGTTTTTTGAGTGCCGGAGGCGGCTTCGGAGCCGTGTTCATCCGATTGGTTCTTTCCGTAGATATTGTAGCTATTATAATCGTTATTGTATGATATCGGTGAAAGATTCATATGCACACCTCTCAAATACTGCAGAAAATATTGTTAACGCTGCTGTAACATTTCATTAAAATCCATGCCATAGAGTGACTGGGTGATTGCGTTAAGCTGGTTCATAAATTCCGGACTGTTCATCATCATGTATACACAATAAATAATAAGAAGAAGTCCGGACACGATTCCGATGACGGAGAGAACGAGTCCGGTACGACAGTTTGAGTTCAGCTTCCTGCCTTTGCGTTTGCAAAGCATTGCAAACAGGATTCCCAGGGAACCAAAGGGAAGGGATAATCCCCAACAACTGAAGATTGTTGCAAGAAAACCCATGACGAGAGAGGCTTTGGCAAAGCCCTGATCATAGGGAGTGTGTACGGGCTGGTTGTAATAGCTGCTGTGGGAAGCGTTGCTGTCCCAGTGGTCCCAGTCCTTTTTCTCCTGCTGTTCCTCCCAGGCTTTCCAGTTGTCTCTGGCATTTTCCCAGTTGTTCTCCTGATTGTCATTCTGTTGATTTTCCGGATTGTTTTGCTGATAATTCACAAGCGTACCTCTTCCTTTTTCTTGCCTCTATCATATCATTTTTCACATAATATGTCAAAGAATGCGCGATGGTTTATAAACATTTCGTTGCGGGGAAATAGATTTTTTAGTAAAATAAATCTTGATTAATCACAGAAAGGAAACAACCATGGATATTATCTTAAAAATCAAAGAAGAACTGAAGGTGGAAAAGTGGCAGGTGGAAGCTGCGGTGAAGCTGATTGACGAGGGAAATACCATCCCTTTTATCTCACGTTATCGTAAGGAAGCGACAGGTTCCTTAAACGATGAGCAGCTCAGAAATCTTCATGAACGTCTGACCTATCTGCGCAATCTGGAAGAGAAGAAGGAGCAGGTGCTGGGAAGTATAGAGGAGCAGGGAAAGCTTACGGAGGAATTGAAGGCAAGGATTCTGGCGGCAGAGACACTTGTCGTAGTAGAGGATCTCTATCGACCCTACAGACCCAAACGCAAAACAAGAGCCAGTGTTGCAAAGGAAAAGGGTCTGGAGCCGTTGGCGCAGTTTGTTATGGAGCAGTCTGCAAAGGCACCTCTTTTGGAGGAGGCTGCAAAATATGTTACCCCTGAGGATACGGAGGAGTCCAAGCGGGTAAAGACACCTGAGGAGGCATTGCAGGGTGCCGGAGATATACTGGCAGAAGGTATTTCGGACAATGCTGATTTCAGAAGCTATATCAGAGAGCTGACCGTGGAGGAAGGTGTGATTACCAGTACCGCCAAGGACGAGAAGGCTCAGACCGTTTACGAAATGTATTATCAGTTCGAGGAGCCGGTAAAGAAGGCGGCAGGACACAGAGTGCTTGCGTTGAACCGCGGAGAAGCGGAGAAGGCGCTGGTGGTGAAGATCACGCCTCCCAGAGACCGGATATTGCAATTCCTTGCAAAGAAGAATATCGTGAACGACAACGAATACACTACACCCTTCCTGAAGGACGTCATCGAGGACAGCTATGACCGTCTGATTGCGCCGGCCATTGAGAGGGAAATCAGAAATGATTTGACGGAAAAGGCGGAGGATGGCGCTATCGCGGTATTTGGTAAGAATCTGGAGCAGCTGTTGCTGCAGCCCCCCATTGCAGGGAAGGTGGTACTTGGCTGGGATCCTGCCTTTCGTACCGGCTGTAAGCTGGCAGTGGTTGACCCTACGGGAAAGGTTCTGGACACCAAGGTTATCTATCCTACGGCGCCTCAGAATAAGGTGGAAGAGGCCAAGACTGAGCTGAAGAAGCTGATCAAAAAATATCATGTTGATCTGATTTCCGTGGGAAACGGAACTGCCTCCAGAGAATCCGAGCAGGTAATTGTTGATTTGCTCAAGGAGCTGGACAGACCTGTACAGTATGTAATCGTGAATGAGGCCGGTGCCAGTGTGTATTCCGCAAGTAAGCTGGCGACGGAGGAATTCCCGAACTTTGACGTGGGTCAGAGAAGTGCAGCTTCCATCGCAAGGAGACTTCAGGATCCCTTGGCGGAACTGGTGAAAATCGATCCTCAGTCCATCGGTGTAGGGCAGTATCAGCATGATATGAATCAGAAGAAGCTGAGCGAAGCCTTGAGCGGTGTTGTGGAAGACAGCGTAAATAAGGTAGGTGTGGATCTGAATACAGCATCCGTATCGCTGTTGGAATATATCTCCGGTATTTCCAAGACTATCGCAAAGAATATCGTAGAATACCGGGAACAGAACGGACGTTTCACCGACAGAAGACAGCTGTTGAAGGTGCCAAAGCTCGGACCTAAGGCTTTTGAACAATGTGCCGGTTTCATGAGGATTACGGACGGTGTGAATCCTCTGGATGCCACCAGTGTTCATCCCGAATCCTATGAGGCAACGCTTAAGCTGTTGGACAAGCTGGGTATGACCATGGAAGACGTGAAGGAAGCACAGAAAAAGGCTGCTGCGGCGAGAAATTCGCAGTCAAATCAGGCCGGAAAGAAAACAGGTGCTATTAAAAACGGCATGACAGATAAAATGACAGATGCGTCATTCAGTGCGTCAGGACGTAATGACAGACCTGCACAAAAGCCCGTACAGGTGCGAAATACCAATACTGCCATGGGGAAAGCTTTAGCGGCTGCCATGGGTGGAGTCAGATTGGAAGATGACAGAGCAGCCGGAAAAGAGAAGACTGCATCGGTCAATGGAAATTCTGCTTCCAATGGGGAATCTTTAAACAAGATCAGCAGCCTTGAGAGAAGAATCAAAGATAAAAAGCTTCTTGCCGAAGAGTTGGGAATCGGAGAAATCACCCTGACAGATATTCTGAAGGAGCTTGAGAAGCCCGCCAGAGATCCCAGAGATGATATGCCTAAGCCGATTCTTCGCAGTGATGTGTTGGATATGAAGGATTTGAAGCCCGGGATGATCCTTAAGGGAACCGTAAGAAATGTTATCGACTTCGGTGTCTTCGTTGATATCGGTGTACATCAGGACGGTCTGGTTCACATCTCACAGATTACTGACAGATTTATTAAGCATCCCCTGGAAGCAGTCAGTGTGGGGGATATTGTGGAAGTTCAGGTTCTGGCAGTAGATACAGCGAAGAAACGTATCTCTCTGACAATGAAAATCAATCAGGAAAAGAAGTAGGCTTTCATATTGACAATATAGGGTAAAAGTGATAATGTTAGTGTGCTAACAATAAAGTTAGCACACTAACATTTTTTGTGGCCATGATTACTCTTACCTATTATACGTAAGGAAGTGTGTCTTATATGGATTTTAGTTGCTGTATGGACGTGAATGGTTACATAAACATATGGAAGGAGGAGTTATGGAGAAAAGACCGTTACATATGTCCTTTGTCATGCGGGTGATTCACAATCAGGTCAAGGATATTATCAGCAAAAGTGTGCCAAAATCGGACTTGTCTCCCCAGACACAGTTACAGGGCGGAATCATGGGGTATCTCTTTCATCATAAAGAGGCTCCCGTATATCAGAAAGATATCGAGAAAGAATTCCGGGTATCCAGGGCGACCGCAACCAATACCCTGCAGGTAATGGAAAAAAATGGTTTGATTATCAGGAAAAATCAGGATAAGGATGCCCGCTTGAAACGAATCATTATGACGCCTGAGGCGGAAGCGAATCATGCCAGGGTGGAAGCACATATGAAAATGATGGATGAGCGGATGCTGCAAGGCTTGTCTGAGGAAGAAACAGAAGAACTGAGTCGATATCTGCATATCATTATGGATAACCTGGAACAGCTGCGAGCGGAGTGTAGTGCCGCAGAAAATGAGGAAAGAAAGGATGCGTGTGTAAAATGCTGAAAACACTTGGAGCACATATAAAAGAATACAAAGGTGCGTCCATCGCTACTCCTATATTTATGATAGGAGAAGTTATTATGGAGACCATTATCCCTCTTTTGATGGCATCCATCATTGATAAGGGAGTCGGCGTAGAGGGAGGAAATCTGAAGCACATATATTTTATTGGTGCAATGATGGTTCTGACAGCGCTGTTCAGTCTGCTGTTTGGTATCGGAGGCGGTGTGTACGGGGCGAAAGCGTCGGCCGGATTTGCGAAGAATCTGCGCAAGGCAATGTATGAAAATATACAGACCTTTAGCTTTGCCAATATTGACAAGTTCAGCACCTCCGGTCTGGTAACCAGGCTTACCACCGATGTAACCAACATACAGAATGCTTATCAGATGATTCTGAGAATGTGCATGAGAGCACCGTTCAGTTTGCTGTTTGCAATGATTATGTCCTTCTGTATCAGCCCCAGGCTGGCAAGTATATATTTAATAGCGGTTGTTATTTTAGGCACTATCCTTGCATTGATTGTCACCAATGCTACAAAACACTTTAGTCAGGCATTCCCAAAGTATGATGATCTGAATGAAAGTGTTCAGGAGAATATCTCTGCCATTCGTGTGGTAAAGGCATACGTTCGTGAGGAACATGAGAATAAGAAGTTTCAGAAGGCCAGCGGAAATATTTACAAGATTTTCTGTAAGGCAGAAGGTATCGTGGCATGGAACGGACCTGTCATGAATCTGACCGTTTACAGCTGTATCATTCTCATCAGCTGGATCGGTGCTCATATGATTGTGCAGGAAAGTCTTTCCACAGGCCAGCTTATGAGTCTGTTGACTTATTGCATGAATATTCTGATGAATCTGATGATGCTTTCCATGATTTTCGTCATGATGACAATGTCTGCGGCCAGTGCCAGACGTATCTGCGAGGTGCTGAATGAAAAGGCAGACCTGAGCAATCCGGAGAATCCGGTTTGTGAGGTTAAGGACGGAAGCATCCGTTTTGAACACGTGAATTTCAGTTATAAAAAGGATGCGGATATACCGGTACTGAAGGATGTGAATCTTGAGATCAGATCCGGTGAGACAATCGGCATCATCGGTGGAACCGGAAGCGCTAAGTCCAGTCTGGTAAATCTGATCAGCAGGCTGTACGATGTGACAGAAGGCAGGCTGCTGGTGGGTGGTGTGGATGTACGCGATTACGATATGGAGGTTCTGAGAAACCAGGTGGCAGTGGTGCTTCAGAATAATGTACTGTTTTCGGGAACGATTCTGGAAAACCTGCGCTGGGGAGATCCAAATGCCACGGAAGAGGAGTGCAGAAGAGCCTGTGAACTGGCTTGTGCGGATGAGTTCATTCAGAGGATGCCTGAGGGCTACCAGACCTTTATCGAGCAGGGCGGAACCAATGTTTCCGGTGGACAGAAGCAGAGACTTTGTATTGCAAGAGCACTTTTGAAGAAACCCAAGATCCTGATCCTGGATGATTCCACCAGTGCTGTGGATACTGCTACCGATGCGAAGATCAGAAAAGCGTTTGCGGATGAGATTCCCGGTACGACCAAGCTGATCATTGCCCAGCGTGTGGCAAGTGTAGAGCATGCGGACAGAATCATTGTGATGAACGAGGGGCAGATCTATGGCTTCGGAACTCATAGTGAGCTGTTGGAGAACAACGATATTTACAGAGAAGTCTATGAGTCACAGACTGCCGGAAGCGGCGACTTTGATGAGAAGGGAGGTATGTGATCATGGCGGAAATAAAGCAGATGAATTCAGGAGAAGAAAAAAATAACATCAGTGATAAATACGCAAAATATAACAGAAAACCGGTTCCCGGAGCGCAAAAGGGGCATGGCCCCGGTCCCGGAGGAGCCAGAGGTCCTAAGCCCAAGATAGAAAATCCGGGTAAACTGATGAAGAGAATCATGGGATATACCCTGAAGGACTATTGGTTCCATTGGATCATCGTCATTGTTTGTATTGTCACGAATGTATTTGCTTCCCTGCAGGGTACACTTTTCATGAAAACCCTGATTGATACCTATATTGTTCCTTTGCTCGGCAATCTGAATCCTGATTTCGGACCTCTTGCCGGAGCCATCGGACGTGTAGCATGCTTTTACGGAATCGGTGTCATCGCTTCGTTTACCCAGTCCAGAGTGATGATTTATATTACCCAGGGAACACAGAGAAATCTCCGCAATGATATGTTTGATAAGATGGAGAGTCTCCCAATTAAATATTTTGACACGCATGCACATGGCGATATCATGTCCATGTATACCAATGATATTGACACCATGCGTCAGATGATCAGTCAGAGTATTCCGCAGCTGATCAACAGTACTATCACGGTAGTAAGCACCCTTGTGGCTATGTTTGTACTGGATATACCTCTGACAATAGTAACACTTGTTATGGTATTTGTTATGATGTATGCAGCCAAGAAAATAGCCTCTCAAAGCGGGCGCTTCTTTGTGACACAGCAAAGGGCATTGGGACAGCTGAACGGCTGTATCGAGGAAACCATGACAGGACAAAAGGTGGTAAAGGTATTCTGTCATGAAAAGGAAGCCTTGGAGGAGTTCCTGGAGCTCAATGAGCAGCTCTGTGACAGCGCCTATAGGGCAAATAAATTTGCCAACATAATGGGACCGGTAAATGCCCAGCTGGGAAATCTAAGCTATGTTGTCTGTGCGGTAGTCGGAGGTATTCTGGCGGTTACCGGCGTTTCGGGATTGACTCTCGGCGCACTGGCAAGCTTTTTGAGTCTGAACAAGTCGTTCAGCATGCCGATTAATCAGATCAGCATGCAGGTCAACAGTATCATTATGGCGATGGCGGGAGCAGACAGAATCTTCCGCATGATGGATGAGACTCCGGAGCTTGATGAGGGTTATGTGGAACTGGTGAATGCGGTGAAGAACGACAGGGGAGAGATCTCCGAGAGCAGCGAAAGAACCGGTCTGTGGGCATGGAAGCATTACCACAAGGATACAGATACCACTACTTATGTTGAGCTAAAGGGTGATGTGGTATTTGATCATGTGGATTTCGGTTATAATGATGCCAAGATGATTTTGCACGATATTGAACTGACGGCAAAACCCGGTCAGAAGATTGCGTTTGTCGGAGCGACCGGTGCGGGTAAGACGACCATTACCAATCTGATTAATCGCTTCTATGATATTCAGGACGGTAAGATTCGCTATGATGGTATTAACATTACCAAGATTAAGAAGGACGATTTGAGAAAGTCTTTGGGAATTGTTCTTCAGGATACCCATTTGTTTACCGGTACCGTGATGGATAACATACGTTATGGTAAGCTGGACGCCACGGAGGAAGAGGTTATCAATGCGGCAAAGCTTGCAAATGCAGACGGCTTTATCAGACGATTACCGAAAGGCTACAACACCATGCTGCGCGGTGACGGCGCAAACTTAAGTCAGGGTCAGAGACAGCTACTTGCCATTGCCAGGGCGGCGATTGCTGATCCTCCGGTACTGATTCTGGATGAAGCAACCAGTTCTATCGACACCAGAACAGAAAAGCTGGTTCAACAAGGTATGGATGCTTTGATGAAGGGAAGAACCAATTTTGTCATTGCACACAGACTTTCCACTGTCAAGAACAGTGACTGCATCATCGTATTGGAACAGGGTCACATCATTGAGCGGGGAACACATGAACAGCTCATTGAGCAGAAAGGCAAATATTATCAGCTGTATACCGGAAATGCCATGGCACAATAGTACCTGTCATTGATTGATAAGCTTCTGAGTACCATTTCAATAACAGTTTCGAAAAATAAGAATGTAGCAGATAAAACAGTGTCCGGGGACACTGTTTTATTTGTTAAAAGGGAAGGATTCATTGTGGAATTCCATTTTGGACACCATTTTGGACGTCAGTAAATTTGACTTGCTTTTTTGGGGACAATAGAGTAAAATTTCATGGTATTATGTTGATATAATGAGTGAAGTGTGTCCTGATATCATGCAAAGAGAGCGAGATGTTATGATGGAATTTGATATAAAAATAGAATCTGGTGATTTATATGATTATATGCTGAGACATTCTTACTACAGCCCTGCAGGTATTCTGGGAAGCTGTTTCGGAGCTTTGTTTATTGTGCTTGCGGTGATGACGGAGCAATGGATTTATATTTTGTTCGGGGGGATTCTGTTGATTTATCTGCCCTGTAATCTGTTCCTGAAGAGCAAGCAGCAGGTAGGAAACAACCCCAGCTTTAAGAAACCGCTACATTACAAACTGGATGATCAGGGAATCATGATTTCCCAGGGAGAGGACTCTGTGCAGTACCTGTGGGAGGAATTGTACAAAGCGGTGTCCACCGGACGAAGTATCATTGTCTATACTTCCGCAGTTCATGCCACAATCTTTCCCAAGAGACAATTGGGAGATAATATAACAGATGTTATCAGAATGATATCCACGCATATGCCACCGAAAAAGGTTAAAATACGGAGTTGAGTATTATGAAAACAGACACTATAATGGAGCAGCTGAATAGAGACGGCGTGGTATGTGTGGACAGTAATTGTCCCGGGGATACCTTTGCCCTGGGACAGTTTCTGGGAGAAACAGTCTGCCCGGGTCAGGTGTTCACGCTGATTGGTGATCTGGGTGTGGGGAAAACAGTGTTGACCCAGGGGCTGGCGAAGGGACTGGGGATTACAGAGCCGGTAAACAGTCCGACCTTTACCATTGTGCAGGAATATGAAGAAGGAAGAATTCCTTTTTATCACTTTGATGTCTATCGTATCGGGTCTCCGGATGAGATGGATGAGATAGGTTACGAGGATTATGTCTATGGAGAGGGAGTGACTCTCATCGAGTGGGCGAATCTGATCGAAGAGATCCTGCCGGAGCATTATCTGTGTATCACCATTGAAAAAGATTTGGAAAAGGGTTTTGATTATCGAAGAATCAGTCTGAAGAGAATCTAGTTTGGGCGGAAAGGCGGGTTTCTGGTATTATGAAGATACTGGGCTTGGACAGCTCCGGATTGGTAGCCGGAGTGGCAGTCGTTGAGAACGATATCCTTTTGGGAGAATATACAACTGATTATAAGAAAACACACTCGCAAACCCTGCTCCCGATGCTGGATGAACTGAGCAGGATGATTGATCTGGATATGAATACCATCGATGCCATTGCAATTGCGTCAGGCCCCGGTTCCTTCACGGGACTGCGCATTGGTTCAGCCACGGCAAAAGGACTGGGTCTTGCTTTGAAAAAGCCGCTGGTGGAGGTGCCTACTCTGGAGGGGCTGGCATGGAATCTGTGGGGAACAGATCGTGTGGTATGCCCGCTCATGGATGCCAGAAGAAATCAGGTATATACAGCCGCTTATGAATTTTTACCGTCAGGGGACGATTATACGATGGTAAATATCATCCCTCAGGCACCGGCAGATATACACGAAATGATTGATAACATAAATGAGATTGGCAGAGCTGTGATTTTTCTGGGCGACGGTGTGCCGGTTTATCGTGAAATCATAGAAGAGAATATCAGGGTTTCATACGCCTATGCACCGGCCGGCTGCAACAGACAGCGTGCCGCAGGAATTGCCGCCCTGGGAGCTCTCTATTATGGTATGGGCAAAACCGTAGATGCTGCGGAGCATCAGCCGGAATATCTGAGAAAGAGCCAGGCAGAGCGCGAGTCGGAATAGAGAGAAGAACTCTTGGGAGGATAGAGCTATGGAGATTACGGTCAGAGAGCTTCGGGAAGAAGATATTCCGCGGCTTGCGGAAATCGAGGCAGAGTCTTTTTCCATGCCCTGGTCTGCGAAAGATTTTCAGGAGCTGTTTACTCATTCTTATTGCAGATACATTGTGGCGTTGGCGGATGGTGAACTTGCCGGGAGCGCCGGATACAGGAATATCTGTAATGAAGCAAATATCGACAATGTTGTGGTAGCTCCTAAGTTTCGCAATATAGGAATCGGCAGCGCATTAATGAGGGAAATAATTGCGATGGGAGAGGCGGAGCATGTGGAGGGGTTTACCCTAGAAGTACGTGTGAGCAATACGGCGGCTCTGCGATTGTATGAAAAATTCGGTTTTGTCTCCGAGGGAATCCGTCCGGGTTTTTACGAGCGCCCCAGAGAGGATGCAAACATTATGTGGAAGAGATATACCATATAAATAACATGCGCTATGAAACGGTAACAATTACCACTTAAATGCGGAGCCGTTCATGTTATGATGGAAAGGGATGATGAACGGAACGGTTTCAAGGAGGATAAAGTATGCGCAAGTTAGAAGAGAGTCGGGAGAGAAAACTTCAGAGGGTGCTGTGCAATCGCTGTGGGAAGGACTTGAGGGTAGAAAACGGAATTCTCAAAGAGGGTTGTCTTTCTGTTGATTATTGCTTTGGATATTTCAGTAAAAAGGACGGAACAAAAATCCGTTTTGATCTTTGCGAAGAGTGTTATGAGGAAATCACCTCCCGGTTTGCAATTCCGGTTGAAATCTCAGAGGATACAGAGCTGCTGGGAGTATAGTGTAATTGGAAGCATGAAACGCTGAAAACGGACGATGGGTGTGGATATTGAGTTCGACTATCGAAGAAATGGAGAATAGGAATGCTGGATGTAAGTCTGCTGGGAACAGGAGGAATGATGCCGTTACCATATCGATGGCTGACGGCTTTGATGCTCCGATACAACGGAAAAAGCATATTGTTTGACTGCGGTGAGGGAACTCAGATTGCACTTCGTGAAAAAGGATGGAGTCCCAAACCGATAGATATCATATGTTTTACGCATTATCATGCGGATCATATCAGCGGTCTGCCCGGCATGCTTCTGACCATGGGAAATGCAGAGAGAACGGAACCCTTGCTTTTGATCGGTCCCAAGGGGCTGGTGCGTACTGTCAATGCACTCAGGACGATTGCACCGGAATTACCCTTTGAACTGAAGTTTTTGGAGATTACGGAGCCGGAACAGGAATTTTCTTTCGAGGGGTTTCGGATTAAGGCTTTTAAGGTGAACCATAGTGTGTTATGCTATGGGTATAGTTTTTCCGTCGACAGAACCGGGAAATTCGATAAAGACCGTGCCATGGAACAGCAGATTCCGCTGAAGCTCTGGAACCGTCTTCAGAAAGGTGAGACAGTAGAGGAAGATGGTCGGATTTACACACCTGATATGGTTCTTGGAGAAGCAAGAAAAGGATTGAAGGTTACCTACTGTACCGACAGCCGACCGACAGAGTCCATTGTAAACAACGCAGTGGGTTCAGACCTTTTGATCCTGGAAGGTATGTACGGAGAACCGGACAAGCTGGCGAAGGCCAAAGAAAACCGTCACATGACTATGTACGAGGCAGCGAAAGTTGCAAAGAGTGCGGGGGTACCGGAACTGTGGCTGACACATTACAGCCCGTCTCTGATGCATCCGGAGGAGTATCTAAAGGAAGTTCGTAAGATTTTCCCTGAGACTATAGCGGCGAAGGATGGAAGAACCGTGGAACTCAATTTTGAAGAGGACTAAGCAGAAAATAAGAGGTATTTATGAAAAAATCCACCGTAGGAGTGACCATTATTTTAATAGTGTTGTTAGTCGCCCTGGTGGGTGTTTATGCCTTTTTGACAAGTAAAGCACGTACGGAAGCGGCAGAGGAGATTATGACTCCGGTGCAGACCGCGCTGAGTCGAGACCTGAGTAAAGATTATCCGCCGACAGTGAAAGAAGTGATTAAGTATTACACTGATCTGGAAAAGTGTTTTTATAATGAAGAATGTACGGATGAGGAGATCGTTGAGCTCGGAATGAAAGCCAGGGGGCTCTATGATAAGGATTTGCTTGCCATTAATGACAAAGATGTCTACCTGTTACAGTTGAAGAAGGGAATTACTGAGTTCAAGGAGGCAAAACGTCGAATAGCCGCTACTGCGGTAGCTGCCAGTACAAATGTTGACTTTTTTACTGAGGACGGCTATGAATTTGCAAGGATTCATTGCGGATATACCATCAGTGAGAATGGAAAGAGCAAAATGGAGGCCAGAGTTTATCTGCTTCGACGTGACGAACAGCGTCATTGGAAAATATATGGTTGGGATTCCGCGAATAATGTGAATCCGGAATAGTAGAAAGTGGAGGAGTTCGAGCTTGGAACAGTTAAATAATTCGGATGTCCTGATACTGGCAATCGAGAGTTCTTGTGATGAGACAGCAGCCTCTGTTGTAAAGAACGGCAGAGAGGTGCTGTCAAATGTTATTTATACGCAGATTGCGCTACACACAAAGTATGGTGGTGTGGTCCCGGAGATTGCCTCCAGAAAGCATATTGAAAAGATTAATCAGGTAATTGAACAGGCGTTGCAGGATGCAGGGGTGACATTGCAGGATATCACTGCCATTGCGGTGACTTATGGTCCCGGACTGGTAGGTGCATTGCTTGTGGGTGTGGCAGAGGCGAAAGCCATCAGCTTTGCTGCAGGAATTCCCCTGGTAGGTGTGCATCATATCAGCGGACATATCAGTGCCAACTACATAGAGCATAAGGAGCTGGAGCCGCCTTTTGTCTGCCTTGTGGCTTCGGGTGGTCATTCACATCTGGTGCTGGTAAAGGATTACGGTGAGTATGATATCATAGGCAGAACCAGAGATGATGCAGCCGGAGAAGCCTTTGACAAGGTGGCGAGGGCGATAGGACTCGGGTATCCCGGAGGACCAAAGATTGATCAGGTATCCAAAGAAGGCAACCCCGAGGCAATTTTATTCCCCAGAGCAAAGGTGGCGGAAAATGAATATGATTTTAGTTTCAGTGGTTTAAAGTCCGCAGTCTTGAATTATCTGAATTCCTGTCAGATGAGAGGAGAACCTGTGAATCAGGCCGATGTGGCGGCTTCTTTTCAGAAGGCAGTGGTAGATGTGTTGGTAGAGCATTCCCTTCATGCGGTGAAGGTGTATGGTTGTAATAAATTTGCGATTGCCGGAGGTGTGGCTTCCAATTCTTCCCTGAGAGCGGCTTTTGAACGGGAGTGTGCCAATAGGGGAATTGAGTTTTATCATCCCTCCCCGGTCTTTTGTACAGATAATGCTGCAATGATTGGTGTTGCGGGATATTACGAATTCCAAAAGGGTGTGCGCCACGGCTACGATTTGAATGCCGTGCCGAATCTGAAACTGTAATGACAAAATACCCGGTCAGGGCATGAAGTGAGATAAATGGGAGCTGAATATATGGAAAAGAAACGGTGTACTGCGGTCATTTTGGCAGCAGGTAGCGGAAGTCGAATGAAAAGCACTACGGCAAAACAGTTTCTGCCACTCAATGGGAAACCGCTGATCTGGTATTCTCTTCATGCTGTCGAGCAGTCATCTGTGATTGATGATTGTATATTAGTAGCCTCGGATGTGGAGTATATTCGAACAGAAATTGTTGAAAAGTATCAGTTTCAAAAGGTTTCGGCAATTGTTCCGGGAGGGGGTGAACGTTGGGAGTCCGTGGCAAATGCAATGAAATTTCTTGAGACAGAAGAAAAAGAAATTAATAGTCCTCATGGCTATGTATTTATCCATGATGGGGCAAGACCATTTTTGACGGAGGATATTTTGCAGAATACACTGAACGCTGTTCAGAAATACCATGCCTGCGTGGCAGCAGTTCCCTCAAAGGATACAATTAAGCTGTCGGACGAAAATGGGTTTGTAAAAAGTACACCTGACAGAAGAACGGTGTGGAACATACAGACTCCACAAGTGTTCGACCGGAATCTGATTGTCTCTGCATATCATGATTTAACAGTGGAAGCGGAGAAGGTTGGCAAAGAGAATATTAAAGTGACGGATGATGCCAGCGTGGTGGAACTGTATTCGGACTGCCATGTGAAACTGGCGGAAGGCAGCTATACCAATATAAAAGTTACGACTCCGGAGGACTTGAATATCGCAAAAATTTTTATTGAAAATTTTTTTGATAAAAATTATAAAAAAGGTGTTGACATCTAAATTTGTTTTTGTTAGAATAACCCTTGCCGTCGGAAATGGCGGAACGCTTGGAGAGATATCGAAGTGGTCATAACGAGGCGGTCTTGAAAACC
>CALZBR010000042.1 GCA_945621435.1 uncultured Lachnospiraceae bacterium
TTGTATCATGGAAGTTAAATATAGTCCAGTTAATTAAAAGATATTATACTAGTAACCCAGAAGATGTATTTTTTATTGTCTGTTTCAATTCTTTTATATATGGATTCCATGCCAGATAAAGCTGCATGAGGATATCCGAAATCTGTGTCAAAAGATAGTGATTCTTCATCGCATTGCTGTTTTTACTGTTAAGGTGTTCTATACGATAGATTCCTTTTTTCTGGTTATTAAATCCTTCATTTTCTATTTTCCACCGGCCTCTTCCTGCCTGTATCATCTCCTCCAGATTTCGCTCTGTCAGTTCCAGACTGCTCACCCACTGGAATCGCTTTTTATGTTTTTTTCCTTCTTTATCTTCTGTCTCGTATTCATATTCGAATACATTCATGATTTCTTTTTTTCCTGCCACTTCTTCTACATGATTCGCATAGCAGGCATTCCCTTTTTCTTCACTCAATCTGCTTTTCCGTGCAAAGGCAGTTATCACAATGCTTCTCCTTAAAATAGGACAGACCGGTTCCATCCAGTATCACTCTCCAGTATTTCCCCAGAAGCCGGTTCCTGTTAAACTGCTTCCCTCTTATCAGGCTTACAACCATCTTTTTTCTTAACTCTGAAAGACATTCCGGTGAAAGTTTTTCCAGGTAATAATTCAGTGTATCGTAATGGGGCATTTCGTCAAGTCTACGGTTTCCCGACATAAGGCGGAGCGTACGGATACAGTTCTCTTTATTAAAGTTTTCCTCCATTTCCTTCATGGAGTGTTGTCCACAAACATTTTTCAGAATCGCCATATAATTCAGATCTGTCTGGTTATCGGTTATATAGCTTGGATTTCTAGGATCGTCCATTTCTGCAATCCAGTCCCTTAATTTGCGGAAAAAATGGTTTGTAACCATCATAAAATCTACTATCCCTTTGTCCTGCTTCATCCGTTCTCTCTTTTCCTTTTTAGTCATCATGGGATAACCCTCCTGTACGAAAAATTTCTTAATCTCATTTTACCGCACAAGGGGCTATTCTGCATGAAATCTGACTGTTTTATTGCGAAAAGTTTTTATTCCTCAACGCTGATAAATTGCCGGAATTTGTGCGCAATTTTTCTGTTTTTGTGCTCACTTGTAGTTTTTTTCAAGGCTTGCTATAATAAGACCGACGAAAACTAGAATGAAAGAAATAAAAGTGAGGAAACCTACCATGGCATTTGACGGTGTTACGATAGCAAGTGTTGTCAGCGAAATGAAACGGGAACTGCTTGGCGGCAGATTATACAAGATTGCCCAGCCCGAGGCGGACGAGCTTCTCCTGACCATAAAGCAGCCCCAGGGGCAGAAACGTCTCTTCCTCTCCGCGGAAGCATCTCTCCCCTTGATCTATCTGACTGAGACCAACAAGCCCAGCCCCATGACTGCACCGAACTTCTGCATGCTCCTTCGAAAGCATCTGCAGAACGGCAGGATTACGGAGATTTCCCAGCCCGGGCTGGAACGAATCGTCCATATCAAAATAGAACATCTGGACGAGATGGGAGACCTGCGTCACAAGACCCTTATTATCGAAATCATGGGGAAGCACAGCAACATCATCTTCTGCAACGACGATGGCGTGATTATCGACAGTATCAAGAGAGTCTCCGCCGCTGTCAGCTCCCTCCGCGAGGTGTTGCCGGGCAAACCGTATTTTGTGGCAAATACCCAGGATAAGCTGGATGCCCTGACCACGGACTATCCTCTGTTCTGCGATACCTTAAGCGCGAAGCCACAGCCCCTCTTCAAAGCGATTTACGGAAGCTTTACCGGCATTTCTCCCATCCTGGCACAGGAGCTCTGCCATGAAGCCGGAATCGACGGAGAACGCCCTACCGCTGCTTTGACCGAGACGGATTATCAGAACCTGTATCAGGCCTTCTCCTCCATGGTACAGGCCATTCAGGAAGAATGTTTTGCTCCCAATATCGCCTACACCGGCAAGAAACCCGTAGAATTCAGCGCCCTGCCCCTGACCATGTACTCTGCCGGCAGAGACGGGGGGCACTCTGCGGGTAGCGATGGTCACTCTTCTGTCTCCTGCAAGGAACAGGGAGATCACTGTGTTTCCTACGATTCCATATCCCGGCTTCTGGAGACCTACTATGCAGAAAAAAACAGTCTCACCAGAATCCGGCAGAAGTCCTCTGACCTGAGAAAAATCGTTCAGACCGCCCTGGAGAGAAATATCAAAAAATACGACCTCCAGCTGCATCAGATGCAGGACACCGAAAAAAGAGAAACCTATCGCATCTACGGTGAGCTATTGAACACCTACGGTTACAGCGCAGAGCCCGGTGCCAAATCCCTGACCGCTTTGAACTATTACACCAACGAAGAGGTTACGATTCCTCTGGACAGCACCCTGACTGCCACGGAGAACGCCAAGCGGTATTTTGAGAAATACAACAAAATGAAGCGTACTTTCGAGGCTTTATCGCAGTTGACCGAAGAAGTCAAGTCCGAAATTGAGCACCTCGAGTCCATTTCCACCGCGCTGGATATTGCGCTCCACGAGGAAGACCTGGCCGAGATCAAGGAAGAACTGACAGAAAGCGGCTATATCCGCAGAAAAGGCGGTTCCAAGAAGGAAAAGATCACCAGCAAGCCCTTCCACTACCTCAGCAGTGACGGCTTCCATATGTATGTAGGGAAGAACAACTATCAGAACGATGCCCTGACCTTCAAGTTTGCCACCGGAAACGACTGGTGGTTCCACGCAAAAAAAATCCCCGGCTCCCATGTGGTAGTGAAGCTGGGGAACGCCACCGAGCTTCCCGACCGAACCTTTGAAGAGGCCGCCCGTCTGGCCGCCTACTATTCCAAGGGCAGGGAACAGGAAAAGGTGGAAATCGATTATATTCAGAAAAAGCATGTGAAAAAGCCTGCAGGTGCCAAACCCGGTTTTGTAGTGTACTACACCAATTACTCCATGGCAATCGACAGCGACATCTCCGGTCTGCAGCTTGTCAGTGAATAATCAGCAATAATACTGCATTATGTACTGTACCTCTGTCTGTCCTCTGTAGGTGTTGATACCCAGCTGATAGACCACGGAAATCTCATATTGTCCCTTTCCCTCATACAGTGCGGTCTCGCTTCCGGGACCGTATTTTTTATCCAGAAAAGTACCGAATTTCTCCAGATCCCCGAAAAAGACCAGCTGTGCTGTACCTCCTTCCGGAAGTCTCACCTGAAACCTGGCAAAGTTCTGATTTGCCCCCATTTTTCTGCCGGAGCAAAACACAATATTTTTCTGTGCAAAGAGGGGCTTCGGATTCCCCACACCAAAGGGCTCCAGCAGCTCCAGCTCCTCCGCCAGCTCCCTGGTCCCGTAGCATAATGGCATAGGGACATCAATGTGCACCTTGGGCACAAAATCCTCCTCTGTCAGCCTACAGCGCTCATTCAGTTCCCTGCGCAGGGCTTCAATGTCCTTCTCCTCCATGGAGAGACCAGCCGCCATGGCATGCCCGCCGAATTTGGTAAAGAACCACGACACCTCCACCATAGCCTCATACATATGATACCCTTCTACCGAGCGTCCGGAGCCCTTGACGCCCTCCTCGCCCCTGGTTAGGAGAAACACGGGATGATTGTATTTTTCCTTCACTCTTCCCGCAATGATTCCCGCCAGGCTCTCATGTACCTCAGGCAGGAAAATAACCAGTACCTTATCCTGCTCCAGGTGATTGTCCTTAAGGTATCGGACTGCCTGCTCTACGCCATCCAGGGTCATGTTTTTTCGGCTGTCATTCAATTCCTTCAATTCCGCAGCCGCCGACATGGCTTCCACCTTTGTCCTGCTCTGCAAAAGCTCCAGAGCCCGCACCGCGGTATCCAGCCGCCCCGTGGCATTGAGGCAGGGGCCCAGGACAAAGCCCAGATGATAGGCACTGATTTTGGACGGATCCAGCCGGTTCACCTCCATCAGCGCCTGTAATCCGATATTTTGGGTATTGCGAATTCGCTCCAACCCGTATCTTACCAGAATCCTGTTTTCGTCCTTCAGCTCCATCACGTCGCACACAGTGGCAAAGGCCGCGAACTCCAGAAGTTCATCCATAAGTTCCTTCCGAAGCTCCGTGTCCGAAGGTCTGCCTGCTTTCTCCGAAAGTGCCTGTATCAGTTTAAATGCTACCACCGCACCGCAGATTCCCGGAAAAGGATAGGAATCCCCTTCCCTTTTGGGATCGATCACCGCCAGTGCCTTGGGCAGTATCTCCTTTTTTGCTCCGGATTCCTCCCGTTCAAAGGGCACCTCATGATGGTCTGTGACAATGACTTTGATGCCATAGCGATTGGCCAGTTCAATCTGTGCGGCTGCAGCGATTCCGTTGTCGCAGGTAACAATCAGATCCACACCGTCTTCTTTTGCCTGCTCAATCAAATGATCATTCAAGCCATATCCATCATGTATTCTGTGAGGAATGGCAGTGTCCACTCTGCCTCCGAGGGCGCTGACTCCCTTGGTCAATATGTAAGAGGAGCATATCCCGTCCACATCATAATCCCCGATAATCCTGATATGAGACTGATTCGCAATGGCCTTTCCAATCTGCTCTACTGCCTTATCCATATCCTTCAGAAGCCGGGGAGAATGGCAATCCTCCAGCGTGCCATACAGAAACCGCCGAATCTCCTTCTCCTCAGTGAGGTCACGATTTCTCAGGATTCTGGCCAGTATGGGAGTAATATGAAATTCCGTTGCCCACTTATCAAAATCGGCCTTCTTGGCTGCAACAAACCATTTTTCCATAGGTTTTCCGACACGCCTCCATTTCCGGTGTATCCGTTTGCCTCTGTTATATATTCCAACAGTTAATTATCTATAAAGTAGAAAATATCTGTCCCCTCAATTTCAACGTAAATCTGTTCTCTGCTCACCCTGATTAAGATTTGTCCGTCCTCCACGCTACAGATATTATTATTAAACTCCGTCAAAGCACAACCGGCATACTCCTCCAACGCACGGGTAAGCTCATCGTCCCCGTCCAGTTCACTTAACAGGATACCGTCTTCCATTTGCTCCAACAGCCTCCGTACTTTCCTGTTTGAAGAATCAATATAGCCTTGTCCCCATACCACATCCTGCAGTATATATGCCACATTGCCGACAAGGTCAAGATCAAACTCCCAGCTGCTTTCCCAGTCATATTCCGGTTCGGTATAATCGTCATACGGAATATCATTGACTGCATATCCGGAGGATTCACTAATATCATTCAGCATCTGATTGATGGGTAACAGCTGTTTGGTACGACTGTCATAGGTAAAGACCTCCCAGTAGTATCCGTTCAGATTCGGAACATAAAATACATAGGAGGGAATGGTACTGTTCTCTAAATATACCTGCACAGTCGCACCGGATTCCACCAAATCCCTGGAACTATTGTGGCTGAAATCATATACACCAAAAGTATAGGTTCCGTCTTCCGGTATATAAACAGTTGTAGTCTCCGGCCCGTAATAATCCGTATCATCCAGGTCCAGATCCGCTATTCTGTTTTCTTCCAGCCAGAAGGTTTGATCCGAATAGAAAATATGATAAAAGGCACCATTATCCAGCTTGCAGAACAGATGAGAATCCAAATCGCTCGGTGTATTTCCCCAACTCATGACAATACGAAGCTGTCCCGACAATATCTGAGTACTTACGGTTCCGTCCTGATTCGAAATATCAATTCCACCGAGCACCTTGACATTCATCATACTCCCCAGGTAACAATCGTCCCCTTTGCGAACCTCGTCAATTACTTCGATTGTATAATTCCCGCTTTCCAATTCCGGAGAGATGTAATATCCGTAGTCGTCCGTTTTAGCTGTTGCAAGGACATCTCCGTTCAAGTTGCTGATGCCCGCTCTGAATTTCAGTGTCAGTTCAGGCACTCCTTCACCGGTAAGCGCGTCATATACCCTGCCGGACGCCGTTCCCTTACCTTCCCACTCATCACTGATTACTTCTAACACCACATTATAGCATGCGGTCTGACCTTCATACACAAGTACTGTCTGTTCCGTTTTCTGATATCCGTCGGCACTTACAATCAAATCGTAAACACCCATGACAACACCGTCAAAAACATATTGCCCGTTTTCATCCGTCTCAACCTTTGCGGAATAGGGATTGGAACCGGTAAGCTTATGCAGTTCGACAGTTCCCTCTCTCAGAACTGCATTATTTCCATAGTTCAGATCCGCATCCGCTATTACCACATTTCCATACATTTGCGCATAGGAATCCGGTTCCAGTATAACCTCCAGCTTCTGAAGACCACTCTTGGAATCGAAAGATGCGGTATACTCAACGAGTCCATCCCCGGAGAATGTAATATCATACTTTCCCTTCGGCAGGTACTCAAATTCAAAAAATCCGTCCTCGTCGGTATCACAGCTTGCTTTTTTCTTTCCATTTATCTCTACATGAATACCCTCCAAGGGTTTGTTATTGGAATTGTCCAGATCCAGATCAGTCAACAGCACATGCCCGGTGAAGCTCACCAATTGATCCTTCAAATCTTCCAGATAATCCTCAATTGCGGGATCATCGTCAGTTGCTTCAAGACCTTCCTCCAAAACCTCAAATGCCTTATCATATTCTTTCAGACCGATATAAGCCTCTGCCAGACCTATATAAGACTCCGCCAGACTTGGGTCAATCTCTATCGCCTGTTCGAATGCTGCAATGGCTCGTTCATATTCCATTTCATCCAGATAATTGTTACCAAGGGATAACTGGTGCTTCGCACGAATGGTATCTGTCCCACCCAGTACAACAAACGCTGTTGCAACAACTATCACCAACACCAAAACACATCCCAGGCCGATGATCAGTCCCTTCCCCTTCTTTTTTTTCTTCGGAGCTATCGGCGGAACCTGTACTTCCGGCATTCTTAATTCAACAACCGGTTGCTCAATACCGGTACCGCATTCTGTGCAAAACACATTTCCTTCTTCAATTTCACTACCGCATTTTGGGCAAAACATCTTCTGTACCTCACGAAACTCTGTTTATTCTACATTCGTAATATTATTTCATAAGCCTGCATTTCTTTGCCAGCTTCACCAGCAAATGTCCCTTGGGAAAAGAACGAAGTTCCGTCTCGCTGACACCCCGGAACAGAATCAGAAATACAAAATATACACAGGCACCCAGCATTATCGCCGGAATCACTGAGAATCCGGGAGAATCCGTCAATAATAGTAATCCCTCATATACTGCCCTGGCAGCTCCTCCCATCAGGGCAGACGCCACCAACGGAATCCCGAAAGTCCGAAGGTATTCCTGCCTGTATCCGGATGTCCTTCTTACTGCAGCCTGGTTGAGAATTGCCATCGTTACCGAATAGAGAACATTGGCAACTACAATAGCATACAAATCCAGTCCGGTAAACGTCAGGAGCAGCATTGCCGACACAGTCTGCAACACAAGAGCAATGGCCGCATTGATAATGGGAGCATTGAGTTGTCCCAGTCCCTGCAGTATCTGGCTGTTCAACGTAGACAACGCATAGAAAATCACCGATACCGCCAAAGCCATCAGTAACCCGGTAGCCAGATCTTCCGCCTCCCTCCCGTTATAAAAAAGCAGCGCAGTAATCGGTCTCGCCAGAGTAAAAATCCCCACAGCACAGGGAATGGAAATAATCATCGTGGTCTTCACCGCCAGCCCCGTTTTCTCTCTGGCTCCCCGCAGGTCTCCGGCAGCCGCGTGCTGGGCTACGGTAGGAATCATGGCTGCTGCCATGGCCGACGCAAATGCTATGGGAATGTTTGATATGGTCAGAGCCTGGGTGGAAAAGATTCCCCACCTGGAATGAATCGTCACAGTGTCCATCGCTCTTCTCTCTAAAAAAAATTTAGTGTAAATCGCGTTGTTTACCACGCTGCTCAGATTGTAAATGGCGGTACTCAGGATAAAGGGCGTCACCACCAGTGTAATCGTTTTCAAAATGCTGCCATAGGAATCCACCTCCCCATAGATGTCCCGTCTCACACGCCGGTCAATCATCCCTTTGTTCAGCTTGTAAATCCCTGCCATAAACAGCAGCGCAACCAGCACCCCGGCACCGGTTCCCAGGGCACTTCCCACGGCACCCTTCGTCGCCCTTTCCACCTGCCCTGCCACATTCTCCGGTACCTCCAGAGTGTGATAGGCAAACAGAATCAGAAGGCATGCCGCGCCAATGCTGACAATGGCGTTTGCCACCTGCTCCAGGACCTGGGACACAGAGGTCTGTGCCATGCTCTTATGAGCCTGGAAATAGCCGCGCAGCACTCCCAGAATTCCATAGACAAAAACAGTAGGCGCAAAGGTACGCAATACCGGCACAGCCTCCGGCGCTACAAAAAGCCCGGCTCCAAAAAATAAAAAAAGACTTGCCACACCGCCTACCGCCAAAACATACCACAATGCACACTTAAAGATCCGGTGGGCATTGCGATATTCCCTGACAGCCAGCTTCTGGGCTATCACCTTGGAAATTGCAGAGGGGATGCTGTAGGACGAAATCAACAGAATAATGGTGTAATAGTTATAGGCGGAGCTGTAATAGCCCATACCCAGATCTCCGATTACACGCTGTAAAGGGCTTCTGTACAGAAGCCCTATTATTCTGCTGATGATTCCGGCAACCGCCAGAATCCCCGCCTGCATGATAAAATTGTCTTTTGAACTCTTTTTATTCATATATCTTTATCCAAAACCCGCAGAACGACTCAGCCAATCAGCCAGTCATACATCTCCTGATATTTCTTCGCCGAAACATTCCATGAGAAGTCAGCCGCCATAGCCCTGTCGATCATCTTGTTCCATTCACGCTTTCTGTCATAATAAATATGCTCCGCATATCGTATGGTATTCAACATCTCATGGGCGTTGTAATTTTTAAAGCTGAAGCCTGTTCCCGTACTTTCGTATTCATTATAGGGCTGTACCGTATCCTTCAATCCACCGGTCTCACGCACAATGGGAAGGGTGCCGTAGCGCAATGACATCAGCTGGCTCAGACCGCAGGGCTCAAACAGGGAAGGCATGAGGAACGCATCACAGGATGCATAAATCTTGTGTGACAAATCGTCGGAATAATAGATATTCGCAGACACCTTGTCATTGTACTTCCAGTCAAAGTGACGGAACATATTCTCATACCGCTCTTCTCCTGTACCCAGTACCACCAACTGAATATCATCCTGACACAGCTCATCCATAATATATGCAATCAGATCCAGTCCCTTCTGATCTGTCAGTCTGGACACCAGTCCGATCATCATCTTTCTGTCATCCTGGCACAGTCCCAGCTCACGCTGCAGCTCCCGCTTGTTTTTCACCTTCTCCTTGCGGAAATTCATGGCATTGTATTGTTTAACAATATAGCGGTCGGTCTCAGGATTGAACTCGTTGTAATCAATACCGTTAACGATTCCGCGGACATCCCTGCTTCTCGCACACAGAAGTCCGTTCAGCTTCTCCCCGTAGAAATCCGTCTTAATCTCCTCTGCATAGGTGTTGCTCACAGTGGTAATCGCATCTGCGTAAACCAGACCTCCCTTGAGCAGATTGGCATCCTTATATGCCTCCAGCTTGTCCGGAGTAAAATAATAATCGGGAAGACCCGTGATACTCTTTACCGTCTTGGTATCCCATTTCCCCTGGAATTTCAAGTTATGTATGGTCATGACAGACTTCATGCCGCGGAAAAAGTCTCCTTCACGGAAACGCTCCTTCATGTAAACCGGGATCAGACCGGTCTGCCAGTCATGGCAATGCACCACATCCGGCTGGAAACCAATCACCGGCAGCACCGACAATACAGCCTTGGAAAAGAAAGCATATCTCTCGATTTCCCAGATAGGATCATCTGTATAAACCTTGGGACCGCTGAAATAATACTCATTATCAATAAAATAATAATGAACCCCTTCAACCTCAGCTTCCATGATTCCCACATATACATTTTTCCAGTTGAAATCCAGATAAAAATGATTTACATAGTGCATCTTGTCCTTCCATTCCTGCTTCATGCAGGCATATCTGGGAAGAATCACACGTACATCAAAATACTGCTTGTCAACGTATTTCGGCAAAGAACCGACAACATCCGCCAGTCCTCCTGTTTTGATAAAAGGAACACCTTCTGACGCAGCGAAAAGTATTTTCTTCATCCAAAGACCTCCACAATAGATTATTCAGTACCTACAGATATCTTGATTATACCTTATTCTTGCTAATGTGGAAAGTATTTCTGCAAAAAAAATTATCCTCTGTACGATAATCTGATTTTATCTGCAATCAATGCAATAAACTCCGAATTGGTAGGTTTTCCCTTTCCTGTATCGATGGTATAACCGAACAGCGAATCCAGGGTCTCCATTCTGCCTCTGCTCCACGCCACCTCTATGGCATGTCTGATTGCTCTTTCCACCCGGCTGGGTGTGGTTTGAAATCTCTTCGCAATGGTTGGATAAAGAATCTTTGTGATGGAACTGATCATCCCCGGATCTTCCACAGACATCATAATTGCTTCTCTCAAATACTGATACCCCTTGATATGTGCAGGTACTCCAATCTCATGAATCATATCGGTCACATCCTGCTCCAGATTCCTGACAACTTCCTTCACTTCTGTTATTCTTCCAACGCCCTTTGTCTCTTCTTTTTTTACGGAAGGAACCGTAATCATAATCTGGAATTCTTTGTCTCCATTCATCAGATCTCCCAGAATTTTGTAAATACGTTCATTATCTTTTGCAGAAGTAACATTAAGCTGTTCCATTGATGACCTCCCGGTTGCCCTGCTTTTTTTCTCTTTTTCTTCCTCTCTCGTGTGCTTTCCCATTATAAATGCAACAAGACTCCCCAGGCAACCTCAACCCATCGCAGAATTCGTCCTCATCCCTCAAATATACCGCGTATTCCTCGGTTTCCAACCGCATTCGTTATAATTACCCTTAAAATAATGCCTGCTTGACATCTTAATCCAACAGAGTGAAAATAGAAACAGTTATATTGACTCATCCCGGTTCGGAGGACTTTCATGAAACAGCTGGCAGAAGACATCAGACAAAACAACTTCAAACAGGTATACCTGCTTTTCGGCGAAGAGCGGTATTTACGCAGATACTACAAGGACAAACTGCGCACTGCCCTCTGTGCCGACGGCGACACCATGAATACTCACTTCTTCGACGGCAAGGACATTTCCGTAGGTGCACTCATAGATTTAGCTGAAACCATGCCTTTTCTTGCAGAGCACAGAGTCATTTTCATCAACGAAAGCGGTCTCTTCCGCTCCGGTGGAGAAAAGCTGGCGGAGTACCTTGCAGCTCCCAACGAATCCACTGTTTTTATCTTTACGGAAAGTGAAGTGGACAAGCGAAGCAAGTTATACAAAACAGTACAGTCCAAGGGACATGCCGCAGAATTTGTCACCCAGGATGAGAACTACCTCATGCGCTGGATTGCCGGCGCGCTTGCCCGTGACGGTAAAAAGATTAAGGAAAGCACTGTCCGGTTTTTGATTGCCAAGGCCGGAACCGATATGGACAATCTCCAGTCGGAATTAGAAAAACTGGTCAGCTATTGCATGGACCGGGAAGTGATCACCGAAGAAGATATTGAAGCCATCTGCACCACCCGCATCAACAACCAGATTTTTGACATGGTCAGTGCCATTGCGGAAAGGCAGCAAAAAAAGGCCCTTGAGCTGTATTACGATCTACTCGCGCTCAAGGAGCCTCCCATGCGTATTCTGTCTCTCATCGCCAGACAATGTAATCTTCTGTTACAGGCAAAAGAGCTGAAGTCAAAGGGCTATGACAACAAGACCATAGGTTCCAAAATCAGTCTGCCCCCGTTTATCGTACAAAAATATCTGAACCAGGCTTCCAGGTTCAAGGTTTCTGTTCTGAAAGCCGCTCTGCGCCAGTGCGTGGAAGCAGAGGAAGCCGTAAAGCAGGGTCGTCTCAGCGACCGTATGAGTATCGAAATCCTCATCCTGACGGTATTGCAATGACTAATTCTCTCGATAATCCGTAACTCTCTTGGTCTTCTTCTCACTGCGTGGAAGTGTTCCAACAGGTACCGGCGTGATTCTGGGAGTAACACCGATCTTGGATTTGAAGGCTCCCTGAATCATCTTTGATGTTGTCTCGAAATTCACGCGGCCTTCCAGCTCCACAGTCACAATCATGATATCCTTATTCTTCTCGTTATCGTGTGCAATGGTGATATTATATTCACTGGATGCACCGTCAATATTCTGAAGAATCTCTTCCACCTGACTGGGAAACATATTAACGCCATGCACCTTGAACATATCGTCACTGCGTCCCTTGATGATATCCAGGCGGGGATAATCCCGCCCGCAGGAACATTTTCCGGGAATGATTCTGGAAATATCGTGGGTTCTGAAGCGGATCAGCGGAGCACCTTCTTTTACCAGTGTGGTAATCACTATTTCACCCTCTTCTCCATCCGGAACTACTTTACCTGTGACAGGGTCGATGATCTCTATGTACACATAGTCATCCCAGTAATGAATACCCGCTTCCTTCTCACAGTTGATCCCGATTCCCGGACCGTATATCTCTGTCAGACCATAGATATCATACAGTTCGATTCCCAATTCTTCTTTGATGTAGGCGCGCATTTTACTACTCCAGCGTTCGGAACCGAAAATACCTTTTTTCAGACAAATCTTATCCTTCAGTCCTCTCTTATTGATTTCCTCCGCAAGAAGAAGTGCATAGGAAGAGGTTGCCGTGATGACAGTCGCCTTCAGATCCTGCATCATCTGCAGCTGCTTTTCGGTATTGCCGGGGCCCATGGGAATCGCCATGGCACCCAGCTTCTCACAGCCCGCCTGGAAACCAATGCCTGCAGTCCATAAGCCGTAGCCGGGAGTGATCTGAATCCGATCCTTTCTGGTAATGCCGGCAGTTTCATAGCATCTTGCAAACATAATTGCCCAGTCATCCACATCCTTGGCAGTATAAGGGATGATTACAGGCTTTCCCGTGGTCCCCGAAGAGGAATGAATCCTTACCACTTCCTCATCCGGTACTGCCTGAATTCCCAGGGGATATGCATTTCTCAAATCCTCCTTACTGGAAAAAGGCAGTTTTTCAAACTCTTCCCGGGATGTGACCCCTGTTATCCCCAAATCCTTATATATCTTTCCATAATAGCTGTCTGTCTGAATCAAACGCTTGATCTGTGCGTCCACCTGAGAAAGCTGTACGGTATTCAGTTGCATGCGTAGGTACCTCCAATTTCAAATGCTTTTAGATTGCTTTCCACAAAACGTTCCGGAACTCGCTTCATAATTTCTTTCTTAACCGTCTCTCCGTCTATATCAAGTCTTCCGCTGGCAGCCAGCACTCCAAGCACTGCCACATTAAAAAATTTTGATGATCCCAAAGGAGCACAGAGTTCATTGGCATTGACTGTGATACAGGTAGCTTTTTTCTTGAGATATTCCACCATCTCCACTCCGTCATATCCGGTAGGGTGCAAGGATTCTGTGGTAGGTCTCACCGGAACCGTATTCACAATCACAATACCGTCAGGCTTCAGATACCCCAGGTTCCTGACTGCCTCCGCAGGCTCAAAAGCAATCATAATATCCGCCTGTCCGAAAGGAATCAGCGGTGAGCCGATCTCTTCCCCGATACGGATATGAGACGTTACGGAACCACCTCTCTGAGCCATTCCGATAGTTTCTGCAGAATGTACGGTATTTCCCTCAGCCATGGCAGCTGCGGCAATCAGCTTGGACGCCAGGACTGTTCCCTGACCACCCACACCGCACAACAACACATCTTTCTTCATAATCATCTGCCTCCCTTCGAAGAATTGCCAGAGGACTTAGTGCTCTCAATCGCACCTACGGGACAGATACGACTGCACAAACCACATCCGGTACAGAGTGCCGGATCAATCGCAACCTTATCATTCTCAATGATCAGTGCCGGACAGCCGATTTCATTGATACACTTTTTGCAGTTGATACAGGAATCATTGATACATGCCTTTCCCGCAGGCTTTGTAATGGCTACGCAGGGAGACTTGAAGATGATCGCCTTGACACCGGGTGTCTTGGCACATTCCCGGACTGCTGCCACCGCTTCCTCAAGCTTCAGTGGATCCACCACATGAATCCTTGCAACGCCCATCCCCTCCAACACTTTTACAATATCGATCTTATCTACAATATTACCCATCATGTTTCTGCCGGTTCCGGGATGAGGCTGATGACCGGTCATAGCCGTGGTAGAATTGTCCAGGACACAAAGTGTCATGTCCGCTCCGTTGTAAAGTGCATTCACCACACCGGTCATACCGGAGGCAAAGAAAGTGGAGTCTCCCACAAAGGCGAAGGTCTTTGCTTCTTTATCCACCCAGTGAAATCCCTGTGCCATGGTGATTCCCGCACCCATACAGAGACAGGTATCTACCATATCCAGAGGCATGGCATTTCCCAGGGTATAGCAGCCAATATCTCCGCAAAAATATGCTTTCTGCCCCTTCATCGCCTGTTTCACTGCATAGAAGGAAGCACGATGAGGGCAGCCGGCACAAAGAACAGGAGGACGGACGGGAATCGTCGGTGCATCAGACAAGTCCATGGCACTCTTCTTATTCTCTAATCCCAGATATTCCGTCAGAATCCGAGCAACACTGTCCGCTGAGTTCTCTCCTGCGCCGGGCACATGCCCGGATCTCTTTCCGAAAATCTTCACATCCAGATGATGTAACCCAAACAACCTGTACAGCTGATTCTCCACATAAGGGCTCAGTTCCTCAACGCAGAGAACTTCCCTCACTCCTTCCAACTCCTTCCGAACAAAATCCTCCGGAAAGGGATAAGGTGTTCCGATTTTAACCAGCTTAACTTCCGGGTAATCCTTCAAAAACTCATAGACATAGGCATAGCTGACGCCCGAAGCAAAGACCGCCTTTTGAGAAGTTGCATGATTACTGCTGTTATATCTGTATCCGGAGAAATCTTTACCGATTTCCGGATTACGCGCCTCAATCATTTTATGATTCGTCAGAGAAAGTCTGGGGAAAATCACCCATCTGGAAGAGTCCTTCACGAATCCTTCATACTTTTTTGCCTCATAATGGTCTGCGACATCAATAGATGCGTAAGCATGGCAGACTCTTGTGGTGGGTCTGAAAAGCACCGGCGTCTTATATTTCTCAGAGTATTCGAAAGCATCGCCAATCATTTGATATGCTTCTTCCGGAGAGGCAGGGTCAAATACCGGAATCCGGCAGAACTCCGCAAAGGCTCTGGTGTCCTGCTCCGTCTGGGAGGAGATGGGACCCGGGTCATCCGCTGACACGATGACCATGCCGCCCTTTACCCCCACATAAGCCAGTGACATCAACGGATCTGCGGCCACATTTAAACCCACCTGCTTCATGGTCACCAGGACTCTGGCACCGGAATAGGCAGCCGCAGCCGCCACCTCCATGGCTGCTTTCTCGTTTACGGACCACTCCAGATGTACACCCTCATGAGGGTATTTACTGATGGTTTCAATAATCTCGGATGACGGAGTGCCGGGATATCCCGCCACAACATTCACGCCCGCAACCAAGGCTCCCAGAGCAATCGCCCCGTTTCCCATAACATATTCTCTGCTCATATGTAGCTCCTTATCATACTAAAGTTCTTTACAGTATATCTCAAAAAACACTTGATTTCAAGCCGACTTTGGGTTATAAAAACGAATATATGATGTATGCGTCAGGGAGTGGGAATCTCCCGGGCGCAAAGCAATCCCTTTCATAATAATCAGTAACACTACAAGGAGGCACCTTATGACTGATTACAACGCATCCGCCACCAGATACCGGGAAATGAAATACAATCGCTGTGGAAAATCCGGACTCCTGCTACCTGCCGTTTCCTTTGGTCTGTGGCACAATTTCGGAACTAACGATGATTACGACAACATGCGTCAGATGTGTTTTACCGCCTTTGATGCCGGAATTACCCACTTTGACCTGGCAAATAACTATGGTCCCGTAAATGGTGCTGCCGAATTGAATTTTGGAAAAATATTGAAGGAAGACCTGCATGCTTATCGGGATGAGCTGATTATCTCAACCAAAGCCGGCTATGGTATGTGGGAAGGACCTTACGGGGATCGGGGCAGCAGAAAATACCTGATTGCCAGCCTGGATCAGAGTCTGAAGCGTCTGGGACTGGACTATGTTGATATTTTTTACCATCATCGCATGGACCCGGAGACTCCCCTGGAGGAAACCATGCTTGCTCTGGATCAGATTGTGCGTTCCGGCAAAGCGCTCTATGTGGGTATCTCCAATTACGATGGGGACACCATGCGGAAGGCTGCCGCCATCCTGGACGAATTGCGTACCCCCTTTATCATCAATCAGAACTGCTATAACATGCTGAACCGTACCATCGAGAAAAACGGTCTGAAATCCGAAGCTCCGAAAGCAGGAAAAGGTATCATTACCTTCTCTCCTCTCGCTCAGGGACTTCTGACAGACCGATATCTCCATGGCATTCCCTCTGACAGCCGGATTGCCCGGGACGGTCGCTTCCTGCACGAATCCGATGTCAATGACAGACGTCTGTCACAGCTCCTTGCCCTGAATGAAATGGCAGCGGAACGGGGTCAGAGCCTTGCCCAGTTCGCCCTCAGCTGGATTCTCAAGGACGACGACATCACCAGCGTCCTCATCGGTGCCAGCCGCCCTTCCCAGATTACGGACTGTGTAAAATGCATCTCCAACACTTCCTTTACAGAAGAAGAGCTTGCAAAAATCAACGCTGTCACACTGGAATAGATATCACATCAGGGAGGCGTCCTTCAGTGCCAGGACTGCCTCCTCCAGGCAGTCCACATTCAGATTGGAATAATTGATGATGAAGGTACCGCTTTTGCCGGATTTTCCTTCCATGTCACAATCATTCACAGAGCCAATACGGATGCCCTGCTCCTGCAGTCTCCGGATTATCTCCGCATCACCGACTTCCGTGTTCAATTCAATCAAAAAGTGCAGACCGGAATCATTCTCGATGATTCTGCATTGATCTTCCCGAAAAACACTTCTGATAATATCCAAAACCCTTTTCCTTTTTCTGCCGTAGTAAAGCCTCATCCGATTGATATGCTTCTCATAATAGCCACGACTGATAAACTCTGCTAATGTATACTGTTCAAAAGTTGGCACCGTACATGCCAGGAAAGCCAGCTTTTCATAATACTTATTGGCAAGCTCCGGGGGAAGAACCATGTAGCTGATTCTGATGGTGGATGCCAGGGATTTGGAAAAGGTATTCATATATACAACCTTTCCGCCGGTATCGATACTTTGCAATGTCGGAATCGGATTGCCGTTGATTCTGAATTCGCTGTCATAATCGTCCTCTATAATATACCGATCCTCTTTTTCATTGGCCCAGGCCAGTAGCTCATACCTCCTGCTCACCGGCATGGTGATTCCCGTGGGAAAATGATGGGTGGGGCTGATATGTGCCACATCCGCGCCACAGTCCCTGAGCTCCTCCATCCTGATTCCATACTCATCCAGAGAGACCAATCTGCATTCGTTATGATTCAGTTCATAAATACTTTTTAATTTCTTATACCCGGGATTCTCAATGCAATAAACCTTGTTTTCTCCAATCAGCTTCGTGAGGAGACTGTAAAGATACTCTGTTCCGGCTCCCACCACAATCTGATCCGGATCTATGGACATGCCCCGGAAGCCGCTGAGATGTTTTGCAATGGCAGAACGCAGCTCATAGATACCGTTGCAGGGAGGATTCGTCATCAGCTCCCTCTCTTTCATGGAAATGGTCTCACGAAGAATTTTCGCCCAGATGGAAAATGGAAAACAATTGCTTTCAATCATATTGGAAGAAAAATCGAAATCCGCTTTTTCCTTCTCCCTTGTTCTGTTGATGATTCTCGGAGCGGGTACACTGGGGAAAACAGGCTGCATAAGCACGGTATTTGCAACATAATATCCCTTCTGCGGCAGGGTATAGAGATATCCCTCCCCAATCAACTGATCATATGCTTTTTCAACCGTAATGATACTAATTCCCAGATTACGGGCCAGTGTTCTCTTTGACGGCAATTTATCACCGCAACGCAAAATCCCTCGATTTATGTCACTTCTGATGTTCTCGTATAAGCTTTTATATAAGGGACCGTCCTTTTCTTTCAGATTATAAGTCAGCATAGTTCTCCTTACAACTGGCATGAAAACAATTATTTAAATGGACATTTATTAAATACCAGTTTGGTTATAGAATAACAACTGAAATAAGATTCGTCAAGGAGGTTCCCTATGGAAAATAAACAATATGAATTGAACAAAGGCTTGGCTCAAATGTTGAAAGGTGGCGTTATTATGGATGTCACCACACCTGAGCAGGCAAAAATCGCAGAGGCAGCAGGTGCCTGCGCCGTCATGGCACTGGAACGAATTCCCGCAGACATCAGAGCAGCAGGCGGGGTTTCCCGCATGAGTGATCCTAAAATGATCAAGGGCATTCAAGAAGCGGTTTCCATTCCCGTCATGGCAAAATGCCGCATCGGCCACTTTGTGGAAGCCCAGATTCTGGAAGCAATCGAAATCGACTACATCGACGAGTCCGAGGTACTGTCCCCTGCAGATGATGTCTATCATATCAATAAACGCGACTTCAAAGTACCCTTTGTCTGTGGTGCAAGAGATCTCGGGGAGGCTCTTCGTCGCATCAACGAAGGTGCTTCCATGATCAGAACCAAGGGCGAACCGGGCACCGGAGACATCGTTCAGGCAGTCAGACACATGCGCAAAATGAATTCTGAGATTGCAAAGCTTTCTTCCATGCGGGAGGATGAACTCTTTGAGGCCGCCAAGGTCCTTCAGGTACCTTATGAGCTGGTGCGCTTTGTGCACGACAACAAAAAGCTTCCTGTAGTAAACTTTGCTGCCGGCGGCGTGGCAACGCCTGCGGATGCCGCCCTTATGATGCAGTTAGGGGCAGAAGGTGTTTTTGTTGGCTCCGGCATCTTCAAATCCGGCAATCCCGCCAAGAGAGCAAACGCCATCGTAAAAGCAGTTACCAATTATCAGGATGCAAAACTGATTGCCGAGCTTTCTGAGGATCTGGGGGAAGCAATGGTAGGAATCAACGAAAATGAAATCAAGCTGATCATGGAGGAACGGGGACAATAATGAAGAAAATAGGTGTTTTAGCCGTTCAGGGTGCCTTCATCGAACATGAGAAAATGCTCACAGACCTTGGATGCAGCTGCACAGAAATAAGAAAAAGGAGCGATCTCTGCTCCTTGGACGGACTGGTATTACCCGGCGGCGAAAGCACCGTTCAGGGTAAATTACTGCAGGAGCTCGAACTCTTCGAGCCCCTGCGGGAAATCATTCTTTCCAATACTCCTGTACTTGCAACCTGCGCTGGTCTGATTCTTCTTGCAAAAAAGCTCAGCAATGACCCGAATGTGTACTTTGCCACCCTTCCCGTAATGGTAAAAAGGAATGCCTACGGCAGACAGCTGGGAAGCTTTCATTGCACTGCCGGTTTTGCCGGTTACAGGGATGTGGAAATGGCCTTTATCCGGGCGCCCTATATTGAAGTCGCAGAACCCGTTGTAGAAGTTCTTGCCACAGTGGATGAAAAAATCGTGGCTGCCAAATACCGGAACCAGCTCGGTCTGTCCTTTCATCCTGAGCTCACCGACGACACAAGAGTCCATGAGTACTTTCTATCCTTGTCTGGCTCCTAACAGCAGACAAGGAAAACTCATTCCCATACAAATAGTTTATCGCCTGTCTCCTTTCATCCCCTCAATCACAGCTTCCAGCTCTCGAACCTTATCTTCCAATACACGTATCTTGGCCTCCATCGCATCGGCTCTGGACTTTTCACGTTCTGTATTGATCCGTTCTTCTTCTCTTCCTTCTTCTCTTCCCTCTGCTCTTCCTTCTTCCCTCACGTCAAAGTCATGTAACAGTTCTTTCATATATTCAGACCTCCATAACTCATTTCTACGACCGGCTTCCACTGCTTTGTGCAATTTATTCGTCAATTCATCCGATGGCTCACCGGTCATCATATACCGATACAATGCCTGCATGTTATCCGCTATTTCAATGCCCTGACAGGTACAATTAAAAAAATACTTAACCGCATCGTCCTGCAATTCCATCTCCGGTATCTCATCACATCTGTTTCTGAAAGTATATTGGGGCAGATCTGCCCCAAAAGGATCAAAGGTACAGATAAAAATAATATTTGTCTCGGGCAGCCTTCGATACGACTGATTTTTCATTAACTGATCCGTATCAATCACAGATTGATAAAACCTGCTTCTCTTAGGCAGATCGTATTCATCAATCCGCTTATGATTCAGATTCTGCATCTCAGCGTCGAAAATTGTCTCGTCATTTCTGGTATAAATATCCAGACGAATCGGTTTTCCATCCAGAGCATATCGAAACTCTCTCTGCGTTTCAATATCCTCCAGTTCTCCCACCGTTTTCCCCAACAGGCACTCCAATACCTCCCGGCACAAATTGTTGTCTTCCATGATCTTGCCAAACATAAAATCATCCGACAATTTCAAATCTTCATAGTTCTTTGACATATACTTTCCTCCTGTTTTCTGACAGGAGATTGTCCGCAAAAGCTATTCTTGCTATATCTCCTGCTCAATTTTTGTGTGAATATAAGCAGGAATCTAAAGAATAATTGAAAATAGAATAGTAATGAACGATTTAGAAATATCTGCTTATGAATTGATTATATCACATCTTATTTTTATTTGCAACATTTTATTATCATTCCTATACATTATGTTATCATTCCTACGCATTATGTTCGATAGTTACATGAGCCTAAAATTCTATTTCCCTGTTAGTGTTTCAGCAATATCATAAAAACTCCCCACACAATTAGCTAATGAAACAATGAAAAATAGTAGTTCAACTCTGGTGCAAAACAGGAAAATAACATCAGGGACTACTGTCAATATGACAAACGGTGCCAGGCGGAAAATAAACAACTGCCATTTTTGCAAATTCTCTTGAGTTATTACTCCAATGGTAGGTAATCCGATTGGACTCTTAACAATTGTAATCTTCACCTTACCTTTACAAAATACTTTTGCAAATACGAAATGAAGTAATTCGCGTGTCGGGAAAACCACTCCTAATGCTATGATCATTAGCAGAATCCGTTGCCGGACTTGATAGTCAATCATAACTTTTGATTTAAATAAGACAATATGAACCACACACGAAAATACTCAATGTCAGTTTCTAATTCAACAAATTCTGAGTCGTTAAGCTCTTTCTATAATCCATCTTCTTTCCCTTCGGACAAGAAACATCCCTCGCTCAAAGAGCTCGGTCAACTGGAATTTGTCTCTCCAAACTGCCTAATCAAGCGGATAACTTATTTCATCTCCCCAA
>CALZBR010000043.1 GCA_945621435.1 uncultured Lachnospiraceae bacterium
CAAATACTTTTTCTTGCTCTAATTATGGCGAATGCCGATACAGAATTAAATTCAAGTTTGTCGAACCATTTACATAACCAGTTCTTTATTTAGTGTACAGCTTTTTCCTTAAAATTTCAATTCCTCTGTGTACTCTACTGAGTTATTTCCTCTGTGTACTATTCTTTTCAAACGCTATACAGAAGTACTTCCTTAGTAGAAAAACCGTATCACATCCTATAGACATTACTGAATTATAGAAATCATGAACAAAACACACCCATCTCCCACCTGCCGACTATCGACTTTCCAAGTGTCTTACAATAATTAAAAGGATGGCACAATCACCACCCTTTCAACACTTTCTTGCTATTCTGTTTTACCGTATACCCTATTTATGATACGGTTCATTGTTGATAATGCGAAACGACCGATAAATCTGTTCTGTCAGAATGACACGCATCAACTGATGCGGAAAAGTCATATCGGAAAAACTTAAGTTACTGTCTGCACGCTTACATACGGATTCATGCAAACCAAGAGAACCGCCTATAACAAAGGCAATATGACTATTCCCGCCAACAGTAAGCTTTTTTATCCAGTCGGCCATATCGGTGGATGACATCTTTTTCCCCGCTATCTCCAAGGTACAGACATAGGCATCGTCTTTCAATTTCTCAAGGATTCTCTGCCCTTCTTTTGCCTTAATCTGCTCCTCAGTCTGAGGGCTGGCACCATCAGGTGTCTTTTCATCCGCCACCTCGATGATTTCAAATTTGCAATATTTGCTCAACCGTTTTTCATATTCAGCGATGGCATCCCGATAAAATTTTTCTTTTATCCTACCGACACACACAATGGTTATCTTCATTCTGCATTTTCCTCGAAGATATCTTCATAGAGGCAATCATCAATCAATCTGTCCAAAAAGCCTTGATCAAGATTCACAAACTGGTGATTCAGCTTTGCCTTAATGTAAGATATTCTTTTGAAATACAGTACCTCTTCCGTGTCATCTGCGGCTTTTACTGCAGCATCAATCTCCTGTGCGGTAAAATTCTCTTTGCTCCAATCAAGCAGCGTGTTTTTTAAGGTATTCTCGGACTTTGCTTTTACTTCAAAAACCTTTGCATTTTTCATGGAAACAAAGCCGCCCACAAGGAAGAGCACAAAGATAGCTCCCATGACTCCATAAAAAAGATAGGGATTACCAAATTCAATCGGAATGACCTTTGTCGCGCACAAAGCAAGAAATGTCAAACCGGCTATTCCAAGAATCAGAAGCATCCATGCAGATGATTTGTTGTCACTTGCTTTTTCTGCACTATCCTGATAGACAGTCATCGGGGCTCTTTGAGGTCTATCCTCTTCCCGGAGTGTTTTGACCATATTCAAAACACTCTCTTGCAGACGAGGATCTTTTAAAGCCTCTCTCATAGACTCAGATGATCCAGATTCTTCCACTCTTTGCATCAGATAATCTTCTAACGTCTCACCTTCAAAGTCATTCTTTGCTGACTTTGAAGGGAGCTCATCCACCAATTCACTTCCACAGTCTGCACAAATGGTGAAGCCGGGTCTGTATTCGCTTCTGCATTTAGGACACCATGGCATAATTTTTACCTTCTTTCCCCATAAGATTTATCATAAGGTATTTGACCCCGATTATTTATTCCTCAGGTACTCGTCAATTCCCTTTGCTGCCGCCTTACCTGCCCCCATGGCCAGGATAACTGTAGCAGCGCCGGTCACTGCATCTCCACCTGCATAAACGCCTTCTTTGCTGGTCTTACCGTCAGTCTCTTCCGCAACGATACACTTCCACTTGTTGGTCTCAAGCCCTTCTGTGGTAGAAGAAATCAAAGGATTCGGAGAGGTTCCCAGAGACATAATAACCGTGTCAAGCTCCATAACAAACTCGGATCCGGGTACTTCCACAGGACGGCGACGACCGGAGGCATCCGGCTCACCCAGTTCCATCTTAATGCACTTCATACCCTTTACCCAACCCTTTTCATCTGCAATGATTTCGGTTGGATTGGTAAGAAGGTCGAAAATAATACCCTCTTCCTTGGCATGATGAACTTCTTCCACTCTTGCGGGAAGCTCTTCTTCACTTCTTCTGTATACGATATGAACCTCGGCTCCCAGTCTCAGAGCGGTTCTTGCAGCATCCATGGCAACGTTGCCGCCACCTACGACAGCAACCTTCTTGCTCTCCATAATGGGGGTATTGGAATTAGCGTCAAATGCTTTCATCAGATTGCTTCTGGTAAGGTATTCATTGGCAGAGAATACACCGTTGGAGTTCTCTCCGGGAATTCCCATAAACTTGGGAAGTCCTGCACCGGAACCGATAAATACGGCATCAAATCCCTCTTCTTCGATTAACTCATCAATGGTAACAGCCTTACCTACAACAACATTTGTCTCAATTTTGACACCAAGGGATTTAACATTCTCAATCTCCTTGGCAACAACAGCCTGCTTGGGCAGACGGAACTCAGGAATACCATATACAAGTACTCCGCCGGCCTCATGCAGTGCCTCGAAGATGGTCACATCATAGCCAAGCTTTGCAAGATCTCCTGCACAGGTGAGTCCTGCGGGACCGGAACCGATAACCGCAACCTTCTTGCCATTCTTTTCCTTAGCGCCTTCCGGCTTAATTCCCTGTTCTCTTGCCCAGTCAGCAACAAAGCGCTCCAGCTTACCGATAGAAATCGCATCACCCTTGATACCTCTGATACACTTTCCTTCGCACTGGTTCTCCTGAGGACATACACGTCCGCAGACAGCAGGCAGTGCGCTTGACTCGCTGATAATCTTGTATGCCTCCTCTATATTGCCTTCCTTAATCTGCTCAATAAATGCAGGAATATTGATTGCAACGGGACAACCCTTTACGCACTGTGCATTCTTACAATTGATGCATCTGGAAGCCTCCTGCATTGCTTCATCCTTATTATATCCAAGACATACTTCCTCGAAATTCTTTGCTCTTTTTTCAGCCTCCTGCTCCCTCACAGGAATCTTATTCAAAACGTCCATTTCTATCCTCCGTTATGGCAATTCATGATACTGTTTTCGTGTTTTCTTTAAGCTCAATGGTATTCCGGGATCAAATATTCAGAACACTTATCCCCGGACTCAACCGCAGTTTCCGCAACCGCCGTGATGGGTATCGCCCTCCTGCAGCTTCAACATTGCACGGCCCTCTGCAGTCTTATAAATCTGCTGACGTCTCATTGCCTCGTCGAAGTTCACCGCATGTCCGTCAAACTCAGGTCCGTCAACACAGGCAAACTTGACCTTTCCGTCAACAGTTACACGACATGCTCCACACATACCGGTACCATCTACCATGATAGGATTCAGACTGACAATGGTAGGAATATTCAATTCCTTGGTCAGAAGGCATACGAACTTCATCATGATCATAGGTCCGATAGCAATACATACATCGTAATTCTTTCCCTCAGCAACCAGATCCTTGATGGTCTGTGTTACCATACCGCTTCTGCCGTAAGAACCGTCATCGGTAGTTACATAAAGATTTCCTGCAACAGCCTCCATTTCCTTCTCCAGGATTAAGAGGCTCTTTGTCTTGCTTCCCACGATAACATCCGCAGCCACTCCATTCTCATGAAGCCATTTTACCTGTGGGTATACAGGGGCAGTACCGACACCGCCTGCCACAAAAAGAATCTTCTTTTTCTTCAGCTCTTCGATAGGTTCTTTGGTCAATTCTGACGCACATCCCAAGGGTCCGACAACATCGTGGAAGCTGTCTCCCACCTTCAGCTCAGCCATCATCTGGGTTGCGGCGCCAACACACTGGAATACAATGGTAACGGTTCCTGCTTCTCTGTCATAGTCGCAGATGGTAAGAGGAATTCTTTCTCCTTCTTCGTCTGCCCTAACAATCAGAAACTGTCCGGGCAGGCATGACTTTGCCACACGCTTTGCTTCTACATCCATCAGATAAATGTTTGTTGTAAGCTCTTCCTTCTTTAAAATCCTGTACATAATCCACCTCTCCACCCCTGTTAGGGAAATTTATTATTTCTTGTTAAAAAAGACCTGTTATTTTTCCGGCCTTATTTACATCAATTCCATATGCCGCAGGCTTCTTGGACAATCCCGGCATGGTCATCACATCTCCGGTCAGGGCAACAACAAAACCCGCCCCCGCAGATACATACACTTCTCTGACGGTAAGCTCAAAGCCCTCTGGTCTGCCAAGCAGCTTGGGATCATCAGACAAAGAATACTGATTCTTTGCCATACATACCGGCATATTTCCAAATCCCATATCCGTTATTTTCTGCAGCTGCTTTTTTGCTGCTGAGGAAAAGTTCACACTTCCTGCGCCGTATATTTCTTTAGCAACCGTTATTATCTTGTCCTCAAGAGACATTTCATCTTCATAGAGTAATCTGAAATTGCTCTTCTTTGTCTCCAGCGTATTCAGTACCTTTTCTGCCAAGGCAACTCCGCCTTCGCCGCCCTTTGCCCATACCTCGGAAAGAGCAAATTCACAACCTCTGCTCTCGCAGAACTGTTTTACAAACTCCAGTTCTGCGGGAGTATCTGTGATAAAGGAATTCAGGGTTACCACAACAGGTACGCCGTATTTCTGAAGATTCTCAATGTGTTTCTCCAGATTTACAATACCCTTTTTCAATGCATCAAGGTTCTCTGTGCTCAAATCTTCCTTGGGAACTCCGCCGTTGTATTTCAAGGCTCTTACGGTAGCAACCAGAACAACTGCATCCGGCTGTAGACCTGCCATACGACATTTGATATCAAAGAATTTTTCAGCTCCCAAATCGGCTCCGAAACCTGCCTCTGTGATACAATAGTCAGCCATCTTCAAAGCTGCCCTTGTCGCTCTTACGGAATTGCAGCCATGTGCAATATTTGCAAAAGGTCCGCCATGTACCAGTGCAGGAGTATGCTCCAACGTCTGTATCATATTGGGCTTCAACGCGTCCTTTAAAAGTGCTGCCATGGCACCAACCGCCTGAAGCTCTCCCGCCGTCACAGGTTCTCCGTCATAATTATAAGCAACAATGATGCGGGAAAGCCTTTCCTTTAAATCTTCCATATCATTTGCAAGACAAAGAATTGCCATGATTTCACTTGCTACCGTGATAACAAAATGATCTTCTCTGACGACTCCGTCCAGCTTATTACCCAGCCCTACCACAATATTTCTGAGAACTCTGTCATTCATATCCATACATCTCTTCCAGACCACCTGTCTGGTATCGATTCTAAGCTCGTTCCCCTGTTGAATATGATTATCCAGAAGCGCTGCCAAAAGGTTATTGGCTGAAGTGATTGCATGAAAATCACCGGTAAAATGCAGGTTCAGATCCTCCATGGGAACTACCTGAGCGTATCCGCCGCCGGCAGCACCGCCTTTAATACCGAAGCAGGGGCCCAGGGAAGGCTCTCTGAGTGCAATGATTGCCTTTTTCCCAAGCTTGCCGAATGCCTGTCCAAGTCCCACGCTGGTAGTAGTCTTTCCCTCTCCCGCAGGCGTAGGATTGATTGCCGTGACAAGAATCAGCTTACCGTCTTTTTTCTCCTTCAGACTCTCCAAATACTCGTCAGAAAGCTTTGCCTTATATTTGCCGTAAAATTCCAGGTCATCAGACGAAATTCCTATCCTCTCCGCAACTTTTCCGATAGGTTCCATTTCCGCTTCTTGTGCAATTTCAATATCTGTCTTCATTCTGACGATTCCTCCTATACGATTTCTTCCACAAGCTGTTCAAACTGCTCAGGGCTCATCAAAATCTTTCTCGGTTTTGTTCCTTCTCCCTTATCAACCACACCATACTCACACAATTGATCCATAATTCTTGCAGCACGGTTAAATCCTATTTTTAATAATCTCTGCAGGGCTCCGATGGAAGCCTTGTCCTGCTCTATAATAAATCTTCCTGCTTTTTCAAAAAACTCATCCAGTTCTGATTCGCCATCCATTCCACCACCGCCTGTGCCACTGCCGATATTCAAGATTTTCTCTTCCACATCTTCAGCATAGGTATTTCCAAGGGATTGGTTTTTCAGGAAATCTACTACATCCGAAACCTCCTTATCTGACACAAAGGCTCCCTGAATACGGGCCGGTTTCGTATATCCCTGAGGATAAAAAAGCATGTCACCTTTCCCCAGCAGTTTCTCCGCTCCGTTCATATCCAGAATCGTACGGGAATCCACGCCACTGGATACAGAAAATGCCACACGGCTTGGCATATTTGCCTTGATCAGACCGGTGATAACATCGACGCTGGGGCGCTGCGTTGCGATAATCAAATGGATACCGGCAGCTCTGGCAAGCTGTGCCAGGCGGCAGATAGACTCTTCTACTTCTCCCGGACAGACCATCATCAGGTCAGCCAGCTCATCCACGATAATGACTATCTGTGGCAATTTAGCGGGTACACTTTCTTCTCCGCTCTCCTGCATGCTCTCCAGCTTTTTGTTATATCCCTTGAGGTCTCTTACATTATAATCAGCGAATTTGCGATACCGGTCTTCCATCTCTGTCACACCCCAATGCAGTGCAGCGGAAGCCTTCTTGGGATCTGTGACTACCGGGATAAGTAAGTGGGGAATACCATTATATACACTCAGTTCAACCACTTTAGGGTCAATCATAATGAGCTTTACATCATCGGGATGTGCTTTGTAAAGCGTACTCATTATCATGGTATTGATGCAGACCGATTTACCGGAACCGGTGGCACCGGCAATCAACATATGCGGCATCTTGGCGATATCTGCCACCACAACTTTACCGGCGATGTCCTTACCCACAGCGAAGGCAAGATTGGACGGAAATTCACGGAATTCCTTGGATTCCAGCAGATCTCTCAATGCCACGGGCATATTTTCCTTGTTAGGCACTTCAATACCGATGGCGGCTTTGCCGGGTATCGGTGCTTCAATACGAATGTCGGTAGCGGCAAGATTCAACTTAATATCATCAGCCAAGCCAACAATCTTGGATACCTTTACCCCCTGTTCCGGCTGTAGTTCATATCTGGTAACACTGGGACCCTGACTGATGTCCGTAATCGTGACTTTAACTCCAAAAGTGTTTAAAGTCTGCTGAAGTCTCATTGCTGTTTCTTTCAATTCCCTTTCGGAATCACCGGCCACAGCACGTCCTTTCTGTAATCTGGACAAGGGAGGGAACATATACTTCTTGGGAATCTTTTTCTCCGCACGGGATACATCTCCGGAAATCTCATTTTGCGGTGCTGTAATGACCGGTTTTTCAACAGGTGCTGCCGCTGTTATATGTGAATTGTCCTGCGGTTTGGGATTCGTATCTTCTTTATGTATGCGAATCGACTGTCCCAATAAGTCCTCTACGTCCGAAGTCTCTGTTTGCGGCTGCTTTTTATATTCTTCATAGGTCTTAACCCCATACTCTTCGGCCATGGTTATCTGATGTGCACTGTTGATCCGCACTTTTTCAAACTCAAAAGCAGGCTCTTCTGCCATTGGTTCTTCCACAGCTTCTTCATAAGATTCTTCAGGGATTTCTTCGTTGTATACAATCTCATGAATATCATCTCTGTGCTCCGGTTCTTCCGGTCTGACAATCGTTGTATTAGCCATGATTCCGGAGACCTTTTTATCCATACGAAGTATCTTTTCGTTTTCTTTTTCTTCCGCTTTCAGTCTGCGCTCTTCTTCTCGTTTTGCACGTTCTTCCTCGCGTCGCAGCCTTTCTTCTTCACGCCTTGTCTGCAATTCTTCTGCATCCAGACGGCGCTGCTCATTGTATTCCCTTCTTCGACGCGCTTCCTCTCTGGATAGTTCTCTCATTCTCTCGCTGCTGTTCTTCACTCCGTCCAGCAAAGAACGTTCCGTAAGGAGAATAATACTGATTGCCGCACAAAGGATGACTACCAAAACCGTTCCGATGGTTCCCAGATAATGCTGAAATAAATAGCATAAACTTCCTGCAAAAACACCTCCGCCATTCTTGGCACTGCTGCAATTCTCATAGATTGCCTTTATGCTGTAGCTCTCTAAAGAAGAAGCATCCTTTGCAAGTAAATCAAACACAATACCAATCATCAGGCTCAGAACAATTCCGGCAACCTGCTTTCTTACCGCACTTGGATTGCCTTCATTGGCATAATGAAATGCTACGCCGACAAAGAATAAAACGGGGACGACATAAGCCATTAAGCCAAATACGCCAAACATGAATGCACTTAATGAGTTACCGACGGGTCCCACTATACCAAAATTGCAGCAAAATAAAAGTACCATACATACAAAAAAGACAATCAGCCCTATCTCGTGAAAAAGTGCTGCCTCCTGTTCTGTTACCTGTCTGTGTTGTACCTGTTTTCTTCCTGTATTTGCCTGTTTCTTTTTATTTTTTGAAGTTGATGTTCTTTTGCCGGTAGAACCTGCCATCTATCATCATACCTCTCTCGTATTCAGATTATTTTACACTCGTAACATTATAACATTTTTTCATCAGCTTGTCATCAAAAATTACCTTTTCCTCTTATTTTTTGTTCTTATTTTTTATCAATTCATGTAGTTTTTTCATTGCTTTATCAATACCGCCCACTTCATCTATGATTCCTCTTTTAACAGCGTCACTGCCCACCAGGATCGTTCCGACGTCTTTTGTCAGTATACCTGTCTCAGTCATTAATTCTTCAAATGTTCTGCGATCTGTTTTACAATGCTCACATACAAATCCGGTTATTCTGTCCTGTATCAGCTTAAAATAATCAAATGTCTGCGGAACTCCGATAACCATGCCGCTCATACGCACGGGATGAATCACCATGGTTCCCGTCGGAACGATAAACGAATAGTCCGTGCTTACCGCAATGGGGACGCCGATGGAATGACTCCCACCCAGGACAAGAGATACCGTCGGTTTACTGAGGGAGGCAATCATTTCCGCAATCGCCAATCCCGCTTCCACATCACCACCCATCGTATTCAGAAGCACTAATACTCCCTGCACTTCCCTGCTGTCTTCAATGGCAGCAAGGCTGGGCAGCAAATGTTCATATTTTGTTGTTTTGGAATTATTTCCCAGAATATCATGACCTTCTATTTCACCAATGATCGAGATCAAATGAATATTCTCCATATCTTCGTTTTCATCCAAGGTAACTTCACCGGTCTTTTCTATTTTTTCATCACGGTTCTTGTCCTTTTCCTGCTTTGCGCCGGCATCATTGTTGTTTTGATTGTGATTATTTTGTTCGTCTTGATTTCTTTCCATTATTCTCCCTCTTCTATCTTCAAACACAAAAAGAGTATACATTACTGTATACTCTTTTCATTGTTCCCAATAATTAAATTAAAATACGCCCTTTAATCTATATCAAAATCATCATCATCAGAAACAATATAATCATAGTCATCATCAGCACTGGCACCTATCGCAAAATCCGCAACACGTTTGACATGCTTCTTAGGAAGAGGTAACGGATTCTCAATAAAATGAATTGTCTTTTCATTTGTATTCTCGGGATTCTGTTCTGCCAAGGAGTTCTCCTGCTTTGTTTCAACATTCTCCTGTTCTGCCTTGGGGTTCTCTTCCTCTGTCTTGCTGTTCTCCGGCCTTGTTTCTGAATTCTCCTGTTCTGTCTTGTTGTTCTCCTGCCTTGCTTCAGGGTTCTCCTGCTCCGTAATCAGCCCACCTGCTTCAGAAGCCATCACACTCACTTGAGATTCTTTCCTGCAACATTCTCTCAAGCTTATACCGGCAAGAATAGTAAATAAGAGATAAATGTAGGTGTTTGCCGGAACCTCCGCTGTAAATATTCCAAAACAATCTCCTGCCATTATGATAAGGGCAAGAAACAGCCACCCTTTTATCCTATCATATTTTTTGCTGTACCAAAAACTATATATTCCCAGCAACAGCAGTGCAAACATTACATACAACTCTATTCCGACAGAACCGCCGAAAGACATCGGTAAGCGAAACTCCTTTGGTCCATACTGTATAAACCACGCCTTTACCACGCTGGCAAAGTTCGTCTTGCTCAGGCAGGAATCCAGTAACAGAAACAATCCCAAGGAAATCACCATACTGATCACGCATAATATAACCGATTTCTTTATGCTGCCCTTTTCCTGTTTTTCTTCTTTCACTCTGAACAAAGAAATAATGGCCATAAAGAAAAGCAGGAATCCCATCACATTGATATACCCCATAAGGGCAGTAAAAATACCCACCGGAATAAATTCTATGGGATCTGTCTTTTCTTCACGAATGGATGCAATCCACAGTAACGAAGCTGCCCAAAACAAAAGATATAAACAATCCGGTGAAAGATGAGTCGCACTCTCGATCATATAACCCGAGAATTCACACAAGCCAAGCATTACAAGTGCCGGAACTCTTCCTGCCATCTGTCTTACTGCAAAGTACAATACAAGGAATGCAGCAGTCTGAACTACAATCTGAAACCAGATTGCAACAGTTATCTCATTACCGAAAAAGAAAAATATCTCTCTTAATATCTGCAGATAAAAAAACACTGCCCCCTGCAATATCTGGGGAATCTGTTTGCCGGCTCCCAAAGAAGCCATCCGGTAATACACAGAGTTCTCTTCTGTTGCCGGAAAACCAAGACAGCGAAAATATACTCCGGCCGAAACAATCAAAATGACTGCAACCACTTCTGCCACAATACCGACAATACTATTACCTTTTCCCGACTGCTCGGGTATTAGTTTATGTAATATAAATGCCAGCACGCCATACAGTGCAATCGCTATTGCAGCGGCTCCCATTGTCTGCCATTGCGGCAGATTCAGGGTGCCTGACAATGTCCATACAGCCAGACATGTGATGAATGTATACATCAGCCATACGCCATAACTGAAACAATTCTTATTCCACTTCATATATTCTACCCTATTCTTCCGGAGACAACACCTTTTCGATATTAAATCTGGGTCTTTGTTTTACTTCTATATAAATCTTACCGATATATTGTCCAACCAATCCAATTGCCAAAAGCTGAAGCCCTCCAAGGAACCATATGGAAAGGATAAGGGATGTCCACCCTTGCACTACATGACCGGTAGCATAGGATATCAGTGCATAGACAGCGGCCAAAACAGAGATAAATACAATAAAAAGTCCCATACCCATAATCATACTGATAGGCTTAATGCTAAAAGATGATATACCGTTAAATGCCAAAGCCAGCATTTTTTTCAAAGGATATTTGGATTCGCCGGCTACCCGCTCTTTACGATCATAGTAGACACTGTCCGTCTGGTATCCAATTAACGGAATCATGCCCCTGATGAACAGATTGGACTCACGATACTTGGAAAACTGCTCCACCGCCCGCTTTGACATCAGTCGGAAATCAGCATGATTGTATACTGTTTTGACTCCCATAAGCTTCATCAGCTTATAAAAAGCCTGTGCCGTTGTCCTCTTGAAGAAAGTATCTGTCTTTCTCTCTTTCCGTACACCATAAACGATGTCGTTACCCTCATGAAATTTGTCAATCATATCTTCAATGACATTGATATCGTCCTGCAGATCGGCATCTATGGAGATTGTTACATCACTCATTTCCATAGCGGTAATCAATCCAGCGGTCAATGCGTATTGATGCCCAACATTACCTGCCAGTTTAACACCGCATACCTGAACAGGATATGTCGAATGTTCTTCTTCGATCAATTCCCAGGTTCTGTCCTTACTTCCGTCATTTACAAACAGAATAAAGCTGTCTGCACTTATTTTTTCCTTTCTTACCAGGTCGTCCAGTACCCCCCTAAGAGCTTCTGATGCAATTTTCAGTACTTCTTCTTCGTTATAACAGGGGACAACAATTGCCAGTTTATCCATGCTTTACCTTCCTAATCATTATTAATACGCGGAAAGCACCACCAAATAATGGCGGTGCCTTATTTTACTCTTCCCAGTTGTGATAAACAGCCTGAACGTCATCATCCTCTTCCAGAAGATCAAGTGTCTTTTGAAGATTCTTAACTGCAGTTTCATCAGTAAGTGTTACATAATTCTGTGGAATCATTGTTACTTCAGCACTCATCATGGGAATACCGGCTTTTTCCATGGCTTCCCTTACTGTCTCTAAGCTATCCGGATCTGTCAGAACCTCGTAACTGTCTTCCTCCTCACTGAAGTCTTCAGCACCTGCATCCAAAACAGTCATCATAAGATCGTCCGCATCCATATCACACTCTTCTTTGTCGATAATAATGAGTCCTCTCTTGTCAAACATAAAGGATACGCAACCAGGAGTCCCTACGTTTCCCTGTCCCTTTGTAAATGCACTTCTCACATTGGCTGCGGTACGATTCTTGTTATCGGTCAATGCATCAACAATAATTGCAATACCATTGGGACCATAGCCTTCATAAGTAACATATTCATAAGCAACATTACCGGTATCTCCGGCAGCCTTCTTAATACCTCTCTCGATGGTATCATTGGGCATATTATTAGACTTCGCCTTGGCGATAACTGCCGCAAGCTTAAAATTATTTGCAGGATCTGGGCCGCCTTCTTTGACTGCTACAGCGATTTCTCTGCCGATGATAGTAAAAATCTTACCCTTGGCGGCATCGTTCTTTTCCTTTTTATGTTTGATGTTTGCGAATTTTGAATGTCCTGACATCTGTTTACTCCTTTTGTTAAAATAAATTAGACCTCATATTATCATATCATTTTTTTAGATATTCATCAAGTACTAATCCTCTTTGGATTCGCACTTTTCAGCCGTTTCTTCTGCCTTATCGTCACATCTTTCGGGAAGTTTTTTCACCAAAACACTTTGAATCATTTTGTTTTCCACGGTGAGGATCTTAAAATTATACCCTTGATAATCCACATCAAATCTTTCATCCGGTTCTGGAATTCGATCCAGCCTGGAAATCAGAAAACCGTTTAACGTCTCGAATTCTTCGTCTTCAAAAGAGATTTCAAAGCGATCCTCCAGCTCTTCCAGAGGAGTGATACCTTCAATGATATACTCGTCCTCGCTCTTTTCCTCGATGTACTCGCTCTCGTCATCATATTCGTCCAGAATATTTCCAACAATCTCTTCCAGAATATCCTCCATCGCCACAAGTCCGTCTGTTTGACCATACTCATCCACCACTACGACCATCTGCAGCTTCTCAGCCTGCATTTCACGGAATAATTCATCGATGTGTTTTGTCTGAGGCACAAAACGTGCCTCCCTCATCAGTCCGTCAATCTCTTTCAACGCAGGATTCTGCCCGTCCGACGTTCTCTGATACATTACTGCGTCTTTAAAATGCAGGATTCCAAGAATATGATCAATATTCTCATCATATACGGGATATCTGCTCTTCTTGCCTTCAATCATATAGGTAATGGCATCCTGCAATAAAGTATTGGAATCAATGGCAACAATATTATTGCGGTGTGTCATGATATCCTGAACTTCCTTATCTCCAAACTCAAAGATATTGGAAATCATTTCCGCTTCACTGGCCTGAATCAAACCTTGTTCATGGCCTTCGTTTACCATATTGATGATCTCTTCTTCCGTCACATCATTTTCTCCGGAATCCTCTTTCATTCCGAAGATTCTCAGGATACCTCTTACGCTCACAGATACTAACCCTGTAAAAGGAAGCAGCATCTGTGTCACCAAAAAGACCGGTGTGATACATGCATACGCCCACTTTTCCGGCATACGCTGTGCAATTTTTTTAGGCAAAAGAACACCTAAAGTCAGTGTAATATACAATAAAAGCAGAGTTGACAGCATGGAAGCCAACACCAAAATAACCTCTGCCGGAATAACCTCAAGCTTAAATTGGTTCTCTGCCAGATATGTAAGTCCGTTTCGAATCATGGTTAATAACAAGCCCAAATGCATTGCACCTATGATTACGTTAATCAGCGTGGTAATCATCTCAAAAGTATTGTCATATTTTGCAGGCTTACTGATTATCTCCATCAGACGAATAGACTTTTTGTCTTTTTCTTCCTCCACTTTTCGCTCTAATTCATTTTCGTTCAAAGAGTCCAAAGCTTCACTGAATCCATAGAAGAAGACATCAATTAATAAAAATATCAGGTACAAAATAATACTGGCCGCCGGACTACTGTCATCCATCGTAAAAAATTTCCTCCAAATTCTTTACCGCTTTGGCGGTATTACAGCATAATATATCATCTTATTTTCTTTTCGTCAAGAATTGCCAAGTGCTATGTATCAAGCTCCAGGCTTATCATCAGCGCTTTGTTGACTTTTCTCATGATTTCTCCGTCCAGATGACACACTCTGTCTTTCAGTCGTTTTTTATCAATCGTTCTGAGTTGTTCAAGAAGCACAACAGAATCTTTGTCCATGTCATATATCGAAGCATTCAGTTCGATATGAGTAGGCAATTTAGCCTTGTTCATCTTTGAGGTGATTGCAGCACATATGACCGTGGGACTATGTTTATTTCCCACATCGTTCTGAACAATCAAAACAGGTCTGATTCCTCCTTGTTCGGAACCGATCACAGGTCTTAAGTCTGCGTAATAAACATCTCCTCTTCTCATTTTCCCTCCAAATGTATTTGTTAAGGAAAAGTATTACCGACTTTTTCAGATATATTCACTACACTCCTCTATTTTGCCATCTCTGATGTAAACACGGGGAACACGTTTACCAATGTCGCATACCAACTCATAATTAAAGCGTCCCGAGATGCTTCCCAGCTCCTCTGCACTTATATGCTCGTCACCTTCAGCACCAAGAAGTACAACCTTATCCCCTTCCGCGGCATCCGGAATCTCCGTAACATCAACCATCAGCTGATCCATGCAGACTCTTCCAAGAATCGCTGCTTTTTTCCCGCAAATCAACACATGTCCTTTTCCTGATAAGCTTCTGGGGTATCCGTCTCCATATCCGATGGGTACCGTTGCGATCCTCATTTCCTTCTCTGCCGTAAAAGTACCTCCGTAGCTCACGGATTCGCCCGGAAATAATCTCTTGATATAAACAATCTTACTGTATAAGGATAGCGCGGGAGTGAGCTTTACCGCATTTCGGCTCACCTCATCTGACGGATACAAACCATACAGTGTAATGCCGGCTCTCACCAGATTCATATTAGCTTCCGGCATTTCAAGAATTCCTGCGCTGTTGGAGCAATGCTTAAGGGGAATTGTAATTCCCAGTTTTTTTTCAACTCTTTCCGTAAAATCACGAAAAATATTCAACTGTCTGACGGCACTGCTCTTATCCCTTTCATCGGAGGCGGCAAAATGTGTGAAAATCCCTTCCACTTCAAGCCACTGACTTTCCTTTATTCTTTCAATGAAATGAATCCCCTCCTCATCGGGACGAATTCCGATTCTATTCATTCCGGTGTCTACCTTCACATGTACCTTTAGTTTCTTCCCGATTGCTTCTGCCGCTTTTTCCAGAAGCGGTATTGTATCGGTTCTGAATACCGCAGGACGTATTTCTTCCTGCACCAGTCTTTGATAACAATAAGGAAATGTGTACCCTAAAACAAGTAATGGTTTCCGAATTCCTTCCCTTCTTAACCGGTATCCTTCCTCAGGTGTGGCAACTGCAAAGCCCCACATGAAATCCAACGGTTCCAGAACTTTTGCAATCTGAACGCTTCCATGTCCATAACCGTCTGTCTTTATAACACCTGCCATCTTTGTTTCCGATGCAATATTTGCCTTCATATTTTTCATGTTTTCCACAATTGCATCCAAATCAATTTCTGCATATGTTCTGTTGCAATACTCCGGTATTTCTATCTGTTTTTCCATAACCCGTGCTCCTTCATATACCTGTCTGTCTCTGTCGGTTTATCTTATCAGATCACCGGCCATACACGCATATTCTCCGATTTTTGCTGCAACTGCTTCTCCGGCTTTCCCATGATAATAAGCCCCCAAGGCTGCCGCATGAAAATCATCCATTCCCTGTGCCATCAATCCCGCAATCACACCGCAGAGGACATCTCCGCTTCCCGCAGTGGCCATGCCACTATTTCCGCTGATATTCATACATACAGGTAAATCTTCCTTCATAATCAGTGTTCTCGCATCTTTTGCCACCAATACCGCATGTAATTCTTCCGTTAATTTCCTTCCGTAGTTCAACACATCCTGTTGCACTACTGTAACTTCTACTCCTAATAGCCGGGCTAACTCTCCCATATGAGGAGTCAGTACTATGCTTCTCCCCTTTTTCCCTTTTTCTGCAATAAGCATTCGAATCTCTTCCTCTTTCGCGATCAGATTCAACCCGTCCGCATCTATGATCAAAGGGAGCTCTGAATCAAGTAACAATTTCATAAGTAATGCTTTTGCTTCTTCTCCGGTTCCCATTCCCGGGCCAAAAGCGATCACGTCAGCCCATTCCAGGCTGTTCTGCAGATCATCCCAGCTTCCGCATAAGGCTTCCGGAACAGAGATCTGTAAAATCTCTCTATTCTGACTTGCAGTCAATACCTTAACCATGCCGGCGCCAATACGGTATGCTGCTTTCCCTGCCATAATTGCAGCTCCGGCCATGTTCATCCTGCCCGCAACCAGCAACACCTTCCCAAAAGTACCTTTATTCCCCCAAGGGACACGTTTCGGTAACATCTCTTTGAAGTCTCCGTCAAGTTGAAACATTCCAGGTTTTCTATTCTCAATTGCTTCCGACGCAATACCGATCTCTGCTATCGTAATCTTTCCCGCCATCTCACAGCCGGGATAAAAGTACAGTCCTCTTTTTCGTAATCCAAAAGTAACGGTTTCATCAGCTCTTACTGCACTTCCCCATATTTTTCCTGTATCCGAGTCAACACCGCTTGGAACATCCAAGGACAATTTGTAACCTTTTATCCGTCCAAACAGCTCCACTGCTTCGAGATATCTTCCGCATACTTCGCGGGACAAACCTGTCCCAAAAAGAGCATCTACCATAACAGTATATTCATTTCGGGAAGGAATGCTACCCCTCTTAATCCGATAATGACCCAGAATACTGTTCTGTAATTTCCACTGCGCAGAAGCCCTCACCGGATCGCCTACGTTCCAAAGCTCCACCTCAATACCCTCCTCTGACAGCATTCTTGCCAGAGCCAGCCCATCACCGCCATTATTCCCCACACCTGCCATAATCAGGACAGTTCCGCTTAATACATTATGTTCTGAAAATAATTGTTGTATTGTCCTGAAGGCTGCAAGAGCTGCTCTTTCCATCAGGACTTCAGCGGGGATTCCGACCTTTTCAATGGTATAATTGTCATAATATCTCATCTCTTCTGCTGTCACAAGATATTCCATGGTACTTCCTCCTTCCCAAGTAAAAACCGATACAGGCCGTCCCTGTATCGGTCAGATAAGCTCTATTTTGGATGCTGTTCTTCCGGATTATACTTCATATCGAACAATTCTATCACATCAGCCCCAAACACATCATGCATATAAGAGTATATCTCATGATTCTGTTGTTCCATCTGCTGTTTTTTGATCAGCTTCTTCTTCAGTTCAATCCTTATCCCGGTAACCCAGGCAGAAATCTCTTCAATCTCCTCCGAATTCTCGTTCATGATAGCATAACAGTACTCCATCGTCGCTGTCATCAGCTTCTGGTTCAGTCTTTCAATCTGTCGGGGCAGCTCCAATAGCTCATCCTGATAAGAATCCAGCTTATCATTGCAATCATTTACAAGTTTCTTATGCTGCTCCATCTGCTTCATCACGGAATGATTACCACCCTGTTCGGCTTCTTCAGCCATTTCCATGATTTCATTCATTAATTTTTTCTTTAATTTTTTGATTTCCTTGACCTCAGTGTTTATCTTGCCCTGTCTTTTTAACAGAGTATTCAGCTCTTCTTCCGTACCTGCCAAAGCCTTTCTTGTGCTCTGATCCAACAGTCGGTACCACTTATTGTCAAGAGTAAGAATAGGGATTCTCTTTCCCTGAAGTGCCTCTGCATAGTCATGCTTCATAGGCTGCCTCCATTAATTGCTTTTCTGTTCTTTTCCATAACGGCTCAAATTATAGGAAAGCTTCATCAAACTGTCCGAAAGATGCACATTCTCGACCTGAATTCCTTCCGGGACCCTTAAATCTACATGGGCAAAATTCCAAATTGCTTTGATTCCGTTCTGTACCAATCTGTCTGCAACCCCGACTGCCCCCGTCTTGGGGATGGTCAGTACTGCAATGTCAATCTGATTCTCTCTGATGAAGGTCTCAAGCTCTTCCATAGGTCTAACCTTCACTCCTCTGACATCCATTCCAACCAAAGCAGGATTCTGATCAAATATCCCCCTAAACAAAAATCCTCGTCTCTCGAAATTCAGATAGTTTCCGAGCGCTCTTCCCAGATTTCCTGCTCCTATGATAACAAAATTATGGGTCTGATCCAATCCGAGAATCTTGCCGATCTCATCATAGAGATACTTTACATTATATCCGTAGCCCTGTTGACCAAAGCCTCCGAAATTATTAAAATCCTGACGTATCTGTGAGGCAGTGACCTGCATCAGTTCACTTAACTCCTGAGATGAAATCCTCTCAACCCCTTGATCTTTCAACTCTCCCAGATATCTGAAATATCTGGGCAGCCGCCCAATGACAGCCTGTGAAATTTCCTTAGCCTCCAATGTCACCCCTCCAAATTGTTTATTATCTTTATGATATCATTATGTTAAAAATATGTCAATAAAACAGAGGGAATCCTGTTTCCACATATTACCGTAAAAACAGAATTCCCTTTGTATCTTATCATTTTTTTGTATCATTTATAGTTGTACTTACATCATCGTGTCCAAGGTGTCTCTGATTGCCTTGATAAACTCCAGACTGTTGAGAATCACAGGATTCTCGCAGGTGGAAATCAGGGAAAGACTCTTGGTCATCTTGCCGTCTTCCACAGTTTTGATGCAGGCCTTTTCAAGCTTCTCCGCAAAGTCTGAAAGCTCGGGAATATTGTCAAGTTCTCCTCTCTTCTTCAGAGCGCCGGTCCATGCAAAAATCGTTGCAATGGAGTTGGTGGAAGTCTCTTCTCCCTTCAGATGCTTGTAGTAATGACGCTGAACAGTTCCGTGAGCTGCTTCATACTCATAGACTCCGGTAGGACTTACCAGTACGGAAGTCATCATGGAAAGGTCACCGTATGCAGTAGCCACCATATCAGACATTACATCTCCATCGTAGTTCTTACATGCCCAGATAAACCCGCCTTCGGAACGAATAACTCTTGCTACTGCGTCATCAATCAGCGTGTAAAAATACTCAATACCAAGCTCTTCGAACTTGTCTTTGTATTCGTTGTCATAAATCTCCTGGAAAATATCCTTAAAGGTATGATCATATTTCTTGGAGATGGTATCCTTTGTTGAGAACCACAAATCCTGCTTTGTATCCACAGCATAGCTGAAACATGCTCTCGCAAAGCTGCTGATTGACTTCTCAGTGTTGTGAATCCCCTGAATGATACCTGCACCGGTAAAGCTGTGAATCAGCTCTCTGGTCTCGGTTCCGTCCTCAGCAGTAAATACAAGCTCTGCCTTTCCTGCGCCGGGTACCTTGATCTCTGTATTCTTGTAGACATCACCGTATGCATGTCTTGCAATTGTGATAGGCTTAGTCCAATTCTTCACATAGGGAACAATACCATTTACTAGAATCGGTGCACGGAAAACGGTTCCGTCCAGGATTGCTCTGATGGTAGCGTTCGGACTCTTCCACATTTCCTTTAAGTTGTACTCCTTCATTCTCGCACCATTAGGAGTGATAGTTGCGCATTTTACGGCAACGCCATACTTCAGGGTTGCGTTTGCACTGTCAACTGTTACCCGGTCATCGGTAGCATTTCTGTTCTCCAGACCCAAATCGTAATATTCGGTCTTCAGATCGATGTAGGGAAGCAGCAACTCCTCCTTGATCATCTGCCATAAAATTCTTGTCATCTCATCTCCGTCCATCTCAACCAGCGGAGTTTTCATCTGAATCTTTTCCATACACAATCTCCTTTCCGTATGCTTCATGCAAGCCGTTTTTTACCATATTTTCATAAGCATTAATCATATGCTGATGAGCCAGTTTTTCTGCCAGTTTGGCATTTTTCCCCTTGATTGCTTCACAGATTGCTTTATGCTCTTCATTTGATTTGGGTCCTCTGTTCTTGTTGGAGAGGGTTTTTTTGCGAACACGAAGTACATACTGGTGTAAGTCCTTAAGCTGATGTTCCAGGATTTTGCTGTTGCAGGCTTCATAAATAATCTCATGAAATCTGTTATCCAGCTCAGCCAATTGTTCCAAATGCCCCTTGGCTGCATGGAATTCTGCAAGATAAACATTTTCTTCCA
>CALZBR010000044.1 GCA_945621435.1 uncultured Lachnospiraceae bacterium
GTGTTCTGAGGGTGGTTGTGTAGATTACACTTCACTTGTTCCCGGTGTGGACATCAGTAAAGACCTTCAGTGGTTCGATTCTTCTCAGGATGTATCTGCTCTGATTGAAGCTACCATCACTAAGTGGGAGACCGCTGTACAGGATGCAAACAAGTAAGTTTAAGCTTACAATTTCACAGATATAGTGTGTTTATAGAAATTAGGGTGGTGTTTTCCGGGCGCCACCCTTTCTGTTTAAAAAAGCTTGATAAGAGATCCAGGAGGTATAGTTGTGGAAGTAAGTTTTCATTTACCGGGGTTAAGAAAAAATTATCCTTTGAATATGATTTTTCTTGGCTTGATGGAGAAGAAACCGGAGTTTTTCAGAGAAGGAGTAAAGATAGGTTCCTTTTATGGTGAATTTCCCACCTCACTATGGAACGGGGGAAGACCTTCCGGAGCAGATCAGTGTGACGCTGCCTATATTCGGGATGTCATTAAAAATGTTAACGCTAAGGGAATACCGGTGCGGTATACCTATACCAATATGTTAATCAATGAAGAGGATCTTAAGGATCCTTACTGTAATTTTTGTATGAAAGCAGCAGACAATGGGATGAATGAAATCATGATTTTTTCTCCCATTCTGGAAAAATATATCAGAGAAAACTATCCGAGCTTCAAGCTCAACAGCTCTATTTGTAAACGCATCCGGGATATTGAACAGGTGAATGAGGAGCTGAAGAAGGATTATTATCTCGTAGTGTTGGATTACAACTTCAACGGCAGATTTGATGAACTGGAGAAAATAGAGGATAAGGGGCGCTGCGAGATTCTGGTCAATACACTTTGTACTCCGGATTGTCCCAGAAGGGGGAAACACTACGAGAATATTGCGAAGAATCAACGCATCATGTTAAAGAACAGGAATATGCCGCCAAACAGACAGATTCCGCTGGAGCCCTGGTATTGTCAGTGGGGAGATGCCAGCGATTTTCACGAGATCAAGAAATTCCGTACCTTTATCAAGCCGGATGAGCTGTGGGAGAAATATATTCCCATGGGATTTCATCATTTTAAGATCGAAGGACGTACGGCAGATCTCTTCTGGCTGGTGGAGATGTATTGCTACTATATGATTAAGCCGGAATACCAGGAACAGGCAAGAATCCTGTTGCTGGAGAATCTTGCTGCAAACAGAGTGATCACGCTGAACCGCTTTAAGCCTTCAAGATGGGTTCCGGAGGTGTAATATGGCACAAAAGGAAATATACTGGCATCTGCCCGGGTTCTATTGCTTTCGTCTGCTGACCCAGGCTATCGTGAATATGATGAAGGACTATCCGAAATGCTTCAGAGACGGATACAGGATAGGTTCGGTTTATGATACCTTTCCCGGAGCTATTTGGAATGGTGGACGTACTATTTTCGGAATTAGTACGAAAGCGTATATTCAATCTATGATCAAGCTGTACAATGACAAGGGAATTCCGGTGAGATTTACCTGGACCAATTCTCTTCTGGAAGAGAAGCACCTGCAGGATACCTATTGTAATCTCATTATGAGACTGGCTGATAATGGAATGAATCAGTGTCTGGTCAACTCTCCCATACTGGAGGAGTATCTCCGCAGGGAATATCCGGGATTCAAATTATTGTCTTCTACTACCAAAAGACTTCTGGGGCTTGAAGACGTTCTGGCAGAGCTGGAGAAGGATTATTATCTGGTTGTGCTGGATTATGACCTGAATCATAATGAGAAGGTCATCAGCAGTATTGAACCCTACGCTGATAAAATTGAGATACTGGTAAATGAGATTTGTGTACCGGGGTGTGCGAAGCGCAAGGAACATTATGAACATCAGTCCAGGATGCAATTGGAATATGATATGAGTCAGCCCTTTAGATGTCCGAATCGTAATCATGACAGAACCTTTGAAGAATGTAAGAAGCTTCCTGCATTCCTGTCCAATGAGGAGATTCAGGAATATGTTGATAAAGGCTTTGTTAACTTCAAGATAGCGGGTCGGGGGATGCCACAGGACTTTTTGAAGGAGTCTTATCTGTATTTCCTGGTAAAAGAAGAGCATCAGGACTTTATCAGAAAACAGATTGACGATTTGATTGCCAAATTTGAAGCGATGCAAGGCAGAAGACCCTAACATCAGAAATAATGAACTTGTGGGAACGGTAGCTGAGCAGACAATATAAAGGAGCGAAAGGGTTACATGAGGAAGGTTTTCAGTGGAAATAGTCTGAAACGGGGGATGAGGCTGAGTGTCATGTCATGTGTGGCGCTCACGCTCATGCTGTGCGGCTGTGGAGAGCGGGAGCCGGATACCCCGGTCATGATTGTAGAGGAATCCAATGATACGATTACATATAATTACAGTACGGTAGAGAAGGGTGATGTCATTCTGACCAGGAAGGTGCGCTGTACCTACAGACAACAGAAGGATCAGGAAATCAGCTTTTCCATATCGGGACGTCTGGTAGATAAGGTGTATGTCGAGGAAGGAGATACGGTTAAAAAGGGTGACCTTTTGGTTGAACTGTCTGCCGGAAATCTGGAGAATCAGATTGAAGACCTGGAGTATCGGATTACCAGAAATGAAATGCTTATGGAAAATGCAAAGACGAATGAGGAACTGGAGATTTCCCAGGCCTGGGTGAATTATCTTTATAATCATTACTATAGCAGGGAGGGGCTGGACAAAGCCATTGAATCCATCAAGGAAAGCTACCGCTATCAGAGAGAGGACAGCGGGGATGCCCTGAACCTTGACCGCATGGAACTGGAACAGCTGAAAAAGGAACTGGCCTGCTGCAGAATCTATGCGGGAATGGACGGCATGGTCTATAAGCTTCAGAAGAATCTGGAAGATTCCACCTCCACAGAGGGGAAGATTGTCATGTATATCGTGGACAATTCCGAGTGTCTCTTCGAAACGGAGATACCGGAGTACGCCTCCTGCTTTCATGAGGGTGAGACGGTGGATATGACTGTGATTTCCGGCTCTGCTTCCGGAGATTATAAGCTGGTACCTTATAATATTGAAAACTGGGGAGAGGTTCAACAGTTTAGTGTTTATTCCGGTCCGGTTACCACGGGTATCGAGGTTGGTACCGGCGGCACCATACAGTTTGTGGTTGAACGTAGGGAACAGGTTCTCTGTGTGCCCCTGTCAGCTGTCAACCAAGCCGATGACAAGTACTATGTCTATGTGACGGACGCTGATAACATGAGACAGATCAGATGGGTGGAAACCGGATTGCACGGCGATGATTCCGTGGAGATAATAAGCGGTCTGGAAGAAGGGGAAAGGGTAATTCGGAAATGAGAAAAAGGATAGACAAAAAATTTCTGACAATACTGCTTTCCTGCGCCTGTCTGGCCGGAACCATGACGGGCTGTAAAAGCGAGACTCCCGTAGTAAGACCGCAGGATGTTGAGCTGTTGGAGCCGGTAGGCGTGGGAGAGAGCTACGAAGCGGCAGCCAGGAGAAATCTGTATAATGCCAATATCTACAGCGGCTCTATCTGCCCTTATATTGAGGAATATTCGCTGGAAAACGGAATGAGCTTTGATTACTATGCCACTCTTCCGGGTGATACCGTGAAAAAGGGGCAGGTTCTGCTTCGTACCAATACGGAGAATGCAGACAAGCAGATTGAAGAGCTGGAGAAAAGAATCGAACAGAACGAGAAGGACTTCCGGGAATACCTGAAGGAAGCCAATGAATATTTTTATGAGGTAAAGGGAGATGAAGAATTCTGGGGTCAGGCCGTAGAAAACTGGTCTCAGGAAGAGCCGGCTGCAGACTCTCCGGAATATGCAAAATGGGCATCGGATAACATGTACTACGAAAGCCGGTACAGAAATGCCCTGATCTCCAGGCAGAAGCAGGAGGAAGCCATCAGGCAGAGAACCGAACTGTATCAGCTGGATAAAGATTACAATCAGGTGCTGTTGCAGCGAATGAAGGAGAGCAGGGACAAAAGCACGGTGCTGTCTGAGATGAACGGCGTGTTGGTCAATGTCCAGCTGATGAGTCAGGGAAACTATATTAATGCGGACTACCCTATGGCCGCTGTCATTGACCCGGACAGAAAGGAAATTCGCTGCGACTATATTCTCAAGGAAGATATCAATAAGGCGGAGAGAGTCTATGCCATCATCAACGGTGTGGAATATGATGTGGAATACATACCCTCGGAGGATGAAAAGAAATCCTATACCTCCTTTAAGCTTCCGGAGGGCTCGGAGGCACAGCTGGGCAGTCTTGCAACAATTGTTGTGATGAAGCAGTCCGGGGAAAATGTGCTGACAGTTCCCAAGGATTCCGTCATCAGGGAAGAAAATGATTATTTTGTCTATTGTCTTGTAGACGGAGAGCGCGTTTATACACCGGTCAAAACAGGGATGCAGGACGGAGCCTACGTGGAAATTGTTTCCGGACTGCAGGAAGGAGATCATGTCCTGACCTCCAAGAATGCCCCCACCTACAAATCAACTATGACACTTCAGAAGGGTAGCGTCGGTCATGAGTTCTCCCAGCAGGGTTACCTCGCTTATCCCAGACAGGAGTGGATCAGCAATCCCATTACTTACGGAACCGCTTATTTTGGTGAACTTATGGTGAATCTTAATCAGCCGGTAAAAAAAGGCGATGTACTGTTTACTATCCGGGTGAAGCCTGACGAGCTGGAGCTGGCAAGAAACGAACAGAAGCTGCAGCGTGAGCGGGAACGACTGGCGAAACTGCAAAAGGAGGATCCGGAGAAGAACAAGAAGGAGATCGAGCAGAGACAGGAAACCATAGCAGAGCTGGAAAAGCTGCTGGGAGAGATGAAGGCCGATTTCGCCACTACAGAGGTCAGGGCTCCCTATGACGGTATTGTGACAGATATGTCCATGGACTTGTGGCGCAACACTTTGGAGAACGGGTCACTGCTTTCCCATGGTCAGAACCTGATTGTTTTGTCCAGACAGGACTCCAACTATATTATCGTAGAAGACACGAACGGCGTTTTGACCTACGGACATAAGGCGGAGGTTACCTACAAGACCTCAGAGGGCGTTTCCAAGGTGACGCAGGGCGATGTGGTGACTATGAGCAAGAACTGTATCAGTGAGGAGCTCTTTGGCGACGGTTATGCCCTGATCAGAGTGTCTGCAGAGGACGCCGCGGAGATGGCAGGAAGCACTGCCAATGCAGACGGCTGGTGGAACAGGAGCCTGTTTGGCGTCAAGGTGTGTACCAGAAGAATGGATAATGTGGTGCTGGTTCCCAGAAAAGCGGTTGTCATGATCAACGGAGTCAGCTATGTAAAACTGAAACAAAAGGATGGTTCGGTACTGTATCAGAGCTTTGTGGCGGGCGGTGCTGACAATGAGAATTATTGGGTGGCGGAAGGCCTGACGGAAGGAATGGAAGTATGCATAGAATAATGCTGCAAAAACTGAAGCATAAGTTATGGATGAATCTGTGTCTGCTCCTGGGGAGCATACTGTTGATTGCAACAGTTGTCAGCTTCCCGCTGTATCAGACAGCCGCCTATGACAGAATGCTTCAGGATGAGTTTCAGAAGTATATTGCAATGGAGGGCAAGTGGCCCACCATCAACAGCTTTTCCATAGTATCTCAGAAGGAGAGGAACGGGGCTACCATTTCCAGGATGGAAGGTCTGATGGAAAGCGTGTACGGGGAGCTGGGAGTAACGGAGAAGGAAACCGTCTCCTTTTATACCCTGACTACCATGAATATCCGTTCCGAGTTGAACAGACAGGATGCAGAGAATGCCAGCCTGAAGCTGGGGGCACTTTCTGATCTGCCCGCCCATGCGAAGATGCTCAGCGGCGAAATGTTCTCTGAGTCCGGACTGACGGAGGACGGGTGTATTGAAGTAGTGATGAGCCAGTCTGCCATGGTCAATCTGAAGCTGCTGGTGGGAGAAACGATAGTTTTTTCAGACCTCAGAGATACAGAGGGCAAGGAAATCAGGATGTATGTCAAGGGTGTTTTTGACCCTGTGTCATCAAAGGAAGAATACTGGCAGGTGAAGCCGGAACAGCTGAATAACAGTGTATTGATGAACCTTGATCTGTTCCGCAGTATGTTCACGGGAGAAAAGGCGGGGAAATATACGGTCAGCTGTAGTTACTATACCCTGTTTGAATACGAAGACATCAAAGCTTCCCGGGCGAAGGAGCTTCTGGAGGCGACGAAAAATCTCACGGAAAAGGGTCCCTTCAGTGCTACCGCAAAGATACCGGAATATCGTGAGATTCTGGAAAGCTATACAGCGAAGCAGGATCGCATTCATGCAACACTGATTATCCTGCAGATTCCGGTACTGATTATGCTGGGAGCCTTCCTTTTTATGATCTCCGGTCAGATGTACGATATGGAGAAAAATGAGATCTCCGTCATTAAGAGCCGAGGCAGCTCTGGGGCGCAGATTTTCCGTCTCTACCTGTATCAGTGTACCGTGCTGACTGTGGCGGGAGGCGGACTGGGAATCCCTCTTGGCATGGTGTTCAGCCGTATTCTGGGATCTGCCAGAAGCTTCCTGGAGTTTGACAGCAACAATAAGCTTGAGCTGACCTTTACCGGAGAAGTATGGCTGTATGCGGCAGTGTCTATGGCAGCCACATTGATTATCATGGCACTTCCGGCGCTGAAGCACAGCAGGGTTACGATTGTCAAATTAAAGCAGCAGAAGGCTTTGAAGCGCAGAAGCTGGTGGGAGAAGATTTTCCTGGATGTGATCCTGCTGGGAATCTCCCTCTACGGATACTACAGCTTCCGCAAGAATTCCGTGAAGCTGGGTGAGGCTGTACTGCAGGGTGAGACCCTGGATCCCCTGCTCTATATCAGCTCTTCCCTGTTTATCGTAGGACTCGGTCTGCTGTTCCTGAGACTGCAGCCCTATCTGGTTCAGTTGATCTATATGATGGGCAAACGCTTTTGGAAGCCTGCAAGCTACGCTTCCTTTATGGAGAACGCCAAGAACGGACGGAAGCAGCAGTTTATCATGCTCTTCCTGATTATCACTATTTCCCTTGGTATGTACCATGCTACCGTTGCCCGCACGATCCTGCAAAATGCCTACAACAACGCTGAGTATATGAATGGTGCAGATATCGTGGAGCAGGAGGTATGGCATGCGGTAACGGATAGAAACGGCGTATTTACGGGCGAGTATGTGGAGCCTGAGTATTCCAAGTATACCGACATGGATTTTGCAGAGGCTTATGCAAGAGTGCAGATAGAGACAGAGGCGTATGCAGAGACCAAGGATAATCCCAAGCAGCAGATACAGGTCATGGGAATTCATACAAAGGAGTTCGGTAAGGTCACCTGGGTGGATTACAGTCTGAATAACAGGCATTATTATGAATATCTCAATGACCTGGCGATGGATGCCGAGGGAATACTGGTGTCAGATAATTTTCGTACCAAGCTTGGCTATGAGATTGGTGACAGTCTGACTTATTCGGTGGGCGGAGAGAGCAGTAGCAAGAAGCAGTCCACTACCGGTAAGATTGTAGGATTTTTCAGCTATTGGCCGGGGTATGCACCTACCGTTACGGAGGTAAGTCCGGACGGTACGGCATCGACACGGGAGAATCTTCTGGTGGTAGCACATTACAATAAGCTCAAACAGGCATTCGGTGTCAGACCATATCAGGTGTGGATCGAACTGAAGGACGGCTGTGATTCCACGGATGCTTACCAATGGTTTCAGGATAACGGTATTCGTCTGACCAAATATGTTGATAAGGCAACAGAACTGAAAAATACTGTGGAAGAGCCGCTACTTCAGGGAACCAACGGTGTCCTTACCATGGGATTCCTGGTGACCATTCTGCTCTGTGCGGTGGGTTATATGATCTATTGGATCATGTCCATCCGCTCAAGGGAGATGATCTTCGGTGTTTTGCGTGCCTGCGGAATGCATAAGGGGGAGCTGATTCAGATGTTGCTGAACGAGCAGATATTCTGCGGTGTGTTCTCAGTTCTTGCGGGCGTTGGCATAGGAAAGCTTGCCTCCAATATGTTTGTACCCATTCTCCAGCAGGCATACGCAGCAGCGAACCAGGTGCTGCCCATGCGTCTGGTGGTGGAGTCGTCGGATATGTTCAGACTTTACGGTGTGATTGTGGGAGTGATGTTCCTTTGTCTGTTGGTTCTGATTCTGCTGATCTTTAAGATGAATGTGACGAAAGCATTGAAGTTAGGGGAAGAATAATGGCAAATGATTGTTTGATTCAAGTATGTGGAGTTAATCGTATTTTCCCGGTTCCCGGAGGAGAATTTCAGGCATTGAAGGATATCAATGTTGAGATTATGAGGAATACCCTGACTATCCTGAAAGGTCGTTCCGGTTCCGGCAAGACCACACTAATGAATATTATCGGAGCACTTGACAATCCCACCACAGGAACTGTTGCCATTGATGGCAGGGTCGTGGGAAATATGTCTGACCTGGCCCGTGAGAATCTGAGAAGAAAGGATATGGGATTTGTTTTTCAGGCAGTATCCCTGATGCCCACAATGAATGCCTTTCAGAATGTTGAATTCTCCATGCGCCTTGCAGGAATCAAGCCGGGCAGGGAGAGGGATAAGCGGGTGGAGGAATGTCTGAAGTTGGTAGGTCTGGGCAGTCGTATGCATCATATGCCGGCGGAGATGTCCGGTGGTGAGCAGCAGAGAGTTGCCATCGCCCGTGCCATTGCCCACAGACCCAAGCTGATACTGGCAGATGAGCCCACGGCTGAGCTGGACAGCGCCATGGCCGCCAAGGTTACACAGCTGTTTTTGGAGATGACCCGAAAAGAGGGAATCACTATCCTCATGACAACTCACGATGTGGGACTGATGGATGCCGGCGATATGATTATTGAGCTGAACGCCGGAGAACAGGTTCACAGCGAGGCAGAGCCTCAATAGTGTGTTTTGGGTTGCAGGAAGGAGACAGAAATGCCGGAGAATATGATACAGGCAGATGGCCTGGTTAAAATTTACAAGACAAAACAGACAGAGGTATTGGCTCTTCAGGGGCTGGACCTGACGGTGGAGGAGGGAGAGCTGACTGCCATCATCGGAAACAGTGGCAGCGGCAAATCCACTTTCCTGAACATGATCGGCGGTCTTGACCGCCCCAGCGCAGGCTCCCTTTTTGTGGCAGGAAGCAACCTGTTTACCATGAATGAGAAGCAGCTTGTGCATTACAAGAGGGATACGGTTGGATTTGTGTGGCAGAATAATGGACGTAACCTGCTTCCGTATCTGACGGTATTGGAGAATGTTATGCTCCCCATGAACCTGTCCAATACGAAAAACAAGAGGGCTAAGGCATTAGAGCTTTTGGATATGGTGGGGATGAGCTCGAAAAGGCGCAGCCGAATGAATATGCTCTCCGGTGGTGAACAACAGAGAATTGCCATTGCCATCGCACTGGCCAATTCGCCTAAGCTTCTTCTGGCAGACGAACCTACAGGAAGCGTGGATGTGAAGACTGCCAATTACATATTTGATGTGTTTTCGGAGCTGAACAAATCGGGGCAGACGATTCTGATTGTAACCCATGACGTGGCACTCTCCAAGAAGGTTAAGAGGGTCGTGGCAATCAGAGACGGCAAGATCAGCAGTGAGCGTGTATTGAAGGAGGCTTATGCGGACAGACTCCAGGAGAATACCATAGACTGGAGACAGGAAGACACACAGGATGAATACGCAATTCTCGATCGCGCAGGACGCGTTCAGATCCCTGCTGAGATTTTGCAGAATCTGAATCTGAAGGGCAATAAGATCAGCATCGGTTATCACGACGGAAAAGTGGTTTTGTCGAATCCCGATGCAGAATAAAGAGACAAAAAAGAGAGCACCGAAAGGTGCTCTTTCCTGTTACTGATGAAAATTATAGGTTTTATTCTTCTCCCGGTACTCGCTGGGGGTACACCCCTTGACCTGTTTGAATACACGATTGAAGGTGGAAATGCTGGGGAAACCGGACTGCAGAGCCACCTCCGTAATTGACAGGTCTATCTGTTCCAGAAGCTCTTCCGCCACCTTGATACGTCTGTGTGAGATATAGGCGCAAAAGGTGTAGTTGGTATACTGCTTGAAAAGCCGTGAAAAATGATATTTGCTGAAGCCGATGGAGCTGGCGATATCATCGAGATTCAGGTTGTCCATATAATGGGAATCAATATATTCCATCACAGTGTTGAATTTGTCAACATATTCTTTCTGCTTGTGTCCCCGGATATTGGAGAACATTTCGATATTGTCAATGTGGTTCGTTCCGATTTTGACAAAGAGGTTTAGCAGAAGGGAAAAGATAGTCAGGTCTGCGAATTGATTCCGTGTGAAATACTCGTTCCGTATCTGAACCAGAATCTCATAAGCATCATCATAGATGCCGGGGTGAGTTGCTCTTGTCAGGTGAATCGGCTGAGTCAGTATTGATTGAATGCTGGCGAAGCCATGTAGTCTGGCACAGGGGGACAAATCGAACAAAAATACAAAACGATTGCCGGATTTCGGCGCTTTCAGGGCATGCAGTTCTCCGGGAGGGATAATCATGATATCTCCCGGGACAAGGTGATATGTAGTCTCTCCAATGACTGTCTCGTACCAGTTCTCCACGGGCATGACAATCTCCAGTGCGGAATGCCAATGAGGAGAATAGTCCACGGGAAGTTCGTTGAACCAGATGCGAATGGAGGTGTCGAGACGATACTGTACAAGCTCCTGCCCCGTACCCGTAAGTACGCGGCTCTGCAGGGTATCGGAATTGGCTTCGTAATACATTTGATGATTCGGTTGAATTCTGGAAGTATCTTTTTTCGCAGCCATATCTTTTTCTCCTCTCGTACTGTTCTTATTGTATCATCTGCCTCTCAAAAAAGCAATGAATGAGCGGACAAAAGCAAAAAATACAAGGAATAAATTTGGAAAATCCAGTATAATAACTTTAAGTAGCTTCAAATAACTTCATAGGGAGGTAACATATGATCAGAAGAAAGGTCAAAGGAGTTCTTGCTGTACTGTTGGCTTCTGCTGTGCTTGCAGGCTGTGGGAAGCAGCCGGGCGGGTCTGAAAGTGCGGTCGGATCCGGAACAGAGGATGCGTCATCCTATGTACAGACCCTGAGTCCCTCGGGAGAGACCACGGAGTCGGCGACGGGTGATACTGCGAAAGGCAGTGATGCTGTGACAGGCAGCGATACAGAGGTTGCCGAGGTGCCTGTGTTAAAGGATGCAGTCATGGATATTATGGGGTGTCGAATAGGCTGCGCCGCTACGGAGATGGAACTGAACGATGAGAAGGTGTGGGAAATCATTACCACCCATTTCAATGCGATCACCTTTGGAAATGAGCTGAAGCCTGATGCCATGGTGGGTTACAGTGTAGGAGTATGCCCCGGAACCGAGGAGGCGGAACTGAACGGGGAGACCATTATTGTTCCCAGACTGGATTATTCCAGGGCAGAACGTATGCTGGACAAAATCTATGACTGGAATGCAGCGCATCCCGAAGACAAGATTATGGTGAAGGGTCATGTGCTTGTGTGGCACGCCCAGACACCGGAATGGTTCTTCCATGAGGAGTATGACAAGACGAAGCCTTACGTGGACAAGGATACCATGAACAAGCGTCTGGAGTGGTATATCCGTACCATGCTCACTCATTTTACCGGAGAAGACAGCAAGTACAAGGATTTGTTTTATGGATGGGATGTGGTGAACGAAGCCTGCAGTGACAATCCCTCCAGAGTGTATCGCTCGGATGCGGAGAACCCCGGAGAATCCCTCTCGGAGGACCGCCATGGAAGCAATTCCAGCTGGTGGCATGTTTACCAGAGCAATGAGTACATTATCAATGCATTTATTTACGCAAATAAGTATGCACCTGCGGACCTGGAGCTGTACTATAATGATTACAATGAATGTGTGAGCAGTAAGGTCATGCATATTGTGGAGCTTCTGACCGAGATTAAGTCCAGAGAAGGGGAGCCGGGCGTTGGCACCAGAATCACTGCCATGGGTATGCAGGGACATTACAGTATGGAAAGTCCTCAGTTTGTCGATGTGGAGTGGGCCATCAAGCGGTATGCGGAGGTGGTTGGAACCGTCCAGATTTCAGAATTTGACATGAAGGCAAGCCAGAGTTATGACGGCAGTGATGAGGCCAAGGAGAAAGAGTACATAGCTCAGAAGGGGCGTTACAGGATGCTTTATAACACAATGCACAAGCTCAATCAGGAAGAGGATATCAATATCTCAAGTATTACCTTCTGGGGAACCGTGGACCATTATTCCTGGCTCCAGAGCAGCTCCAATGTGGGAGGCGGAAGCACAAGCAATCTGCCTCAGTGTCCCTTGCTCTTCGATGATAAATATCAGGAAAAACCGGCGTTTTACGCATTTACAAGTATCGGTTTTAATTAATTACACAGAAAGGTGGTTATTCATATGACAGTAATTGCAAAAAACCCTATCATGCCGGGATTTTATCCCGACCCTTCCATCTGCGCAGTGGGAGGAGATTATTATCTGATTAATTCAACCTTTGCGTATTTTCCGGGACTTCCCATCATGCACAGCAGAGATCTGGTGCACTGGGAGCAGATCGGAAATGCCATGCACAGACAGGAGCAACTGCCCCTGAAGAATGCAGGGCATTCCGCCGGACTTTTTGCTCCCACCATGCGTTACCATGAGGGAACCTACTATGTTATCTGTACCAATGTTACCTTCGGCGGCAACTATATCGTGACTGCCAAGAATCCCGCAGGTCCCTGGTCAGACCCTTACTATCTGCAGGGTGCAGACGGAATCGATCCCAGCCTGTTCTTTGATGATGACGGCAAGTGCTATTATATCGGTACTCATCCCAATCCCGAGGGCTGCAGATACAACGGAGATTACTTCATCTGGATTCAGGAGCTGGATCTGGATAATATGAAGCTGGTGGGAGAGGTACATAATGTCTGGAACGGTGCCATGAGAGGAGTGCACTGGCCCGAGGGACCACACCTCTACAAGAAGGACGGTTACTACTACATTATGCATGCCGAGGGAGGCACAGGCCCCGAGCACGCAGTTACAGTATGCAGAAGTAAGGAGATTTACGGACCTTATGAGAACAATTTCTGCAATCCTATTTTTACCCACAGACATCTGGGGCAGGATTATCCCATCAAGTATGTGGGACATGCGGACATGATAGAGACTCCCAACGGGGAGTGGTATATGGTGATGCTGGCGGTGCGTCCTCTGGAGTGCTACACCACCATGGGAAGAGAGACCTTCCTGGCAAAGGTGACCTGGGAGAACGGCTGGCCGGTAGTGAATCCCGGTGTGGGAATTCTTACGGACGAGGTAGAGATCGATCTGCCCGAGTGGGATCCGATGGCAGACAAGACCTTTGATACCTCCGCTAACTGCGTGCCCGGAAGCAGCCGCACCTATGAATTTGCGAAGATGCAGAAGCTGGGAGATGAGTTCCTGGTACTGCGCAATCCCGGAGAGAATCTGTACTCCATGGATAACGAGGGTCTGAAGCTTTCCTTCCGCAGCATTACCCTGAAGGAGCAGGACAGCCCTTCCTATGTATGTGTGAGACAGCAACATCACAATTTCGAAGCAGCTGTGGAATTTGCCACAGACAACCTGACAGAGGGAAAACGCGCGGGCATTGCCCTGGTACAGAGCAATGAGTACCATCTGAGAACAGAGGTTAGCCGCGTGGGTGCAGGCATCGCCGCAGAAGTGATTCTGTGCCAGAAGGGACAGGATGAGGTCATCGGCAGAAGCGAAATCAGAGCAGATGAAGCCGCAGGAGTCAGCATCGGTGATGTGAAGCTTGTCATCAGGGTGCAGGGACTCTCAGCAGCCGTGGAAATGGAATATGACCAGAAGGAGAATGCAGACGGAAAGCTGACAAAGGGCTCAAGCCTGTTGAAGGACGGTATTGATGTGCGCAATCTTTCCACAGAGGTGGCAGGCGGCTTCGTGGGATGTACCGTGGGTATGTATGCCGTAGCAGATACAGACAGCAGGGACCAGGCAGCCTGCTTCAAGACTCTGACCTATCAGGCACTGTAATCCGGTGATGAATTGCGAAACGATATAGTGCACGGAACGGGTATTATGGAAAGGAACGGGCGTGCCATGTTTAGAAAGAAAAGATTATTGCATGTCTTGTCTGTGATGACACTGGCATGTGCCATGCTTTGCTCCTGCGGAGGAGGACAGACAGCGGAAAATGAGAATGGAACGGAGGTAAACAGCATGCAGAGCGGTTCCGGGGAACCAAACAGTTCCGGAGAACCAAACAGTGCCGGGGAAGCAAACAGTGCCGGGGAAGCAAACAGTGCCGGTGTGCCGACAGAAGATTTGGCTGCGTGCTTTAATGGTATGAGTTATACAACAGCTTATAAGAAATTCTCGGATACCAATCCGATTATGACACAACGATTCGGAGCAGACCCTTATGCGATGGTCTACGAAGACAGAGTTTATTTTTATATGACTGCGGATGCTTTTGAGTACAACGACAAGGGAGAAATAGTTGAGAATTCCTACAGTAAAATCCGTAGCCTCAATGTGGTATCCACGGATGACATGATGAATTTTACGGATCACGGCAGTATCATCGTGGCGGGAGAAGACGGAGCTGCCACATGGGCACACAATTCCTGGGCACCTGCGGCTGCCTGGAAGGAGATAGACGGCAAACCCAGATTTTTCCTTTACTTTGCGGATAACGGCGGCGGAATCGGTGTGCTGGAGGCAGACAGTCCCACAGGACCCTTCAGAGACCCCCTCGGCAAAGCGCTGATTTCCAGAGAGACACCTCACTGTGCCGATGTATTGTGGCTCTTTGACCCGGCGGTGCTGGTGGATGACGATGGAAGAGCGTATCTTTACTTCGGCGGCGGCGTGCCGGCAGGAAAGGTAGCGGATCCCGGCACTGCCAGAGTGGTAGAGCTTGGAGAGGACATGATCAGTATCAAGGGTGAGCCCAAGACAATTGACGTGCCTTATCTCTTTGAGGATTCCGGGATACACAAAGCCGGAAACAAGTATTATTACACCTATTGTACCAACTGGCAGGTGGATGCGGCGGGCACCGAAAAATACGGCATCCACAATGCGGAGATTGCATGTCTGGAGAGCGACAGCCCTATGGGTCCCTTTGTTTTCAAGGAGCGCATTCTGGAAAATCCGGGTACCTTCTGCGGACTTTACGGAAACAATCATCACTGCGTATTCAGCTTTCAGGACAAATGGTATATCGCTTACCATTCCAGAGTACTGGAGAAGGCGATGGGCATAGAGCACGGATATCGCTGTACCAATATCGATGAGTTTACCATGCAGGAGGATGGCACCATCGGAATCATCAGGCAGACGTCCGACGGCAGAACCCAGCTGAAGAAGGTAAATCCCTACGGTGAAAACAGCGCTGTGAACATGGCGATGAATGCCGGACTGGATACGGCGGCTGCGGAGGATGGTAAAGCAGGAAGCATGACACTGACGGGGATCGACACCGGCGACTATCTGAAGGTTCAGGGAGTGGATTTTGGTGAGACTTCACCTCAGGCGCTTGAGGGATGGTTCAAGAAGAATGATTCTTCCGAAGAAACCTGTGCCGTACGTGTCAACATGGATGCTCCCTGGGGGGATGTGGTTGCTTATCTTTCTCCGGAGGGAGAGGGAACCGAGACCGGCGCTGACGGATTTGTAAAGTATCAGACGCAGCTGGTAAAGGAAATCACCGGGGTTCATGACCTCTACTTTGTATTCAGCGGCAGCGGTTATGAGATGAAAGCATGGAGATTTACGGGAGAGGGCAAAGGCACAGAACAACAGGCAGGTGTGACCGGTGAGAGCACTACCGCTGAAGATACGACTGAGGCTGCCGATATGTCCAAGGTGACACAGACCACCTGTCCCGACGAAGTAACCCTGAGGAAGGCTGACAGGACCTACGGCACGGTGGAGCATGTGACCTACCATTCCGAGACCACCGGTCTTGACCGGGGCGCAAATATTCTGTTACCGCCCGGTTACAGCAAGGATAAGAAATATCCAGTACTTTATTTCCTTCATGGGATTTTTGGAGATGAGTACTGCCTGATTAATGACGGCAACAACAAGATCCCTGAGATCATCGGCAATCTGTCAGCGGAAGGGAAGGCCAGGGATATGATTGTGGTATTTCCCAATATGTATGCGACTTCCGATCCCAATCAGAAGCCGGCGTTTGATGCGGCAGCAGTTGCTCCTTATGATAACTTTATCAACGACCTGGTGAATGACCTGATTCCCTACATCGAGTCCAATTACTCCGTATCGACGGAGAAGGAGGACAGAGCCATCATCGGCTTCTCCATGGGAGGAAGGGAGTCGTTGTTTATCGGCGTGAACAGACCGGATTTGTTCAGCTGTATCGGCGCCATCTCCCCTGCACCGGGGCTGACCCCGGCCAAGGACTGGGCAATGACGCATCCCGGACAGATGCAGGAATCAGAATTGAAGATTACAGATACTGCAAATCTTCCCAAGCTTCTGATGATATGCTGTGGCACCAATGACAGTGTGGTGGGCAAGTTCCCCTTATCCTATCATGAAATCATGGAGAAAAATGAAGTGGTTCATCTCTGGTATGAGGTGCCGGGAGCCGACCATAATGATCAGGCAATCCGCAGCGGATTATATAATTTCATTTTGAGATGGTAATACAATATCAAGGCATAATCAAAGAACCGGGAGGAATCGTCTATCTTAGCTGATTCCTCCCGGTTTTTTATATTAAGAGTTATACGTAGAAATGCAGGCTTCTTTTATTCCGTCACGGACGCCAGAAGCTGGATCAGGGCGGAATTCCAGTAGATGGTAACCTCGTTGGTGGAGTAGCTTCCGGTCATGTCAATCAGGCACTTTGCGGGAGCGGGAGCAGTTTCTTTGGTGAACAGGCTCCTTATGGTCTCATCCGCAAGCCAGTCACAGGGACCGCCGGAGAGCATACCGGGCATGGCCTTGCCCTTGAATCCGGAGGGTCTGTGGTGAGGATGCTTGATGGCATCGGTTCCGCAGCCGGTGACATAGCAGAGCCCCATGGCATTGCGGCCCAACAGATAATGCAGCTGGGCGGCAGCGGCGTCCAGATATTTCTGCTCGCCCGTGAGCTTCCAGGCATCATAGAGCTGGAGACCGTTGTTTGCCACGGTTAGGTTGCTGCCCCAGTCATACTGCTTTTTGGTCAGTGCAGTGCCGTAGCCGTCGGCTTCAGAGGTTTTTAAGAGCTTGTCGGCAGTAGCAATCATGGAATCGGAGATAGCCTGCTTTAAGGTCTCGTCTACGGGACGACCGGTTCCCAGATATGCCAGATTGCCGTAGCTTCCCATTTCCACCCAGCCGTAGCCGTGGTAGATTTTCTTCCTTGCAAGCTTTTCGAAATCATACCTGTATTCTTCGTTGCCAAAGGTCCTGTAGAGCTCGGCAGCTGCCCAGTAGCGCTCATCAGTGTCACAGGGGTCACCGTATTCGCCGGTGGTGATGCCCTTGGGATTCTTGAAGCCGCCGGGCAGAGTCATGTCCTTCAGCGCAGTATAAGCTTTCTTGGAAACCTGCTCCAATTTCTTGGCATATGCCTTGTCATACTTCTTATAGAAACGGACGGCCATAGCGCATACTGCGGCAAAGTCGGCAGTAGCGGTAACGGACACGGGACTTAGGATCATTTTCCCCTTTTCATCCTCAGGCATGATAAAGGAGCAGAAGCTTGCGCAGGTAGCCTTGTGGTACAGGGCACCGTCCTCCCGCTGCATCTTCATCATCCAATCCAGCTCGTATTTTAATTCCTCCAGGTAGTCGTTTAAGACTGAGGTCTGAGGCTCCGGACTCTGATAGCTGTTGCAGAGAGCCTTGTTGCGCTCCAGGGCATAGAGAAGCTGGGCCACAGCCATGGCACCGGGACCTACATAACGGCCGTAATCACCGGCATCGTGCCAGCCGCCGGTAACATCCCTGGATTCTGTTTTGTCGTAAGCATATCCCGTCTGGGTATGGCAGGCAGGATGGGCATATAAGCCTGCGGAAGCTTCGGGAAGCTCATGGCCGCAGCGCTGGAGATAAAAGAAGGCCATAGATTTCTGGAAGACATCGGAAAAGGCGTTCCTGCCGATGGTAAAGGTGTCGGATTCACCCAGACCCTCCGCTGTGATATAGTAGCATCCGGTCTTGGTCAGAGCAGAAAAGTCTCCTACGAAATCGGTCTCTCCGGCAGCGGCATTTTTAATCTTTTTGTCCGCTCTGCCTGTGTAGACGCAGGCACCGTTGCTCTTAAGAACGGCAAAGTTTATCGGTTTATCCGTGCGGAAGGTCACTTGCTTTTGCATTCCGGGTAAATAGCCGCACTGACTTACGAAAATATTCTTATACATATGTTTCCCCCATTTCCGGAAGCCCCCGGCTTCCTTTCTTCAGTATCCCATGATAAACCACCGAAGTCAAGACGATCTTGTGTATGCCTATTCTTCCTCATTGGCTTCCGATGCAACGGGGCGCACGGTGATTCCGTTAACCATGACACCGCCGTCCAGGGCGATGACGATACATTCCCTGCCGTTGATATTGCGCGTCTCTATCAGATCCGTGCGGTCGGGGCTGACCTTGATGACCACATCCGGGGTTTTGACCTCGAAGGTTCTGGTGTTCATGACATTGTTTGCAAGGAGAGCCGTGGATTCTCCTGCGGTTTCGTCATAATGCCGGTCAAAGGCCTCCAGCCTTTCGTTGGACACGCCACTGTCCGCAAGGATGGTTTTCACCTCATTCTTAGCCAGCACCAGAGGCTCGGGCTCCTCCTTGTGCTCCTCAGCCATCTCGGTGAGCTTATCGTGAATATTCTTTACCACTTCAATATCGCAATCCTCCCCAAGGGTCTCTTCAATCAGGGTGTGGAAGGTTTCCATCTGCCCCCCTGCGGACAGGGGGAGAGGGCAGCCCAGCAGCTGCTCCGCAAAGCCCTCCTTCAGGTCTTCGGGATCCTTGGAATAATAGAGGGTGCTGTGAATATCGCTGGAGCGGTCCGTAAATGCCGGGAACAGGAAACCGGTGTCCGGCAGTCCCACCACCCAGTCCCTGACGCGGTTCCGGAAGGTATTTTCAGCGGCATCATAGCTCAGACCTGGCTTTGACAGCTCCACGGGACAGATACAGGTCAGCAGGTATTCGTAAATCTCATCAGAAGCATCCTCCATCTCAATTCCGTCCGTGGTTTTGCCGGGTACATCGTAAACATCGTGAATCACGAGGATCAGATAGTTCCCTACAAACTCATAATTTTCAATAATCTTGTCGTAAAACTGTTCCAGAAGCACATCATCCTTCAGCTTGCTTTCCTTCAGACGCATCAGGAATTCCTGGGTGCCTCCCTCCTCCTCGCTCTTTAATGGGAACTCAAGGGTCAGCAGATTTTTCCCGATGGTACCGGAGAGAGCCTTGCGCAGTATCTCGAAATATTTGAACATTTCTTCCTCGGGCAGTGCCAGAAAAGCCTGGCGCAGCTCGGTTTTCTTATTTTTCTCACCGTCCACATAACAGCCGCAGATGCGGGTGATAGAGCAGTTCTTTGGGGTGAGCAGCTTTTTGATTTCGGAAATCTCCTGTTTTGTCATAGTAATCCTCGTTTCTGTATGTTTTGCCTTTGTTTTTCCTGTGTTTTCGCCTGTGGGCAGAAGGCTGTAAAACCATTATACCTCTATTTTAGGAAAAAGGCTACCGGAATCATCCGTTCCTAGTTCCACTGTGATTGGGCAGATTGGTAATTCGTTATTTATTGATTTAAAGAGTATGATATGTTATCGTAAAAGCGTAGGAATATACTGGATTGTTCGGATATATAGGGAGAAAATGTATGAAGAGTATGAAAAAAACAGGCTATGTTTGCCTGCTGTGTCTGAGTCTGTACATTTCCGGGTTAC
>CALZBR010000045.1 GCA_945621435.1 uncultured Lachnospiraceae bacterium
TTACCGGCGCGAAGGCAGTATCCTTCAAGGCAGTGAGAGCGTAAGAAGACTATATTAACGATGGCAGGGATTGCTTTTGCTTAGGGTTTAGGATGCCCCCGATATCTTTGGTACAACACCATAAGATATTGGGAAGATAGAGGATATGTTTGACATAAAGCCGGTTGAATGTTAGAATGATTATAAAGGTGCTACCGATAGACGGTTAGCCTGATAAAGTTTAGACGAAAAAGACCGCCACGTTTGTCGGACTGGGGCGGTCTTTTTCGTGTTATTTTTTACTCTTGGAGCCAAAGCTATAGCCAAGAGCAAAGCAGGTAATGCAAAGACTCAGAATAGCTATAAATAGCTCTGTTGTAAGCATATTCACGTACCTCCATAGTAGATTTCCAGAATGGATTTCTATGTAAACGTAAGCTATAACTCTTACGGTGGAGGCCAACCGCCTACCGTGTAGGGTAGCACCATGAATATTATAACAGGAGGATAATGATGGGGTTATTTCCTGAATTGAAATCAAAGAAAAGAAAGACTGTCAGTGAACCCAAAGGAATGGAACTGATGAAGGGGATGGTTTGGACGGCGGTCGGAGTGATTGGGATTTCTTTTCTTACAACTTCTGTTTCTATTGCCTGGCGGACGATTCCTGCTCTTGTTGGAATCATCTTTTGCATTGTCGGAGGCAGAAAGATTCATGGATATGTATTGGCATATAAGGCATATAAAGCGTTTGTACCTTCATGGGATGCGGGACGCGGAATGTATGACAGATTTGCACAGGAATTGAATGCCTGGCATGAGAATGATATTGTCCCCACATGCTGTGATGGGGATACATTATATTTTTTAAAGCTGCAAAAGGAACGGCTGAAGAAGAAAGGTCTGAAAATGACAGATCAGATCGTGCCTGTCAAAGGCTCAGGTTTTGGTACAGCTACACTTTCGCATCAATCGCTCTGGTATACGACGGATATGACATATGAAAATATCCACAGAAGAATCAGATTTGAAAATATGCAGGAAGTAGTTTATGAAAGGGAAGTGGAGCAGGTGATGTATGAAATCATTGTCCACACACCGAATGATGCACAACTTGCCAATATTACCACAACCTGTCCGAACTGCGGTGCAGTCAGTTCTGTGACAGTTTTGGAAGAAGGATGCAAATACTGCGGTACCCATTTTAAGATCAGGGATCTGTTTCCGAGGGTGGTAAATCTTTATTTCTTGAAAAATAAATCGACAGCCGCAACTTCGGGTATTGTTCAAAGAACAATATTTTTTTCCATGCTTGCGGTATTCATTGTGATGCTTTTGATTTCAATCTTCGACGGTATGGATTCCCTGCCTGCGGTACTGGCAACCTGTTTTTGTGCGGCAGGTTTCGGGGGCGGTGTTTTGGGACTGATTCTGGCAGACATTCTGGTGATTTTCAGCGCAGCGGATCAGGATGGCATGAAGCACGTTCCCTTTTTTAAATGGACCGGTTCCAAGAGGAAAATCACAAATACCATGAAGCAATATGATCCCCACTTTTCTTTTGATAAATTTGAAGGACAGATTGTGGCACTGATACGTATGGCAGTGTTTGCGGAGCATCCGGAGAAGCTGGCCTGCTATTGTGCAGGACAGCGTGATCCGGGCTTTTCGGACATTTTGGAAATGACATATACCAATGCCACATGCCTGAATCGCATGTGGATGGAAGGAAGTATTCTGCATATGTCCCTGCGTACCTGGTGGATTAATTATAGCGAGCATCAGGGGAAAATACAAAAAACAGGGGACTGCATTGATGTGGAAATAAGCAGGAACGTAGCTGGGATGGAGCCGCCTGGTTTTTCCATTACTTCTGTAGGATGCGCAAACTGCGGCGGAAGCTTCGATGCTGTACGACAGAAAGTCTGTCCCTATTGTGGTACAGAGTATCATATGGAAAATGAGGGTTGGGTTATTCATAACATGCATCTGTGAAAGGGAGGTTTTTATGGAAAAATATCATTTTTATGGTTGGGAGCAGGCACTTGTGTCTCCCATAACTGCTGAATATAACAAGATCAGAGATCCGAGACATCTCTATGATCTGCTTTCTGAAATCTGGTGCGCTGATACCTGTGCTCCAAGATTGCGGGATAACTGGACGAAAGAAAATAAGACCTTGGGGCAGTGCTCTGTTACGGCTTTCCTTGTGCAGGATATTTTTGGTGGAGAGGTTTATGGAATTTCAAGGCCGGATGGAAATTATCACTGTTACAATGTGGTCGGAGATTGCGTTTTTGATCTGACCAGTGAACAGTTTGGGGAAGAGGTCCTTGTATATGAAAATCAGCCGAAACAATGCAGGGAAGAGCATTTTGCCAAGGAAGAAAAACGGCTGAGATATGAATATCTGAAAAGAGAACTGGGAAAGAGATTATCCGGTGGACAGCCTGATGTGTCGTTTTATAAAAGTATTATTGATCAGGACAGAAGTGCAATCGTCATATGCAATCTGGAACATAAGATCATCTATATGAATCCGGCAGCAGTCACCGGTTATGCGAAAAGAGGAGGAGAACGGCTGTTGGGGCAGAGTCTTCTGGATTGCCACAATGCAGAGTCTGTTGCTAAAATAAAGCAGGTTGTAGAGTGGTTTGCCCGGGCGGAAGACCACAATATCGTATATACATTTCATAATGAAAAACAGAATAAGGATGTTTATATGGTGGCCTTGAGAGACGCAGGAAAGCTGATCGGTTATTATGAAAAGCATGAGTATCGCAATCGGGAAACCATGGCACAATATGAGTTTTGGGACTGATCCTTCAGGCGAAAGACAGAACCGGGGTCATCCTAATCCGAAGGATTAAAGAAGTGCTAAAGAAATACTAAAGTGAAAGAATGGTAGTGCAATACTTTTTGAGATGTGTTACAATAAATTATAAGTTACCTTTATGGATAAAAATTATTTATAGGAGAAGAATATGGCACTGTTTGATGTTTTTAAGTATAAGGATATGCCCAAAATCAGGTTCCGCGGAAAAGATATGGTGTATGAGGCGGAGAATACACTGTTGCATGCTAAGATTATTATCGGCATGGATGGGAAATTAAGAAATCCCTGGAATGAAAAGGTACTTCTGCGCATTACATTAAATAAACAGACGGACAAACTGGTAATCTATATTGCCAAGGAGGAACGGGGAATTCAGGATGCAAAACCGATTTACAGCTCTGATCCCGCCCAGGGAATCTTCAGTGATGCCTTTCCTGTCACAGACGAAGAGCTGGCTATGCTGAGAGAATTGCTGACGAAGCTTATCAGGGAGAGTGAAGAAAAAGAACGGGAAGAAAGTGGAGCTGATTCCTGACGGTATTCCTTCGAAAAAACAATCTCTGAAAAATAGATATTCCTTCAATCAATACTCAGGATAAAAATATTTGGAATCGTATGACAGGAGGTTGCTTTGAAACATCACAGTATGATTCGTGATAAAATGAGGGAATCGGTTTCGGCAGTTCTGCCGATTGCAGCCATCGTGGCAATGCTGTGTCTTTTTGCAGTACCTGTGGGCAGTGGGCTGGTTCTGTCCTTTTTCCTGGGCACAATTATGATCATTGTGGGCATGGGGCTGTTTACCATCGGTGCGGACGTAGCCATGTCACAGATCGGCAATCATATCGGAGCAAGGATGACAGCCTCAAGGAAGCTGTGGCTGATACTGATCCTTAGCTTTGTACTGGGAGTGATAATTACGGTGGCGGAGCCGGATCTGCAGGTTCTGGCCACCTATGTTCCCGATATCGATACGACAGTTCTTATTGCTACGGTTTCTGCGGGCGTAGGACTGTTTCTTATGGTAAGTATGCTTCGCATTCTCTTTCGGATTCCCCTGAAGTGGCTTTTGTTTGGTCTGTATCTTATAGTGTTTCTTCTGGCAGCGTTATCCAATCCGGATTTTCTGTCTGTGGCGTTTGATTCCGGAGGTGTTACCACGGGGCCCATGACGGTGCCTTTTATCATGGCGATCGGTGTCGGCGTGGCTTCCATCCGAAGCGATGAAAATGCCAAATCGGACAGCTTCGGTCTGATTGCGCTGTGCTCCGTCGGTCCCATCCTTGCGGTATTACTGCTGGGATTTCTCTATCAAAGTGACACGGCAGGGGATTCGGCAATGCATATAGGCGAATATCTCACCTCGGTGGATGTGGGGAAGGAATATCTGACGGCATTCCCGGATTACATGGGGGAGGTGGCGGTGGCATTATTGCCAATCTGTCTGTTCTTTCTGGTATTTCAACTGGTTTCCCTGAAATTGAAAAAGAAAACACTTCTGACAATTCTTCTGGGGATTTTGTTTACATATCTTGGTCTGGTATTGTTCCTGACCGGTGTGAATGTGGGATTCTCCTCGCTGGGTTATGTCCTGGGCGGAGTCCTGGCAGAGGGAAAGCTGAAATGGCTGCTGGTTCCCATTGCCGTTTTGATGGGATGGTTCATTATCAACGCGGAGCCTGCGGTTCATGTATTGAATAAACAGGTGGAGGAGCTGAGTGCGGGCGCCATATCCGAGAAGATCATGGGGCGTACGCTCTCCATCGCTGTAGCTGCAGCCATGGGGCTTGCCATGGTGCGGGTGCTGACAGGGGTATCGATTTTGTGGTTTATGCTGGCGGGATATGTGATTGCATTGACTCTGGCTTTTTTTGTCAAACCGACCTTTACGGCTATCGCCTTTGATGCAGGAGGTGTTGCTTCCGGTCCCATGACGGCAGCCTTCATGCTTCCCTTTGCCATGGGAGTCAGCACAGCCCTTGGGGGCAATGTGATGACGGATGCCTTTGGGCTGGTGGCTATGGTAGCGATGATGCCATTGATTACGGTACAGACCATGGGAGCCATATCCACGGTGATTTCCGGACGGAAAGAGGCAGTACAAAATCTGGTTTCCGGTTTTGGTGAGGATGAGACCATTGAGCTGTGGGAGGTATCCTGATGGAGTTATATTATGTACTTGGGATTGTGGACAGAAACAGAGCAGAGGATTTGCAGAACCTCTGTCGTGAACTGAAGCTCTCTGTGGTGGTAACGAATTTTGGCAAAGGGACGGCGACCTCGGAGCATTTGTCGCTGTATGATCTGCAGCCTACCGAAAAAGCGATTGTTGGAACTATTGTTACGGGCAGCTCCATGAAACAGTTGATGCGGGCGGCGAAGCGGAAGATGTTTATTGACATTCCGGGCAACGGGATTATGATGGCAATCCCCATGAAAAGTGTGAGTGGTGGCAGAAATCTGGCTTATTTTACGGCAGGACAGGAGATTGGAGGAGGTGTTCCGGGGATGGAGTTCAGGAATGAGCTGATTGTGGTAATTCTAAACGAGGGCTATGCGGATCAGGTAATGGAGGCTGCAAGAAGTGCGGATGCCACCGGCGGAACCATACTTCATGCCAAGGGAACCGGCGGAGAGCATGCAGAGAAGTTTTTCGGCGTATCTCTTGCGGAGGAAAAGGATATGATTTATATTCTGGCTCCCTCCGGCAAAAAGTCTGCCATTATGAAGGCTATCAGTCAGAAGTGCGGCATGGAGACCCCGGCCAGAGCAGTCAGCTTTTCCCTGCCGGTGTCGGAAGTGGCGGGAATCCGCCGTCTGGAGGAGTGAAACTTGTCCTTGACAAATAGCAGAGGATGGATTATATTTCTACTATGACAAAAGCTGTGACGAAGAGGAGTATTCATTGCCCCTTTACAGAGAGAGCGACTGCATGACTGATATTCTTCGGAATGGGTTTACCGATGGCGGGCATGACGCTGGAAGGTTGCTTGAGGGAAGGCGTGGAGAAGGTAGCTTCTGAGCCGGAGAGCTGAACGACTGTTTCAAAGTAAGCACTCTCGATTTATCCCCGTTATCGGATAGGACTTTGATGGAAGTCACGGAGGCAGTAGCCGTGAGGCAGCTGTGAACAAAGGTGGTACCGCGTATTTAACGCCCTTTGCAGACGAAGAGTCTGCAGAGGGCATTTTTTGTTAGCGAGGAAGGAAACCAAGCGGCTGCGAAGCAGACATTTGGTTTCACCCGAGCGTACACGAAATAAAAGCAAAGTCGCGAAGCGACGATTCTGCGAAGCAGAAAGCTTTTATGAGTGGGAACCCCAGCGGCTGCGAAGCAGAAAGAATCAGAAAGGAGCACACACTATGAGCAAAGAACTTGCAAAGACCTATGACCCCAAGGGCATAGAGGACAGATTGTATCAGAAATGGCTGGATAAGAAGTATTTTCATGCGGAGGTGGATCACTCCAAGACCCCCTTCACTATCGTGATTCCCCCGCCAAATATTACAGGACAGCTGCACATGGGGCATGCGTTGGATAATACCATGCAGGATATCCTGATTCGTTTTAAAAGAATGCAGGGCTATAATGCACTCTGGCAGCCCGGCACAGACCATGCTTCCATCGCAACCGAGGTTAAGATTATCGAGAAGCTGAAGGAGCAGGGCATCGACAAGCATGACCTGGGGCGTGAGAAGTTCCTGGAGAGAGCCTGGGAGTGGAAGAAAGAGTACGGCGGACGTATCATTTCCCAGCTGAAGAAGATGGGCTCCTCCTGTGACTGGGACAGAGAGCGTTTTACCATGGATGAGGGCTGCAACAAGGCAGTTACCGAAGTATTCGTAAAGATGCATGAGAAAGGTTACATCTACAAGGGCTCCCGTATCATCAACTGGTGTCCCGTATGTAATACCTCCATCTCTGACGCCGAGGTAGAGTATCAGGAGCAGTCCGGTCATTTCTGGCATATCAAGTACCCCATCATGAACGATGATGGTACTCCCAGCACCACGGAATTCCTGACCTTTGCCACCACCCGTCCCGAGACCATGCTGGGCGATACAGCAGTGGCCATTCATCCCGAGGATGAGAGATATCAGCATTTGATTGGCAAGAGTGTAATGCTGCCTATCATGAATCGTGTGATTCCCATTGTTACCGACACCTACGTTGACAGGGAATTCGGAACCGGTGTTGTTAAGATTACCCCGGCTCACGACCCTAACGACTTTGAGGTTGGAAAGCGTCATAATCTGCCTATCATCAATGTGATGAACGACGATGCTACCATCAATAAAAACGGCGGACAGTATGAGGGCATGGATCGCTATGAGGCCAGAAAGGCCATCGTAGAGGAGCTGGAACGTCAGGGACTGCTGGTTAAGATTGAGGATTATAGTCATAACGTAGGAACTCATGACCGCTGCAAGACCACCATTGAGCCCCTGGTAAAGGAGCAGTGGTTTGTAAAGATGGATGAGCTCATCAAACCTGCCGTTGAAGCGGTAAAGAATGGTGAGATCAAGCTGATTCCCGAGCGTATGGAGAAGACTTATTTCAACTGGACCGACAACATCCGCGACTGGTGTATCAGCCGTCAGCTCTGGTGGGGACACAGAATCCCTGCATACTACTGTGATAAGTGTGGTGAGGTTGTGGTTGCAAAGGAAGCCCCTGCTGTTTGTCCTAAGTGTGGCGAGACACATTTCACACAGGATCCCGATACGCTGGATACCTGGTTCTCCTCCGCACTGTGGCCCTTCGAGACCCTGGGCTGGCCGGAGCAGACCGAGGATTTGAAGTATTTCTATCCCACGGATGTATTGGTAACCGGCTATGATATTATTTTCTTCTGGGTAATCAGAATGATTTTCTCCGGCTACGAGCAGATGGGAGAGAAGCCCTTCAAGACCGTGTTGTTCCATGGACTGGTTCGTGACAGCCAGGGACGCAAGATGTCCAAGTCTCTGGGAAATGGTATCGATCCCCTGGAGATTATTGAACAGTACGGTGCCGATGCGCTGAGACTTACTTTGATCACCGGTAATGCGCCCGGAAATGATATGCGTTTCTATTATGAAAGAGTGGAGAATTCCCGTAACTTTGCCAACAAGGTATGGAATGCTTCCCGTTTCATCATGATGAATATGGATTCCGCAAGGGAGAAAACAGGCAAGGAGATCAGCATACCCGGGGCAGGGGAGCTGGAGCCCGTAGATAAATGGATTCTTTCCAAGCTGAACACTTTGGTAAAGGATGCCACCGACAACATGGAGAACTTCGAGCTGGGGATTGCAGTGCAGAAGGTATATGATTTCATCTGGGATGAGTTCTGCGACTGGTACATCGAGATGGTAAAGCCCAGACTGTACAATTCCGATGATACCGCAAGCCAGAATGCAGCGCTCTGGACCCTGAAGACAGTTCTGATTGACGCCCTGAAGCTCTTGCATCCTTATATGCCTTTTATCACAGAGGAGATCTTCTGTACGTTGCAGAACGAAGAAGAATCTATCATGATCAGCGCATGGCCCAAGTATGCGGAGGAGCGTTCTTTCGCGAAGGAAGAGAAGGCCATCGAGACCATCAAGGAGGCAGTTCGCGGTATCCGTAACATCAGAAGCGAGATGAACGTGGCTCCCAGCCGTAAGGCAGGCGTTTACGTTGTCAGTGAGGATGAGGGTATCCTGAATACCTTTACCGAAGGTAAGCTGTTCTTTGCTTCTCTTGCCTACGCCAGCGAAGTTGTAATGCAGAAGGATAAGACCGGTATTGCACAGGATGCGGTATCCGTTGTAATCCCCGGTGCGACCCTCTACATTCCCTTTGCGGAGCTGGTTGATATCGCTCAGGAGATCGAGAGATTACAGAAGGAGCAGAAGCGACTGGAAGGTGAGCTTGCCCGTGTAAACGGCATGCTTTCCAACGAGAGATTTATTTCCAAGGCTCCCGAGGCAAAGATTGCCGAGGAGAAAGAGAAGCTCGCAAAGTATACGCAGATGATGGAGCAGGTAACTACCAGACTGGCTCAGCTGCAGTAAGAATCATGGCAGGTGCGATTACCAGCGCACCTGCCATCTTTTTTTGTAGCTGCCGTCGTTACCGGCTTCTTCTTTGGTTTCCCGGAAAAGGGACTGCTTTTGTTTTTTCTCCAGAAATATATTGAACTCCGCCGGATCGATGGGCAGCGGAATCTCACAGTTCCCCTTCCACTGGGAGAGATAAGCCGCATTGGAAATCATAAGGGAATGGATGCCCTCCCGACCCTCTGCCAGCAGAGGAGCGCCATGCAGGATGGCATCTGTGAAGTTCTGCAGGATTCCCCTGTGAGCGGTTTCCGGTCTGTCTGCTTCGTATTCCTGATACCTGACCGGAATGGAGTCGGGGGAGATGCTTTCTTGGAAACAGAATTCCCTTTCATCGTTTTCAAACTGCCAGAGCTTCAGTTTGCCCTCCTCCAGCACGATTTTCCCACGACTGCCGCAGATTTCCAGCCGGTTGGTGCCGGGGAATTCCCCGGTGGAAGTGATGAAGGTACCGGTGGCACCATTGGCATATCTGGCAAAAATGGTGACATTGTCCTCCACTTCGATGTGATGATATCTGGCCGTATCGCAGAAGGCTGTGATGCCGGTGGGCATGCCGCAGAGCCATTGCCATAGATCCAGATTGTGGGGAGCCTGATTGATTAATACCCCGCCACCTTCCCCTGCCCAGGTAGCCCGCCAGCTGCCGGAGTCATAGTAGCTCTGGGGACGGTACCAATTAGTTATCGTCCAGGAGGAGCGCTTAAGACTGCCGATCTCACCGTCCTGAATGAACTGCCTTGCCTTCTGAAACAGAGGATTGGTGCGTTGATTGAACATGATACCGAATACTTTGCCGCTTTCTCCTGCTGCCCTGTTCATTTGTTCAGCGGCAGCCACACTGATGTCAGCGGGCTTTTCCACCAGCACATGAAGCCCCCGGGCAAAAGCCCTGAGAGCAATCTGTCCGTGGATAGGGTGGGGTGTAGCTATGATGACAGCGTCCAATGCTTCCTGACAAAACATTTCATCGTAATCCGAATACATCGGTATCCCATTAAAATGTTCGGCAGCACGTTGTCTCTTGCCCGCATCTGTGTCACAGACGGCAGACAGCGTCATCCCCTTGATTTCCTGTCGGAAGATACAGGAGGCATGGGCAAAGCCCATGTTTCCCACGCCTACGATTCCGACCCTGAGTCCAATCTGTTTTTCCATGATATTTCTCCGCTTATCTCAGGTGTTATAGGTCTTTGAGGTGTCAGCCACTACCGCCTCCACATTTTCCTTGTGTCTGGAGGTTTTGACCCGTTTCATCAGCTCTGTATAGAATAAATCCTCATCCAGAGGCAGGGTCACGGGATGTCCCAGCCAGTCGGAGAGATGCATGGCGTTGGAAAGGGTCAGTCCGTTGATGCCTTCCTCACCTCCGGCAATGAGGGCTTCCCCGCGCAGAATGGCAGCAGCAAATCGATTGAGTACCTCCACGTGTTGGGGAGATTTACCATCTGTTTCCACTTCGATCTGTTCACTCTTGGGACAGCCAAAGGGTACTTTGTTTGTCCTGGTGAATTCGGGCTCGCTCATTTCCAGTTCGAAGACAGTCAGTTTGCCATTCTCGGCAATCAGCTTTGCTTTATCCATCTGAATCTCAAAGCGGTTGGTGCCGCAGGCGTCTCCTGTGGACGTGATAAATACGCCGGTGGCTCCGTTGGCGTATTTTACATAGGCGGTGACATCATCCTCTACCTCGATGTCATGCCATTGACCGTAGGAGAGCTTTGCGGATACCTCCACGGGCATGCCGCAGATCCACTGCCACAGGTCAAGCTGGTGAGGACACTGATTTAAGAGTACACCGCCTCCCTCACCTGCCCAGGTAGCGCGCCATGCACCGGAATCATAATAGGCCTGTGGGCGGTACCAGTTGGTGATAATCCAGTTGGTGCGGCGAATCTGTCCGTACTTTCCGCCGGCTACCAGCTCCTTCATCTTGCGGTAGACATGGTCGGTGCGCTGATTGAACATCATACCGAAGATGACGCCGGCTTCCCGTGCTGCTTCGTTCATCTCCCTGACCTGTTTGGTATATACGCCGGCAGGCTTCTCCACCATGACATGAAGGTGACGTTTGAAGCATTCCATGGCATATTTGGGGTGATCGTAGTGGGGGACGGAGACCAGTGCGGCATCTATCAGACCGCTGTCCAGCATCTCCTCCGCGGTGGTGAATTTACTGACGGTCTCGGGAAGGTTCTCCTGCGCCCATTTGATTCTGTCGGGATTGATATCTGCAATCGCCGTTACTTCGATTTCGGGACAAAGCCCGTTTGCAATATTGTTGTAATGTCCGGTTCCCATATTTCCAAGACCGATGATACCAAGCCTTACCTTATTCATAATCTCTCTCCTTATATTTGAATTACTGTTTTCTGTTCTCAGTCGGCCAGTACTTCCCGGAAGGCGGCACAGGCAGCGTCGAAGGCAATTCGATTGCTTTCATATTCGTAGACTCCGGGGAGGGTGCGGTGACCGTCCTGTTCCAGGGAAGCCAGACCGCTGAATACCTTGAGGTGGGGTTCGATGGTAAAGGAGGTTCCGCCCATGTTCAGGTACTCCCTGACGATGTGCGCCAGGTTGCCGATTCCCTTTCCGGCGGGCACGACGCTGCCGTCTGCCAGGGCGTCCTTGACGTGCAGATACTGAATGTGAGGCTTTAACAGTTCCCATGCCTCCAGGGTTTCCTGGTTGCTCTGGATGAAGTTGGCCGGGTCGAAGATTCCCTTTATCTCCGGTATGGCGGTGAGAATATCAAAACATCTGACAGCATTCTCCCCATAGATTCCTTTTTCGTTCTCGTGACACAGTGTCACGGAATGTCCCCTGCCCAGCTCTGCGAATCTGCCCATACGTTCCAGCACTTCCTCCTTGAAATCGGAAGGTGCCTTGTCGTGAGGAAGATAAAATGAAAACAGACGGAACATCCGGGCGTCGAGAATATCTGCAATATCCAGGGTTCGCCTGAAGACCTCGAGATGTGCCTTGAAGTCATCCTTTTCAATGTGGATTTTACCGATGGGAGAACCGATAGACCATACCTTGAGTCCTTCCCCGTCCAGCCTTTTTTTGATCTCGACGGCTTCGGCGGGAGTGAGGTCAGCTACGTTCTTGCCGTTTACTCCGCGGATCTCCATTCCGTCCAGTGAATTTGCCTTCAGTGCGGCAATCTGACCCTCCAGAGTGCCATCCGCTTCGTCAGAAAATGCATAAATATTTACTGCCATTTTGAACTCCTTTCTTGAATCCGTTATCGGGAAATATCTATAGCTTAACTATACTTCCGGGGGAAAGATTAATAAATTGTTACAATTAGCAAAGCACATTGCAAATAGTATCAGACTATGCTAAAATGACCCCGTTACAAAGAGTATGTTTTAGCGTCGCCCTGCGGCGTAACGGAGTATACCATGGCAGATCTTACGGGGTATCAGGGAGATTCGGTTTCGTTTCGGCATGCTATTGACCCTCATCCGGATCCGGACACATTCAAGCTACACAATCATGCCAGTTATGAGATTTACTATTTCATTTCAGGTAAGGGAAGTTTTTTTATTGAAGGTAACGAGTACAGCCTAAGCAGCGGTGACCTGCTGATTATGAGGAGTACGGAGGCACATTATATTACTGTGGACCCCACGCTTCCGTATGAGAGATTCACCCTGCATTTTCTCAGCAATATGATCTATGGTATGGACGGCGGTGGAGAGCTTTTGAAAGCCTTTGAGAAGAGGGAGGCAGGTAAAGGGAATCTGTTCCGGGAAAAAGATTTTCGCAATGGTACTTGTGGGGCAATCATCGCCAACCTGATGCAGCCGGCGGAGTCCAATCCCCGCCTGCAGGCGGTAACGAACCTGTATGCACTGCTCAATGAGATCCGTCTGGCATATGAAGCCAAAGGCACGGAGAAAACCCGGGAAAAGGAGAGTATTGCCTACAATATTATCAGTTATATCAACAGTCATCTGGAACAGCAATTATCTCTGGATGATATCTGCAGCCGTTTTTTTATCAGTAAGGCACAGCTGTGCCGTATCTTCAAGATGACGACGGGGACTACTGTGGGCGGCTATATTGCGGTAAAGAGGCTGACTGCGGCCAGGGAGAGGATGCGGGAGGGAATTCCGGCTACCAAGGCCTACATGGAGTGTGGATTTAATGATTATTCGGCCTTTTACAGGGCGTATAAGAAGCAGTTCGGATGCTCCCCGGTGGAGGACATTCGTTCCGGGAAGAACTGACAAGGGAGATGATAACATGCAAAAACGAATGATTACAACTTTTGAAGAAGCAGAAAATTATATCAATGAGACTCCCAGATTTACAACAAAGAACTCCATGGAGGATACGAAGGCTTTTTTGGCCAAGCTGGGGAATCCGGACACAGAATTTCGTATCATCCATGTTGCGGGTACCAACGGCAAGGGCTCAGTCTGTGCTTACATGCGCTCTGTTTTGGAGACGGCAGGTTATAAGGTGGCGGTTTTTACTTCTCCTCATCTGGTGGATATCCGGGAGCGCTTTGTGATACAGGGCGAGATGATCACGAAGGAGGAATTCCTCGGGGCTTTCTTACAGATATACGATGGGTTGGACTGGGAGGCAGAGAAGTTTTATCATCCCACCTATTTTGAGTTCCTCTTTTTTATTGCGATGCTTGTGTTTGCAGGGCGTAAGCCGGATTTTTGTATTCTGGAGACAGGACTGGGAGGCAGGCTGGATGCTACGAATTCCGTGGCACGGAAGGAAGTGTCTGTGATTACGCGGATCGGTCTTGACCATGTGCAGTACCTTGGAGACACAATGGAACAGATCGCCGGGGAAAAAGCAGGTATCATGCAGGCCGGAGCACCGGTGGTTTATTGGGATACCGGTGTCGAAACAAGTACCGTTTTTAAGAACAAAGCGGAGGAACTTGGCATAATTTTTCATCCTGTGTCGAAAGAGGACTATCAGTTCTTGTCTTTTCACAATAAAAGCATTGATTTTTCATTACATACTCGGTATTATAAATATGTTAGTCTTACTTTGAATACCATTGCTGTGTATCAGATGGAGAATGCAGCATTGGCAGTCCGTGCCCTGGAGGTCATGGATGAGGGGAAGACGATTACCGCAGAGCAAATACAAAAGGGGATCTCCGGCTGCTTCTGGGCAGGACGTATGGAGGAGGTACTTCCCGAGGTGTATGTGGATGGTGCCCACAATGAGGACGGAATCAGAGCCTTCCTGGAAACCGTGGCTCTGGACGGACACGTCGGTACCAGAGCACTGTTGTTTGGCGTGGTAAGAGACAAAGATTATGAGGCGATGGTGAAAGAACTGGCTGTCTCAGGTTGTTTTGAACGAGTTGCGATTGCGCATTTACAGACGGACAGAGGAGTGGAGACAGACAAGCTGAGTAAGTTGTTTGCAGACTGTTTCGATTGTCAGTATGAATTTTATGAGAATGCAGCTGATGCCCTCCGGGCTCTTTTGGAAAGCCGGGGCAACCGGGAACGTATCTATGTGGCAGGCAGCCTGTACCTGGTTGGAGAGATAAAGGAGTTGTTGAAAAATGATAAATTTTGAGGAAGAATTGAAGAAGTTTCATCCCAGTCTTGAAGTGGAAGGCGCTGAGGATGCTATCTATAATCAGGATCTGACGGATATGGCTGACTTGCTTGTCAAGATGATAAAGGAATCTGAGGAAATGGCAGAAGAGGAGTAGAAATGTTTTGCTATAACTGTGGTAGACAATTATCTGAACATGACTTCTGCACCTCCTGTGGAGTGGATGTATCCCTGTACAAGAAAATAATGTGTGCATCCAACCTGTATTACAATGAAGGCTTGGAGAAAGCAGAAGTGAGAGATCTGGCAGGCGCGATTACCAGTCTTCGCCAGAGTTTAAAATTTAATAAAAACAATGTGGAAGCCCGCAACCTGTTGGGGTTGGTTTATTATGAAATGGGAGAGGTGGTGTCCGCACTCAGTGAGTGGGTAATCAGCAAGAACCTCAGACCTGAGAAGAATATAGCGGACGATTACATTAACCGGCTACAGTCCAATTCCGGAAGATTGGATGCCGTGAACCAGACCATCAAGAAGTACAATCAGGCGTATACCTACTGTCTTCAGGGAAGCAAGGATCTGGCTATCATACAACTGAAAAAAGTACTGTCTCTGAATTCGCGGTATGTGCGTGCCCGTCAGCTGCTGGCATTGCTGTACATCGACAGCGAGCAATGGGAGAAGGCAGAGAGAGAATTAAAGAAATGTCTGGAGATAGACAGGAACAATACCCTGACCCTCCGATATCTGAAGGAAGTGGAGAATGTACTGCTTCCGGATGAAACCGTAAAACAGACTACCAAGCGTAAGAAGGATGAACCAATTCGTTATATCAGCGACAACGAAATGATCATCCAGCCTGTCAGTGTGAGAGAGCCGAAGAACTCCGGCGTCGCCACATTGGTCAACCTGGGAATCGGTCTGATCATCGGTCTGGCTGTGACCTATTTTCTGCTGGTACCTTCCGCTGAATCAAATGCCAGGAATGAAGCCCAGAAGCAGATTACGGAGATCAGCAATCAATCCGATGCCAAGACTGCACGGATTCAGGAACTGGAGAATGAGAACAAGAGGCTGACCCAGGACAGAGAGCTGTTGCAGAACAATCAGGATATCAATGATGAGAGATTGAAGGCATATGATGATTTGCTGGCCATGGCTTCCGATTATCTTGCGAATAAGAATAATGACAACGCTGCAGCAGAGCTGGAGAGAATCACGACAGAGGTACAGCTGGGCGAATACAGTGAAGGCTTCGAGGCGTTTTGCGATACCTTGCTGAAGGAAATAGGACCGGAGCTGTCTAAGAAATATTACGAGGAAGCATATGAAAGCTTCCGCAAGGAAGAATATGGCGCGGCGATTGAGATGTTCCGGAAGGCTATCTACTATAATCCGCAGAACGAGGACGCCTATTATTTCCTGGCACGTGCGTACCAGAAGAGCGAGGACACAGAGAAAGCCATTGAAGCATACAAGCAGTTCATGGAGGATTTCCCCAATTCCCCCAAGGTATTGAATCGCGAAATCGAGCGGTATCTGTTGGAGCTTGGAGCAACGGTGGACTAAATACAAAAGCATGCTTTTACGAAAGAAGAGAACCTATATTTTTATATAGGTTCTTTTTGTATGCCGGTGCGCCCTTTTCATGCAGGAGTTCGGAAGTGTACCGGAAGGATAAAAAAGTGAAAGGATGGAAAGGTATGGGACGAGTTTTGGAGGAAGATTTTCAGGTGATCGATCATTGTCTGATGATCAGGCTTCCGGCGGAGGTGGATCACCATCAGGCGGCCTGCATCTGTGAATATGCGGACAGATTATTATACCGGGAGGATGTATGTAATGTGGTATTTGATTTTGAAAATACCACTTTTATGGATTCCTCCGGAATCGGAATCATCATGGGGAGATATCGTAAGATATCCTGCTTCGGAGGGCGGATTTACGCGATTCATGTGAACAGACAGATCAGGAGGATACTGGGCGTATCCGGCTTAGAAAAGATAGTGGAGGTACTGGAGGCATGAGGAATGAAATGGAGATCATCTTTGATGCAAGGTCTGAAAACGAAGGGTTTGCCAGGGTGGCGGTGACGGCTTTTGTGACCGGACTAAACCCTACCCTGGAGGAGCTGGCAGATATCAAGACAGCCGTGTCAGAGGCTGTCACGAACTCTATTATTCATGGGTATGAAAATCTACGGAATGACAATACCCTGCAGGGGAGACAGGAGCCCTACCATGGGGGAAAGGTCAGTGTCAGATGCCTTCTGGAAGAGGACATGCTACATATTGAAGTTGCGGACCGTGGGGTGGGAATCGCTGATATTGAGCAGGCTATGGAACCGCTTTTTACTACGAAACCGGAGTTGGAACGCTCCGGTATGGGTTTCGCGTTTATGGAGGCTTTCATGGATGAACTGGAGGTGGAGAGCGAGCCCGGCAAAGGGACCACAGTGAAGATGACGAAGAAGCTTGGTGTGGGCGATTGGATTGACAGTGAGGACTGAGACATGGAGGAAATATCAGTACTGATTGCGAGGGCACAAGCCGGAGAAAAGGATGCGAGAGAAGTACTGATAGAGAAAAATCTGGGGCTGGTACATCATATTGTGAGGAGATTCATCGGTCGGGGGGTGGAGCCGGAAGACTTATTTCAAATCGGAACCATTGGACTCATGAAAGCCATCGACAAATTTGACCTGGAACTGGGACTGCAGTTTTCTACCTATGCGGTTCCCATGATTACCGGCGAAATCAAGCGTTTCCTAAGGGATGACGGACCGATCAAGGTCTCAAGAACCATCAAGGAAAACGGTTTTAAGGTTAAGATGGCAAAGCAAAAACTACAAGCTGATCTGGGGCGGGAACCGACCTTGCATGATATCATGGAGATGACGGGGCTGTCCTCGGAGGAGGTGGTGGTTGCCATGGAGGCCTCCGTGGAGGTGGAGTCTATCTACAGTGCCGTGTACCAGGACGACGGAAGCGAGATATATCTTGTAGACAAGGTAGTCCGGGGAGCAAGCGGCAGTGTGGGCAGCAGTATGGTGGGAATCGCCGGAAGTGAGGATGTGGAGAAGGAGAAACTGCTGGATCATATGCTGTTGAGTCAGCTGTTGGAAACCCTGAATCCTTCTGAGAGACAATTGATTTATCTGCGATATTTTGGCAACAGGACGCAGATGGAGGTGGCTGCAACGCTGGGCATCAGCCAGGTACAGGTCAGCAGACTGGAAAAGAAGATATTGCTGCGTTTACGAGAGAGGGCACTGTGTTGATTAAGTTTTTATGAAATCTTACATTTTAACTTTTCCTATTGCAAAAAATCAGTTAATATGGAGATGTGGGAAACACATTGATACATGTGGTCAAAGACAGTGATGAGGAAAGAGAAGGTGGAGTGCAAATGAATCTGGAAAAAGACGAAATTATGTCATTGGAGACACCGGAACAGAAGGAACCCGAGAAGAAAAAGAAGAGCGGAGCTGTTTGGAAGATACTTCTGACACTGACGCTGTTTGCGCTGTTTATGGTGGCAGAGGCTTACTATTTCATCAATTATTACAAACCCGCAGAGCAGGCGGATGTTGAGGATAAGGAGGATATCGTAGAAGAGAACGCCAATGGCAACGGGGTCAATGAAGTGCCTGTGATTTCTGATTCGGTGACCTACTCTCAGGAGGAATTGGACGCAAGGATTGCAGAAGCTTTGAAGAATATCAACGGAGAGGAAACGGAGCGGATTCTGTCAGTCATCAGAGACTCCCTTTCCCAGGGAAGATCCACATTGGACACCCTGCGCAATCTGTATCCCGACGAGATCATTGTTGCAAGTGGAGGGAGATATCACTTTGTACCTATCAATCGAGACCTGAAAATGAATGAATATGCGCAGGAGAATCTGGAGGTTCTGGACAGCGGTGAATTCCGTTATCTGACTGATGGAACCGTTACCTCTCACAAGGGAATCGATGTGTCCAGCCACCAGGGTAAAATCAAATGGGATCAGGTGGCGGAGGACGGTGTGGAGTTCGCAATTATTCGCGTGGGCTTCCGTGGGTATGGAAAAGCCGGCAAGCTGGTGGAGGATGAGCAGTTCGATGCAAATATTCAGGGAGCCTCCAAGGCAGGAATCAAGGTCGGCGTGTACTTCTTCAGCCAGGCAACCACAGAGGAGGAGGTAGACGAGGAAGTAGCGCTTGTGCTTGACAAGATTAAACCGTATCGTCTGGACTGTCCTGTTGTGGTAGATGTGGAGAAGGTGGATGACTCCCAGGGAAGAATGAACCTGATTTCCGTGGAAGAGCGCACCGCCCTGATGCTGAGATTCTGTGAGAAAATAGAAGAGGCAGGCTACACCCCCATGCTGTATCACAATACGGAGATGAGTGCGATTATGATAGATATTGCCGCCTTTGAAAAGTACGACAAGTGGTATGCGTCCTACAGCAGCAAAATGTTTTACCCCTACGCCTACAGTATCTGGCAGTATTCCAACAAAGGAAAGGTGAATGGAATTTCCACGGCAGTGGATCTGAATATCTGTTTTGAGCCGGTTTGGGAATAGATGATTTTGTTTGCTTATTTGTTTGAAAATCTGATTGACAATCAGAAAAATCTATACTATACTAATATCAGTAATCATTCCTAAGATTGATTATAAAGATAATGGATTCAATAAAATTATAAATGGAGGAAAAGATATGGCAAAGTATGTATGTAGTGTATGCGGTTATGTTCATGAGGGAGACAATCCCCCTGCAGAGTGCCCTGTATGTCATGTAGGCGCTGAGAAGTTCAAGAAGGTTGAGGGTGAGATGACCCTTGCCGCAGAACATGAGTATGGTGTATATGCCAAGACTGTAAAGAATAACGCTGATATCAGTGAGGAAGACAAGAAGTATATCTTCGAGCAGCTGAAGGCAAACTTCGAGGGTGAGTGCTCTGAGGTTGGTATGTATCTCTGCATGGCACGTATCGCTCACCGCGAGGGATATCCCGAGATCGGTCTCTACTGGGAGAAGGCTGCTTACGAAGAGGCAGAGCATGCTGCTAAGTTTGCAGAGCTGCTTGGTGAGGACCTTGAGTCTCACATGAAAGCAAATACCAAGGAGAATCTGGCTTGGAGAGTTGATTGTGAGTTCGGTGCAACCGCAGGTAAGTTCGACCTTGCGAAGTGCGCTAAGAAGAACAACCTTGACGCAATCCATGACACAGTGCATGAGATGGCCCGCGACGAAGCCCGCCACGGCAAAGCCCTGAA
>CALZBR010000046.1 GCA_945621435.1 uncultured Lachnospiraceae bacterium
CAGGTTAACCTTATCGATATTGAAACTTTCACCAAGTTCCATCTTCATTTCATTTGTGTAACTAATGATGCAAAAAATTCATCTCCCCAAACACCACTATTAAATTCCTCTACAGTTGGAATAGGGGTTATTTCTATTACGCCTTCATACAAATCATCCACTTTTTTTATTTCTCCATTTTCATAAACATCAATTGACCTTTTAGCCAAACGTTCAACTTCTACACAAACCTCATAAAAAATAACAATCGGTTCATCATCAAAATTGTACTCCCAATATAATTTTATATATTCCATCATTTGTCACTTCCTTAAATTCTAAAAACTTTCCCTTGTTTTTTCCTTATCAACTGTCACAACAAGGTGCAAAACAATATAACTCGATATAAGATGAGACAAATTATTCGCCCACTAAAACTTTAGTATTTTCAAGGGCTTTTCGCCATTTTTATACCAAAATATAATAGTTATTAAATCCCTTAAAACACCTCAAGTGAAAATTGGGAGTTGTGCGTTATATGAACAAGCCTTCTTACTTGACACCTCGCATTATCATGGTCACAGATAAGTTTACGTCCCATTGTTTAATCCCATTGTTATATAATTCAATCCTCTTATCATATTTTGAATTAACAATATGTTTCAGTTCTTCAATCTCCGAGTGACTCACAATTCCATCGCCAATTTGTGTTAAACTCTCAATATTATCAACTGCACACTTTCTGTTTGCATTTATCATAGCATATGCCATTTCTTTTGGATAAATTGGATTATCAGGAGTTAAATTAATTGTAATGTAGTCCACCGTTACATCCCTAAATCCATACTGTTCCATACATAATGGCATTTCCATTTCACTTTGTGGATACGCACATACAGCATATTTTTCATTGATTTCTTTGAATTTTTTATCAACTCGTTTCCATATCTTTTTTTCTAAATCCGATTCCTCTCTTATGCATTGAGCCGATATATTAATTCCTTTTCTAGCAGACAAAACTATACAGACTCCACTTTCTTTTAATACACGATATTGTTCACCATAGAACTTCGCTGGCTCAATATGTTCTGCAACTGTATTTGAAATTGTTACATCGAATGTATCGTTTTTATATGGTAATTCTGTAGCATCGCCTTCAGAGAATTCGATATGTGGTGCGGTTTTTCTTGCAAACTCAATAAAATTAGAATCTCTATCTATGCCATATATTTGTGCCCAAGGATACCACCTTGACAAAGACTCAGCAAGAGCTCCTGGTCCGCAACCAATTTCCAACAGCTTTGTTTTATTATCAATTCCAAATACATTGGTGTATTTATTTTTAAACACATCTGAAAATCTTAAAACACGAGAGTCATATAATGTACCTATACTTTGTACATACGTTGACCATATAGTATTCATATAAACCCCTCCGCCAAATTTTCCTCTCTTCGACCTATCCCAATTTGTCAATTCATAAAATTTGAATATAATTTTTTTCCATCTATATCCGCATATTCTTCTTATCAAAGTAATTATGCAAAAATTCTCTCATCGACATATACTTTTCATTTTTTACTTCAATGGATTCCGGTTCACACCAAAAAACATTTCTAATACTTGGTCCGGGGCAAGGTTCAGGGTAATATCCTTCTTCTAACCACTCCATGTAATCTGCACCATTTTCAATCAAGCAGTCTAAAATCAAGCTCAACTGCTCTCTCACTTTTTCTTGTGAATACGGATATACACTTGGACTATCCATAATATTTTCTGCATGATGAAGACTCCAATTAATTGCATTCATTTCATTTGAAGTTCTCTTATTTACATCCGCTCCTAACAGAATCATCTTCCTCATTAGATTCAGTGCTCGGTCCGACTCCTTGAACTTCTGTGTCACTTCTTCTTGCGTACGGTATTCACCAACACATAAAGACATCAGTACAGCAGTAATGGCATCAAATAACACAGGAGCTCTTACCCCTGGATCATCATCCTTTTCTTCCATAAAATTCACATCTATACCAGCTTCGATTAAATACTCTGCAATATCAAGTTCTCCTGCTTTAAAAGCCACCTGCAAAAGAGATTGTCCATGGTCTTTCTTTGGTTTTGGACCAGACACAGAGCTTAGCAATTCCGGTTTATTTGTGATTATCCTTTTTACCTCATCAATATTTCCCTGCCTTAATAAAACAAACAATTTTTGCATTATAGTTTACCTCTTGATTCATAGAAAAATAGGAATAAATCTTGTTTCAATATACATAATTTCCTCAGACTAAAAGGAATTTAGGTATCTATTCTTACAATCTCAGCCAGTGCCTTATTTCGATACACTAAATCATTTCTTACAGTAAATCCCTGGCTCTCCCAAAATGCATTTCCTGTTTCATTTCTATCAAAAACTACCAGTGCCACCTTGTTAATTCCTAATACTGATAATTCATTCATTGCACTATCCACCAATTTTCCGGCAATGCCCTGTTTTCTACACTCAGGATGAACCGCTGTGTGATAAATATATCCACGTCTTCCATCATTCCCCACCATAATCACCCCTACAATTTTAGAATCATTTATGGCAATAAGACATGTATCAGGATTTCTGTTAACAAATTTTTCTATCCCTTCTTTGGAATCATCAAGATTATTTAGTCCCATTCCAACACAGGACATCCATAAAGAATATACTTCATCATAATCATCTATTGTCATTTTTCTAATAATCATTATTTTTACCTCGTCCCGAGAAATTAGGAATTCATTTCTTTACAAAAAACATCTGTCAGCTCTAAAATACTCCTCTTTTTCTGATATCAATTCTTTCAATCGGTCTAATTGTCCTTCAAGCACTTTTCTTTTTTCATCCCAATCATCATCTCTATAATCGACAAATGTTACCCATTCATCCATATCTGCTTTAATATCATTGTATAGATATTTACAAAATTCTAACATAGAGGTATGAGAATACTCTGTATCTATATCATCATTATCTAATAGATTTCTTTCGTCATTTTCACAAATAATATGACAATTCCAATAACTTACAACGCACAAAAATCGTCCCGGCTCCATATACCCTTTTACGCAAAAAGGAAGCATGGTTTCAAGTCCGTGTATCGCTTGCTCCAACCACTCAAACGCAATATCATCAAGGTAACTTAATCCATATAAGGATGTGCCATTTAATTGAAAATCACTCCATCCGGCATGTGGTTTTGTTAGCATCGCCTTCCCTCCTCTTGATAGAAATATAAGTGTATCGCTTGCTCCATATTCCCTCCAGGATTATACATCCAGTGGACGCCCCATACACTTATCCCATTTATCATCGCCCAACAACATATCAACAACATGATAAGTGTGCCATGCAGCTACAATTTCTCGATCTATTCAAATCGGAACGGTATAAACCCCAAATCGAAAGTACTCTACATCCGGTTTCACCTCATCATATGAGTTATAAAAGCAATTGATAAAATCAGATTTTCCTGTATTTGTCTAACAGTATTGAAAACTCATCCAAATAGCTTTGGAATCGTTCATCATCAATTCCTTTAATGCATTTCTTCTTACCCTTGCATAAAAAGTAATATGTTGTCTCCGTACCATCTGCTTCTGTAATCTGTCCAACGGAATACGGCCTGGTTATCGTTCCTTCCAAGTCCTTTGGAAATACCGACAATAGATTTGCCAATTCATCAAGTGTAAAATATCTTGGTGATATATCCAGAACCTTTATCCTGCCATTCGCTAAGCACCGATACTCCGAATCATTTACTTTATCCCCATACCAGGAAAAACGAGTAATCATACTTTTAGCAACCGGCTTAAATGATTCGATTTGCATCTTTGACCACACTGCATTTCCAATATTGAATACTTCTAATGCCGGGGCATATGCTATTTCATCTATAGTATGCAATCTTGTGAAATCATCTATCTGCAAACCTTTTAGTTTCTTATTCTTTCTCATATCCCACAACTTAGTTACTTTTTGATTAAAGAAGTAAGTAATAAACTCAATATGTTCCAATTCAGACAGCATAGATAAATTCTCAACACTTTTATTCTTCCAAAAGGAGATTGCCTGGAATTGATTACCATACTCACTTATAAAATATTCAAATGTTTTTTGCTCAAGTCCTGAAATTATAATAGACTTTGCATCCGGATATTGCCGAATTGAATCAATCTGTTCTATAGTAATTCTTCCGCCACCTACTTCCTTTTGCCTAAGGTCTATATCATATCCTTTTGTACCCGAAAAATTGTCTATGTTGATTCTCATTATTAACACTCCGATTACCTGTACTACATCAAAAAACTCGCTTCATTTTCTAATATCATTGTCTCGAATTATGATTTGCAATCCATGTTCAACTTCCCAGTCACGGCTGCCCTCAATTGAACAGCCAACAAGAATTGTTCACGAATCTACTGTTTTAGTCTGAATATATAGACCCCAACAGAATCATCATAAAAAGCAGAATTGTATATTTCAATCAACAATTCTGCATCTTGCTTTTCTGCTTGTATATATCTATCCTGCGCCGTCAAAAAGTCTTTTGTCAACAAAGGCCCCGGTCTTCATGAGAACCGGGGCTTTATTATTGATTCTGAAACTAATATAAAGGATACCTGAATCCGGTGTCAAAGACACCGGTCAAATTGTAGCTCTTAAGCCTGACCTACAGATCCGAACAGCTCCATCTTTTCCTTAACGGTAGCCTTGATTGCCTCAAAGCCGGGAGCCAGGAGCTTACGGGGATCGAAGCCCTTGCCTTCCAGATCCTTGCCTGCCTCGATATACTTACGGGTAGCTTCCTGGAATGCAAGCTGACACTCTGTATTTACATTGATCTTGGATACACCAAGGTCAATTGCCTTCTTAATCATATCTGCAGGAATTCCGGTACCGCCGTGAAGAACCAGGGGAAGAATTCCAGTCTTCTGCTGTACTGCATCCAGAGTCTCAAAGCTCAGACCCTTCCAGTTTGCAGGATATTTTCCGTGGATGTTTCCGATACCTGCTGCCAGGAAATCTACGCCCAGGTTTGCAATCATCTTGCACTCGTTGGGATCTGCGCACTCGCCCATTCCTACAACGCCGTCCTCTTCACCACCGATGGAACCAACCTCAGCCTCGATGGACATGCCCTTGCCATGAGCAACCTTGACAAGCTCTGTGGTCTTCGCAATGTTCTCTTCGATAGGGTAATGAGAACCGTCAAACATGATGGATGAGAAACCTGCTTCAATACACTTATAGCATCCTTCGTAGGTACCGTGATCAAGGTGAAGTGCTACGGGAACATCGATGTCCAATCCCTTCAGCAGACCATTAACCATACCGACAACAGTATCATAACCGCCCATATATTTTCCGGCACCTTCGGATACACCCAGGATAACAGGGGATCTCATTTCCTTTGCAGTCATTAAGATTGCCTTCGTCCACTCAAGGTTGTTGATGTTGAACTGACCTACTGCATAGTGACCTGCTTTTGCCTTTTTCAGCATTTCTGTTGCAGAAACTAACATTTTTCGTACCTCCGTTAATATTAACATATTATTTTATATGGAACTATTCAATAACCTTTCGCTGAATAGTAACATTTTCATCAAATATAACATAGTTTGTCCAAAAAGGGAAGAGTTATTGCTCCGTTGCCTCGGCTTTTTTCACACGTATCTCGATTCTCTTGTTAATGTTGCGGATTCTGACCTCGGTATGAGTCCCTCCGTTTTCTCCATCCAGAGTCCATGCCACGGGCTCTTTTGACTCAAGAACCACCTCTGCTGTCCGGAAACAGTACATGGTATCGGTATCGATATCACGGTTCAATAGAGACAGCATGATGTTATTGAAATCAACGACATTTTTCGGTGTCTTTATCAGGGTGACTTCAAATACACCGTCATCCAGCTTCACATTCTTCCCCGTAATATTCTTAAATCCCCCTACGGAAGTGGAATTCGTTATCATTCCGAAAATAAACTCGTCCTCTATCGTTTTGCCTTCATAGCTCACCTTCATGGGATAAGACCTCACCTTGGAGAGTCTCTTCATCCCTTCCAGAAGATATGCGATATGTCCCAGCACATTCTTCATATCCTGGGCTGTCTCATAGGACACATCAGTGAACAGTCCAAAGGCCGCAATATACACAAAAACATCGTCGTTAAAGGAACCCACGTCACAAGGAAAATTCACACCATTGACAATAGTTTCCGCTGCCCGAATCATGTTCTTGGGCAAAGCCAGGCTTCCGCCGAAATCATTGGTACTGCCTGCCGGTATGTAACCCAGGGGAACCTTATATCCACCTTCCAGTAATCCCGTGACTGTCTCGTCCAGAGTACCGTCTCCCCCGCTGCAGACGATCAGGTCATAGCCTCCCCCACGCTCTGCCACTACTTCCCTGGCTTCCCCCTGTCTTCTCGTGGGAAATACCGTGAGTTCATAATCAGAGGCAGCAAAAATGTTGAGAATATCGGCAAGCTTACTTCGAATCATTGCCTTACCCGCTTTTGGATTGTATACAAAAAAGAGTTTCTTTCCCATAAGCATTCCCTCAACAAAATCCCTCTGCAGAGCATGATCCTGCACCGGTCACTCGCCTTTTCCGCTCAAAAACGCCTCGATTCCTTCAATAGCTGCGTCCTCGTCGGAACCATCCGCAGACACGTTCAGAGTCTCACCGTTTCCCAGTCCCAGGCTCATCATACCCATAATACTTTTGGCATTGACTCTTTTTTCACCCGACTCAATATAAATTATGCTGTCGTATTTGCTTGCTTCCTGTACCAGCAGTGCTACCGGTCTTGCATCCAGACCACTTTTCAGCTGAATCACCACATTCTTATTTTTCATAACACACCTCCTTGAAGTTCGCTGTTATCCCCTCAATTTGTCTGCAAGCTCGCTCAACTTACGCAATCTATGATTTACCCCCGATTTACCGATGGGTGGATCAAAGCACTCTCCCAATTCCTTTAATGACATGTCCGGATGTTCTAACCGTATCTCTGCCATTTGCTGTAACGACTCAGGAAGGTTCTGAAAGCCATAATGGACTTCCAGATACTCAATGTCATCCATCTGTCTGGAAGCTGCATTTACCGTTTTTGCTATATTAGCCGTCTCACAGTTCACACGCCTGTTAACCGAGTTTCTCATCTCCTTCAGAATACGGAGATTCTCCAGCCTCATGAGGGATACCGGAGCCTCGCAGACATTCAGAAGATCCACAATACAGGCACCTTCCTTGAGATATACAACATAGTACTTCTTTCGGAAAATAATCTTTGACTCGATATCAAAGAAGCCCATAACCTCCTGAAGCTGTTTTGCTTTTTCCTCATCAGTACAGGCAAACTCTAAATGATACCCCTTTTGCGGATCGCTTATGGAGCCGACACCCAAAAAAGCCCCTCGTAAAAAAGCTCTTTTACAACAGGAATTCTTTATCAACATACCGTTTACCGGTTCTTCAAAGTTCCCTATTTTCTGAAGAAATTCCTGCATCTCACTATTCTCCAGAGACAGACCAGTTTCTATATTAAATGTTTTTTTCAATAATGTAAAGCCTTTTCTGACAACAGCTTCATTTTCAGTCTGAAAGCCAATGGTAAAGCTTCCTCTTTCATCCTGTCCATACTGCCCGCAGAAATGCATTATGGCCGCCAATTCCGCAATCTGACAATGTCTGGCATTGCTGATGTGTCTGGCCAGTTCTTCCTTAACTTCTCCGGAAAACGACATCTCTTACACCTATACTTCCATCATCCCATTCCAACATACCATCGTGACAACGCCCTGCGGACACAGACACAATCAAATGCGCTGATGATCCTCGTCGGGGAAGTCACGGCTGTATTCAGATACTGTGATTGTCAACATCCCTGTGATACAGCTTCAAACCGTAGGTACCCTGATCCTTCATGCGCTTGTACAATTCATTGGCAAGAGTCACACTGCGATGCTTGCCTCCGGTACAGCCGATGGCAATCACCAGCCGATACTTACCCTCTTTGATATAATTGGGAATCAGGAACTGAATCATATCAATCAGCCTGTGCATGAACTCCCCGGATTCCTCACTCTTCATGACGTAATCCTGTACTTCCCTGTCGTTTCCCGTCTTCTGCTTCAACTCATCGATATAGAAGGGATTGGGCAGAAACCTCACATCGAACACCAGATCCGCATCCGCAGGAATACCGTACTTGAACCCAAAGGACATCACTGTTACCATTAAGCTGTTATACTCGCCATTCTCCACAAAGATTCGGTCTAATTCCGCTTTCAGCTCTCTAGTAAGCAGATGCGAGGTATCAATCACATAATCCGCCTTTTTGCGTATACCTTCCAGCACCTTACGCTCAGCCCTGACGCCGTCCTCTACTCTTCCGTCCAATGCCAGGGGATGTACCCGCCGGCTTTCTTTGTATCGCTTAATCAGCACCTTCTCATCTGCATCCATGAAAAGTATTTCAAACTGATATCCCTTTTCCTTCAGCTGTCGAAGAACACGGGTCGCATCCGAAAAAGACTGATCCGTACGCACATCCAGTCCCAAAACCACTTTACTGATTTCGCTGTTTGGCATGGATATCAGCTCCACAAATTTCTCCACCAGGGAAATCGGCAGGTTATCTACACAATAAAACCCTGCATCCTCAAGCATTTTCAGCGCCGTACTCTTGCCGCCGCCGCTCATTCCGGTCACAACTACAAATCTCATTCTTACTCCCATCCGAGAAACAAAACTTCCGTCTCCAGATTTACGTTGAATTTATCCTGAATTATTTCCTGAACATCCTGAATCAACCTGCGCACATCCTTTGCTGTAGCACCACCGGCATTAACTACAAAACCGCAGTGCTTCTCCGATACCTTGGCCCCACCGCATTGATAACCTCTCAATCCGGCATCCATAATGAGCTTTCCTGCAAAATGTCCGCATGGTCTCTTGAAGGTACTGCCTGCACTGGGATACTCCAGCGGCTGTTTTTCACGCCTTCTGGCTACCAGCTCCTCCATTTTTGCTTTAATCTGTTCTCTCTCCCCGGTCTGTAGCTGAAAAACCACTTTGGTTACGATGAAGCAATGCTCACGAATACTGCTTTTTCTATAACCAAACTCCATGGTCTCGTTATCCAGCTCCATACTCTCCCCGGTGCGGCTCACAACCCTGACCTGCTTCACTACCTGACTCATCTCCCCGTCATAGGCGCCTGCATTCATTACAACACCGCCACCTACAGTACCCGGAATGCCGGAAGCAAATTCCAGCCCGGTCAGTCCGTGTTCCATGGCAACCCGGGCAACCTGAGCCATGGTCGCTCCGGCCTCCGCGGTAAGCTCACAACCATTTACCGAAATACGATTCATCCCGGAACCAATTCTAAGTACGACTCCCCGATACCCTTCATCACTGACTAGGAGATTACTTCCATTGCCCAGGATAAAATAGGGAAGCTCAACCTTGTTCAGATAATTCTGAACCCGAATCAGCTGTTCCTCACTCTCCAGTTCCACCAGGCAGTCTGCGGGACCGCCGATTCTAAAGGTAGTATGTCCCGCCATTGGCTCCTGTAAGCAGATATTTTCTTCCGGTACATATTGTTTTAAAGCTTGCACCACCGCTTCACTGACCATTCGCATATCATCCTATTCAATCTCCGACAGTGCAGCTGCAATCAACAGCCATACCGGAGTTATTTTCTTAAAACAAGTCCTGCTGCACCGTAGATTCCGGCATCATTTCCAAGCTCTGCAAGAGCAAATTTCGCTCCCCGGCAGGGAGGGAATGCATACTTTTGGAACTGAGGCTCCACATAGGAGAGCAGCACCTCTCCCGCCTTGGACACGCCTCCGCCGATAACAAATCGCTCGGGATTTACCACATTTGCAACGGCTGCCAGACCTTTGCCGAGATATTCGCCAAACTGTTCTGCTATCTCAATTGCTACCTTATCCCCCGCCTTTACCGCATCAAATACCGTCTTGGCAGAGATTTCCTGTTCACGCAGTACAGAAGCTTCCCCGTCTGCAGCCAGACGTCTCTTCGCCAGGCGTACGATACCGGTAGCAGATGCATACTGCTCCAGGCAACCTTTATTCTTGCAGCCACAAATCTCTGTTTCCTTATCTTCAATGTGAATATGTCCAATCTCACCACCGGCACCGGTAGCGCCTGTCAGGATACTGCCACCGATAATGATACCTCCGCCGACGCCGGTTCCGAGAGTAACCGCAACCATATTGCTGCAGCCTCTGCCACCGCCCTTCCACATCTCACCGAAGGCAGCTGAGTTCGCATCATTTACAGCTTTTACCGGTACCTTAATATATGCATTAAAAGCTTCCGGTATGTTAAAAGGTTTCCAGCCGATATTGACAGCTCCCCCCACCAGAACGCCTTCCTCATCAACGGCACCGGGCGCACCTACACCGATTCCGCACAGCTCCTCTTCGCTGATGCCCTTTTTCTCCATCTCCTCCCGAAGACTCGCTACAATGTCAGGAATAATGCACTCTCCTGAATCTGCCTTATTGGTAGGGATCTCCCACTTATTCAGAAGTTCTCCGTTTGCCTCAAAAAGACCAATCTTGACGGTGGTTCCGCCTATATCAACTCCAAAAGCATATTTTCCCATTTCTGCCTCTCCTTTCGTAATTCCCTTCTGTCTTCTCTGCCTGCTCTGTTTTCAGGCTGCCTTATTCCTCTTCTTCCTCTTCCCGCTTCTTCAGGGAATTCTGAACACGTGAATACAGTTCCTGAGCTGCGTTGTAGCCCATCTTCTTCTGGCGGTGGTTAACCGCAGCCGATTCACAGATAATCGCCAGATTTCGTCCCGGTCGAATGGGAATATTGTGGCACACGATCTTATTGCCGAGATACTCCGTATAGGTCTCCTCCAGACCCAGCCTGTCGTATTCCTTGTCCTTGTCCCAGTCCTCAAGCCTGATCACCAGGTCGATGGATTGAGTATCCTTTACAGAGGATGCACCGAACAATGCCTTGATATCCACAATGCCGATGCCTCTGAGCTCAATCAGATGCTTGGTCACATCCGGTGCGGAACCAATCAGGGTATCATCGCTGACCTTACGTAGCTCCACCACATCATCTGTCACCAGACGGTGCCCTCTCTTGACCAGCTCCAACGCTGCCTCGGACTTACCGATACCGCTCTCTCCGGTGATCAGCACGCCTTCGCCGTAGACATCCACAAGTACGCCGTGCACGGAAATACAGGGAGCAAGCTTAACATTCAGCCATCTGATGGTCTCCGCCATAAAAGCCGAGGTTGTCTTCTTGGTGGAGAGAATGGGAATCCTGTGTGCAATCGCTTTTTCGAGAAAGATAGGATCCGGTACAAGCTCACGGCAGAATACAAACGCGGGTACATCGTAGCTCATGAGTTCATCACAGACATCACACTTACGCTTTTCATCAAGATCATTAAAATAACTGGCTTCCACAAATCCTATGATCTGAAGTCTGGTGGCATCAAAATGCTTCAAATAGCCTGCCATCTGCAGGGCAGGTCTGTTGATATCCGGCTGGGTAATCTTAATTCCTTTGACCGAAAGCTCGGGAGTCAGATTCTCCAGCTTCATTTTTTCAATCAATCGGGTCAGTGCAACGTATTCCATATCAGCCTCATTTCTGCAGAAGTTGTCTGCGCTCCTTTTTTGTGTTTGTTTCCGCTAATTATACCATAAACTCAGGGTCATGTGAAGTTTGTGCTTTCCTTTTTTGCGAAGTTTTCATCTTCCTTCTTTCGAAAAAAAGCATATATTTCCTCCGCTGCACGCCGATTCAGTTCCGGTAATTGTTGCAGCTCTTCCACCGATGCCTGCTTCACTTCTTCCAGAGATTTGAAGTGCCTCATCAAAGCCTTCCTTCTTGCGGGTCCCACGCCCGGGATATCATCCAGCACTGATTTAACCTGGGATTTACTTCTCAGGGAGCGATGATATTCAATGGCAAATCTATGCGCCTCGTCCTGCACTCTGGTGATAAGCTTAAATCCTTCGGAACGGGTATTAATCGGCAGCTCCACATTGTTGAAATAAAGTCCCCTGGTATGATGATTATCATCCTTTACCATGCCGCATACCGGGATATTAATGTGCAATTCCTCCAGCACTGCCAGGGCAATATTGACCTGACCACGTCCACCATCCATCATCAGCAGGTCCGGAAATTTTGTAAAACTCCCGAACTCCTGATCCATATCTTTCTTTTTTAATTCTTCCTGCTCTTCCATACCATGCGTAAAACGTCTGGTCAATACTTCCCTCATGCAGGCATAATCATCCGGTCCGGACACGGTGCGAATGCGGAATTTACGATAATCACTGGGCTTAGGCTTACCTTTTTCAAAGACAATCATGGAACCCACATTCTCAAATCCGTTGATATTGGAAATATCAAAGGCCTCCATCCGCTCAATGTGCTCCAATCCAAGGATATCTGCAATCTCCTTTACAGCTCCGATCGTCCTACCCTGTTCCCGCTTCAGTCGCTCTCTGTCCTGTTCCAGAACATGCCTGGCATTCTGTGCTGCCAGTTCCACCAGTTTTTCCTTGGAACCTATCTTGGGAACCTTCAGATAGACTCTGGCACCCTTGCGATCGGACAGCCATTTTTCTATCAGCTCCCCTTCTTCTATTTCATACTGAATCATCAGTTCTCTGGGAATAAAGGGAGTCCCCGCGTAAAACTGTTTGACGAACTCCTGCAGGGTTTCCTTTTTTTCCGACACATTTGTCATATAATAGTGTTCCCGTCCGATCAGCTTACCGTCCCTCACAAAGAACACCTGCACCACTGCTTCGTTTTCGTCCTGGTACAGCGCAATGATATCCTTGTCCTCCCCGACGCTGTCCGTGATTTTCTGCTTCTGGGAAACCTGCTTTACACTGTTATACAGATCCCGATACCCTGCTGCCGCCTCGAAGTCCAGCACCTCCGCAGCCGCCTTCATTTTAGTATCAAGCTCCTTAAGAATCATATTATAATTACCGCTCAGGAATTCCAGCGCACCGTCGAGCTTCTTCCGATATTCCTCCCTGCTCACATAGCCCTGGCAGGGCGCCTGACACTGTTTGATGTGATAATTCAGGCAGGGACGGTCCATCCCGATGTCCCTGGGCAGATTCCGGTTGCAGGTACGCAGCTGATAGAGCTTGTTCAGCAGCTCTATGGTATCCTTCACTGCCGCCGCGTTGGTATAGGGACCGAAGTATCTGGACTTATCCTTCTTCATGTTGCGGGACAGCATGATCCTCGGATAATCCTCCCCCACAGTGACCTTGATATATGGGTAAGTCTTATCATCCTTCAACAGAGTATTGTATTTAGGAGAATACTCCTTAATCAGGTTATTCTCCAGCACCAACGCCTCCAGCTCGGAATCGGTGACTATATATTCGAATCTAGCAATCAAAGAGACCATTTTGTCTATGGCGGGTCCTCTTCCGATGTTCTCTCGAAAGTAGGAACGTACCCTGTTATGCAGGTTGACGGCTTTTCCCACATACAAAATGACATCCTTGTCATCTCTCATAATGTATACTCCCGGTTCTTTGGGGAGTTTTTTTAATTCTTCCTCAAAACAAAACATTGTCCTCTCCATATCACCGGAAGTCACTTACCTTGATCTTCGCTCTGCTACGCTCTACTGCGCGCAAACCAATCCGTAATCATATCCAGTGCTCCTCCGATCAGTGCGTAAAGGAGCATTTTGCCAATATCTCCGAGTTCCAGCCTTACACAGGAATACCTCAGATAATAAAAGGTCGGCACCAGATTTTGAATCGCGCTCAGATTTCTGAAATAGAAAAAGATAGGACATACCACCAGCATGCCAAGAATCAGAATCGGTATTGCTGCGCCAAGCCGTCCCGCCGTTCCAAACAATTTTCTCACCAGATTACAAAAAAACACAGAATCCAGCAGGTATAGCGACAGCAAGAGCAATTCCCTTCCCACGCCGGTAAAATCCCGGATAAGATACAGGGCAGCAAAGATTGCTGCCGCAACCGGGATCATGGCCGCCATCTGATACACATACACCGACCTTTGCCTGCGTCTTAGCGAAAACGCATCCAGAATCCCATGTTCCTTATCCTGCAGATAGTACATCTCCGCAGCCAGTCCGCAGAGAATGATCATCAACGCCAGCATTCCTCTCAGCGGTGCCGTCAGATAGTTCTGTTTCTCCGTAATTCCGGCGGCATCCCCTTCCACGAGCTCCAGGTTAAATATTTTCTCCTCGTTCCCTGAAGATTTAAAATAGTTCATGAGCTCCTCATCCGTCGCCTCAATTCCCAGTTCACTCTTCACAAAATTCTTGCACAGAGCATAGGACAGATCCGGATACATGATTCCAAACAGCTTCACCCTGGCAAGCTGCATGGCAACATTTTCTTCCCGCTCAATCACGGTAATGACTCCACCGCCTTTTCTGCCTGTGGAAATAATCTTCTCTGCCCTGTTGATGAAGTCATCGCGGAAAATCCATAGAGCGTCCGCTTCCCCCCGGGCAACCATTCTCTTGCCGGTATCAACATCCTCTACCGACTGATAGTTGATCACACTATCCTCCTTAAGCATTTTTGCCGTCAGCTCCCGGACAGTCTCATCCTCCGGATCCTCCGCATACAGAAGAATCTTTAACATACCCGTATCTTCGGCTGATACATTTTTCAGTCCGAGCACCAGCAGCGGAACGGTGCAGAGAAGAATAATAAAGCTGAATTTCTTAAAAAAACGCTTACTGAGCAGAGCGTAGTATAAAAAGCAATGTCTGATTTGTCTCATGCCTTCATCCTCCGTCCCCTGACTATGGCAGCCAGTCCCAAAAACAACGCAAGATAAAGAACAATACCTGCCATTTCTGTCCCTACAGAAACCCCTCTCATCACTCCGGCTCCATACTTCATGGCAAGACCGGAAGGCAGAAAGGGAACAAGCCTCTGTATACTTTCAGGGAAGAAGGACAGTGGATAGATACAGCCAGACAGATAGGCGAGACCCAGCCCCATTATGAATTGAAATAAAATTCCGCTAACCATATTGGTGATAAGCTCATACAGGAAAAAATGAAAGGCTGCCAGTAACGCCATCGCAGGAAGCATCCGGACAACAAAAGTAATCCCTTGTGAAACCGGATCGTTTTGCCACTCAGGAAGTATCAGATTCGCCTTGGCCATAACCACAACCGCAGGCATAAATATCATCAGCATTGTACCCGCCATCAGCACAAAATATGCCAGATATTCCGCTGATATCTGTAAAAGGATTCCCTGCCCCTTCGCTTTGAGAAATTTTGCAAGCGAAACATCCCGCTTCATAAACAGACTGCTGCCGGTAATGCCCCATAACAGCATAAAGAGAATCATAATAGCGATAACATAGTAGCTGATAAAGCCCAGACTTCCGTCTGCCCCCAGATAGTTCACCGACCAGAACTTGGTTCTTCCCAGGAACAGATTCATAAACTCGGCAAATAAATCGTCGGATACCACATTTGGATCCTCCGGACAGTCATAATCGTCCATAAAGCTCCAAATACCGTTTATGGAAGTACGAGAGCTATAGATCACGTTGGACACAATTTCCACTATTTCGTTGGTCAGGGCAGAACCGAGACCTGATGCCTGATTGGCAGCTGCATAGGTTACCTTCGCATCTTCACCTGCATCAAAGGCTTCTGCAAACCCCTCAGGAATAACCACATAAGCCGTCATTTCACCGGCCTTTAACCTGCTCTTGGCCTCTTCTTCCGACATCTGGCTGAAATCAACGTAGAATCTGGAAGTATCCAGCATCTGCACTGCCATGAGTCCGAAGCTTATGTAGTTGTTGGAGGTATCACCCGCGATACCGATTTCCAGCTTTTGCTTCTTGTCGGAGGAATTGTAGCTTCTCAGCATGGCAATCGAAATGACAGCCATACATCCCACCAACAAAACCGTCATAAGTGCAATGAAGGGAAAAGCCTTCCATACCCGCTTCAATTGTGCAAGAAAATATTGCCTGAATTTCTTCATTTTCTTCCTACAGCCTTCCCACAAGATGATGTACATTACCGTCAAAGGTATAGGGCTCAAGCACCCCTTCCTTCATAATGAATAATTCATCACAAAGCTCCAGTTCAGGCACATCATGGGTTGCCAGTATTATGCTTCCCCCCTGCGCCTTGAAGTCTCTCAGGTAGTTACCGATGCGCTCCTTGCATACGAGATCCAAGGCAGCCGATGGCTCATCCAGAAGAAGCAGCTTTGGACGGTTGGCCACCGCGCAGCCGATAGACAGTCTTTTTTTCATACCGCCCGACATCTTTTTCACCGGAACCCTGATAAATCCCGGAATACCGAGCATGGCAAGGACACCCTCCTCCAGCTCTTTTTTCAGACTCTCTTTGTCATACCAGAGCCGAAGATTGTCCCAGGCCGTCAATTCCTCCATCAAAGGGTTCCCCTGAGGCACGTACCCCAGAATCTCCGAGCGAACCTTTCCATCGGCAAACAAATCGGCTCCTTCCCAAAGGAAGGAACCGTTGTCCGCTTTCTGCACTCCTGCAAGGATAGAAAGCAGTGTGGACTTACCGCAGCCGTTGCCGCCGAGAATCCCGACACACTTTCCCTCCTGTACAGAAAATGAAATATCTTCTAAAACAATTTTCTTGCCGTATTTCTTTTTGATATTCTTAATCTCTGTCATAATCACAATTCGTCATTAACTCGCTCAATCAAATCATTTAAATTCTCAATAAGCTCGTCAGAAAATCCGATCTCTTCCAGTTTCTCAATCATGCTGTCCCAATCGATGGTCTCCCAGTACTCGAGCATAGCTTCCTCAGGATCCTCGATATCCTCAATCATGATTGCATCGGAAGGAACGCTAAGTTTTTTATCACTTACCTTTTCCGAAGAAATGCTGAGGCTTGCGTACAATTCCTTGCCCTGATTCAGACTTACCTTGAACTTGGCAGCATTTTCATTGGAGGTCAGATCGAATACCAATTCCATCTCTTCCAGCATGGAATATACTTCCTCAGGAATACGCTCTTCCATCTCTTCCAGAAGATCGTCTGCGATGCTGAGTCCAAAGCTACCGTTGAGATAGCCCTTTTCCATGGCATCCAGATCAAACTGTTTCACGCTGACGTTCATCATCTTTTTCTTTTCGCCCTGTGCCATAACAGTAAGCGCATAGGTACCGTCCAGCTTGCCCTTGTTCTTCTTGCCGCTTCCCTCGAACACGAAGCCATTTTCCCCGTCACCGTCATCTATCGACAGAGAAGCCTCGAAACCGACATTAGAACCATTCTCGGTATTTGCAACCAAAAGTGTCATCGTCTGTTCTTCCACTTCAAGCTCAAACTCTCTTCCGCAGACGTGACCCTTAGAGTCGACATATACACTCATAACCAATTCAAACTCAGGAATCTCCTCTTCATTCTCATCAATTGTGTCGAGAATCTCGTCACACATGCTCTGGAACTGCTCATAAATCTCATCTGCATCCAGTTCCATACCGAGCTCCTCGGCCATATCAAGTGCTTCTGCCTGTTCAGAAACCGCATCTACAAAATCGGTGATATACTTCTTGAGATCCTTATCATCTTTCAATTCCTTACACAAAGCCTTCGCTGCCTTGACCAGAGTCTTACCGTCAATGGTTACCTTGAGACAGGTACACTTCTGATTTACACCGCCGACTTCCAGCTTCACGCTTTCCTTGTCTACATCGTCAACACAGCCGATGATGACATCAAAATACTTTGTCAAAAGAGCCTGTGCCTGTTTTTCATCGGGAAGTACCTTCACGATTTCCTGAATGGCATCCAGATACTCTGTCATCTCCTCCATGCTTTGCAGAGCATCCTCGTAATCTGCCATAACATCCTCAAAGCTGATACCCAGATATGACTCAGAGAGCTCCGGCATAGCAAGATACAGAGCAGAATCCTTATAATCCAGAAGCGTATCAACAGATATCAGACCGGTATCACCGATGGTCAGTCCTGCTGCTGCATTGATAAGAGAATCGCCTGAATAGGTCTCATATTCCAATGCAATCCTGTTCCATTCAGAGATATCAAAAGGTAATTCCTCTTGATAACTCAATGTATCCATCAGATTCTCCATGGCAGAGTCGCCCAGTTCAATCACGATCTCGCCCTTATAGCCACCCTCGTAAATCTCACCGGATGTTACACTCTCATACATATCCGAAACAGAGCTCATCGGCTCACGAAGCATCGTCTGATAAGCATTTGCTGCAGAAGCAGCCATGTTGCTGAAATTATCCTTTTCAACAGATGCGTAATAATCCTGAGGTGAAGAAAATGTACTCTTGATTGTGTTTGTCACAACATCCCAGTTAAACGCAGCAACTACTCCTCCTGCAATAACCGCCACCGCTCCGATAGCGGCAACAATCAGACCACCCTTCTTCCCGGACTTTTCCTTCTTCACTTTTTCTTTCTTGGGCTTTTTACCCTTCGGAACATCACTTACCTGAGGTGCCGCAGCCATCTGATATGCACCTGCCTGGGGTGCTGCGCCGCCCTGAAATACATTGCCCTGGAAAGCATCTGTCTGGGGTGCCGTGTTCCCCTGGAATACGTTGCCCTGAGGTACACTTGCCTGCACAGGCTCCTGCATGGTTGCGGACAAAATCACTGTTTTGTCACTATCCCCCGTATTCGGCTGAGCTGCATTGGTTACAGGTACCGTTTCCTCCGGAACTCTCCAACCGCAGGTCATGCAAAACTTATCGCCGACCTGCAATTCCTTTCCACAATTTCCACAATTCATTTTTCATCCTCCTCTACAAACCTGACAAACTGTCATGTTACCCTTGCTATTCACTGTCCTATGTGGCGATACTTCAATACCGCATATATCTTATAGTACATTACATCGACCAGTTCTGTCAATGAATATTCCTATGGTACGCCCCGTTTGTAACGCCGTAAACTTACCTGTTTGCGTCACGCACAGCGTCCTCCCACTTCGTAATGGTAGCACCCAGCAGATCATATACATCCTGGTAAGGATCAAACCACTGAAGGTCAGGACCGATGTCCACACCGGGAACAAGTGAAGTGTAATCTACACAACCACCCTCAGAACAC
>CALZBR010000047.1 GCA_945621435.1 uncultured Lachnospiraceae bacterium
TCGCCCTTTCTTCTGCTCTTCCCTCTTCTCTTCCTTCTGCTCTTCCCTCTTCTCTGATGTCATCTTCAAGTATTAATTCTTTCACGTACTCCGACCTCCATTTCTCATTTCGCCTTGCCTTTTCAACAGCCTCCTCAAGCCGTCCGGTCAGTTCACTGTTAACTTTGCCTTCTTGTATGTATTCATACAATGCCCTCAATTCCTCAGGAACATCCTCAGAACGGCAACTGCAATTAAAAAAGAACTTCTCAGTCCCATCCGACAGTACCAGCTCTGATTCTTCCCTACACCTATTCTCAAAGGAGTACTTTGCACTTCTCTTGGGTAATTCCAATTCCTCAATTGTGTGATGATTCAGATTCTGCATCTCAGTATCGTAGGTATGCTCATTATCTCCGGTATATACATCCAGACGAATCGGCTTGCCATCGGAGGTATAGCGGAACCGTCGCTCTGATTGTACATCCTGCAGTTCCCCCACAGGTTGTCCCAACAAACACTCCAGCAAATCATGACAAAGCACCTTGTCCTCCATCACCTTACCAAACATAAAGTCATCCGTAATTGTCAGCTCTTCGTAGTTTTTTGCCATAAGCATTTCTCCTTTCAATGTGACGCAGGAGATATTGCTTAAAAAACCTGTGCATTTTATTATACTCCTGCTCAATTATTTTTTGAAATCAAGCAGGAATTTCTGAAATAGATATAGACACCGTCGCCGGCAAAGATGATAATTAATTATAGAAAATCTGCTCTTGAACTAAAGATACACCAATATATTATAAATTGCAAGTAAAAAGCATTATTATACCGCATATATTTATCATATATTCACCCACCGATTATATATCATATAATCTATGTGTTGCCTCTAAAAACTTATATATCTAAAAATTGCGTATATAAGTGAATATCACGAAAGAATAAATGAACTTGTTCAAAAGGTATATCCCATGATTTGTGGGTATGCCTTTTTACATGCATTGTAATATATAGTAATAAACTCTATTTTCAAATAAATTTCAGCGTGACAAACTTATTATCAAAAGCAAGAGTTCGGCAAATCGGGATTGACCGAGCTCTTTAGAGCGAGGGATGCTTCTTGTCCGAAGGGCAAGAAGATGGATTATAGAAAGGGTTTAACGACTCAGAATTAGTGGATTTGGTTAATGAAGGATAGTTAGGCTTATTAGGTCTATAGGAGAAACTGTAAAAAAGGATTCCAATTCCAAAGGATAAAAGAACCCAACAGAGCATTAGGTACATTCTTCTTGGCATTTCATTATTCCGGTGCTATACTTCATGATTGATATGTGAAACATACCCGTGTTATACACCGGCACAAAAGAAACGGAGGAACAGGAATATGAACAGGGATTTGACCGTGGGAGATCCTCAAACGGTGCTTTGGAAATTCTGTATGCCACTCTTTGGCAGTATCGTTTTTCAACAGCTCTATAATATAGCCGACAGTCTGGTCGCCGGAAAATTTGTGGGAGAAAATGCCTTAGCTGCCGTCGGAAACAGTTATGAAATCACGTTAATCTTTATTGCTTTTGCCTTCGGATGCAACATGGGCTGTTCCGTTATCGTTTCTAAGCTGTTTGGTGCCAGGGATTTTAAAGGTGTTAAAACAGCTGTTTCTACGGCCTGTATTTTCAGCGGAATAATCTGCCTGCTATTGATGCTTGTGGGAATCACCGGTTCCGACCTGCTGCTCAGGCTGATACACACCCCCGATGAAGTGTTTGCCGATTCCCGGTTATATCTGGATATTTATGCATGGGGATTGCCCTTCGTATTTTTTTACAATATTGCTACCGGGATTTTCTCGGCACTGGGGGATTCCAAAACTCCCTTTTTCTTTCTGGCCGTGTCCTCCCTGTCCAATATAGCAGTCGATATATGGTTTGTAAAAGCCTTTCATATGGGTGTTGCAGGAGTGGCATGGGCAACCTTCCTCTGTCAGGGCGTCAGCTGCATTCTTGCAATGACCGTAATATTTCGCAGACTGGGGAAACTTGAAAGTAACGAAATATCTCCCCTCTTCGACCTGCAGCTTCTTAAGCAGATTGTATCGATTGCTGTTCCAAGTACTATGCAGCAGAGCTTCATCTCCCTGGGAAACATCGCAATCCAGGGTATCATCAACGGATTCGGAGCGCCGGTGATGGCGGGGTATTCCGCAGCCGTTAAGCTGAACAATCTGGTTATGACTTCCTTTACCACGCTGGGCAACGGAATCTCCAACTATACGGCACAGAATCTGGGAGCCGGGAAGCTGTCTCGTATCAGGCAGGGCTTCCGGAGCGGCATCAGATTAGTCTGGATGCTGAGTTTACCCTTGTTTCTGCTCTACTTCTTCGGCGGAAATCTTGTTCTGAAACTCTTCCTGGAGGAGCCTACAGAGCTTGCCATGCGTACCGGTATGACCTTTTTAAGGATTCTGTCCCCCTTCTATTTTATTATTTCCGTTAAATTAGTGGCGGACGGCATCTTACGGGGTGCCGGAAGAATGAGGAGCTTTATGACGGCAACCTTTACAGACCTGATTCTGCGGGTTCTTCTGGCATACTGTTTTTCAAGAACTTCCCTGGGGGCAACCGGAATCTGGTGTGCATGGCCCATAGGCTGGTGTACCGCAACTGTGCTGTCACTTGCCTTTTATCTTAATTCTATGCATTCACGAACTCCTGCCGACTGAATCTCATTGTCTCGTTTCCACCATTATGCTATAATGAACACAGGGTAAAAGCAAGAATACCTTCGGGAGGTTTTCATGGATTATCAGAAATATATACAAAACATGCTGACATATAATGCACTGAATCAGACTGATTTCAGCAAATATCAACAGGAGGATGAGCTTATTGACGCCCTGATTCAAATCTCCAATCAAAAGAGAGAGATTCAGCTGGATAATAACCGTATCCTACAAGAGTGCCTGGTTCCTTTAGAAAAAGATGCTTCTCTGATCACCCCGGAAATCGCTGAGGAGCTTCGTTTGTTTTGGCGTGGACTTCGTATCAGTGACTCCACCGAATACATGGATCGCGGCGTGTCCCATCGCATCAATCTGATTCTGAAAGAATACTACACTCTCATAGAGGATTGGGAGGGCGTTCTTCGTCAGGTATTTCTGATATTTTATTTTGAGATGATTTTAAACGATCACAGTATTCCAAATCCCTCCAAGCAGGACTATTCTCTGGCTGAATTCCTCATCTCCAAGTTTGACAGCTTTACACCCGATGGTATCAATCATCTGACCAGCTATGTGGCCTCCCTGAGCTATCACTCCGGAGATCCGGATGGAGCGTTGGAGCGCTTTGATTATTTTCTGAATTACCTGGAAAAGCATAGTCTAAGCCTGGAGGATCCCCGTGTAAAAAATAGCGGTGCATATTTTTATGCCCTGATAGATGTCCTCAATCATACACTGACTGTCCTGAACAGCGGCAGGCAGCTTTCCCCTTATGATACAGAACGCTTTGCTTCCGTCTATCACAGACTTCAGCAGGCACTCCGAGACCCTGATTATAAGTATCAGCAGGCCAATGCGATTCTCCGGTGTATGGAGACATCATACCTATTGGGTGAGATTCCGCTGTATGTACTGTTAAGCAGGCTCAACCACACAGCAAAGGAGGGGATGACAAAATTCTTCGCTGACGATGATACCTATCATTTCCTTTACTCTGCTGTTTATATCAACTATCTCAACAAGTATGCAAAGTGTGATTCCCGGACAAAGTACCGCCATTGTGAAGCGGTGATGAATCATGTTCTCAAGGTATACAGTACTCTTTCCAAGTCCGCTGATACCTTCTATATTACCAGCTATTGTGCCGAATTCATCCATGCTGCTTCAGAGTGTATGGGATTTGACCGTCTGAAGGATTTTGTATTGAAAATGACGGTCTACGCAGACAAGGCCTTATATCTCCACACGATCATGGTAAAGAAAATCGGTAAGGTTCTGCTTACGGAAATTCTTCATACTGACCCACATTTTCTTGACGGAGTCTGTGAAATGAGCGAGGACTATATCGCTTCCCATCCAATGGAATTGCAGGATGTATGGAATCAGTGTGCCATGTTCCATGACATCGGAAAGTATTATTGTATTGATTATGTCTCCAATTCCAGCCGCAATCTGACAGACGAGGAATTCAGAGTCATAAAAGACCACCCTGATAACTTCGACCGTTTTTTTGCAAAAAGCAGCGGTCCCATCTTTGACTGCATCCGTGCCTGTGCCAGATTTCATCATGTCTGGTACAACGGAAAAGGGGGCTATCCCGCGACGGCGGAATCAACCCCCAATAAACCATTTGTCGATATTCTCAGTATTGCAGACAGCATTGATGCTGCCACGGATATCATAGGACGTCCTTACACGGCAGGCAAAACCCTGGATATGTTAATCGAGGAATTTGATACCTTCCGGAACACCCGTTATTCCGCCTTTGTCGTCGATGTTCTGAAGCGTCAGCATGTCAAGGACAGCATTCAGCAGCTCATCCATGTGGAACGTAAGCATTTAAACTATCAGGTGTATTCTGTTATAAAGCATCCGCAAAACTGAATCTTCCCTCAGTCAATGCAAACAATTCCGGCTTTGCCATCTCGAAGCACTCTATTATCCTGGGGGAGAAAGTACCGCATTCTCCGGAGAGAATCATGCGCTCTGCCTCCTCCACGGCAAAAGGAGTCTTGTATACGCGCTTACTTACCAGCGCATCATAGACATCTACAATGGATACAATCTGGGCACAGATGGGAATATCCTCTCCTGTCAGACCATCCGGATAACCCTTGCCGTCATAGCGTTCATGATGATGTCTGCAAATGTCATAGCAGTACTTATAGAACTCATTCTCTTCCTGTTTAAATTTCTCCAGGAGCTCACAGCCCTTTGTGGTATGTGTCTTCATTACCTCGAACTCTTCCTTGGTAAGCTTGTCAGGCTTTAACAGTATCTCATCGGGAATCGATATCTTACCAATGTCATGCAATGCGGATGCATTAATCATGGCTTTCATCTGTTCGTCCGTAATCCGGTACTCAGGGTACAGTATTCTGAGATTATGAAGCATGATACCCGTGAAGGTCTTAACTCTCTTGATATGTTCGCCTGATTCCAGGCTTCTGAATTCTACCACGGAACTCAATGCATTGATCAGGAAATCATTGTTTTTCTCCAGCTTTTCCTGACTGATTCTCAGCTGTGCCGTTCTCTTCTCCAGCTTCTTTTCCAGAGAGATTCTGTGCTCGTACAGTTCAATAATATTCAATGTTCTTCGAATGACAACCGAAGGCGCAAAGGGCTTATATATAATATCTGCTGCCCCCAGCTCATATGCCTTCACGTCGCTTTCTACCGTTGCCTCACCGGTAATCATAATAACGGGAATCTGGTTAATCAGTGCCTTTTCATTCATGTACTTCAGCACTTCCAGACCATTTTTTCTGGGCATCTGCAAATCAAGAAACATCAGTGCAACCTCTCCATTGTGTTTCTCAAGCTGCGCTATTGCTTCCTCTCCGTCCTCAGCCTCATACAGAACATATTGTTCTTCAAAAATATCCTTCAGGATATCTCTGTTAATCTCCATGTCATCAACAATTAATAATGCGTTTTTCTCCATTCGGTATCTCCTACTTTATTATCTCAGGTTTTCAAGGGCCTCTACCGTAAACCTATAGTCTGCCTTCACAGCTTCCACCAGAGGTGTAATGTCGGCTTCCGGCTTTCCGCCGCGCAGAGCCTCTGTAAGCTCACTGGCAGATATCTGCAGACGGTCAAGATTCAGATTCGCGCATACTCCCTTCAGATTGTGTGCCTCGCGAAAAGCCGTCTCATAGTCCTCCGCTTCCAATGCACTTAAAATCAGACAATCCATTTTTTGATCAAGAAATTTTAATAAATACTTTTTCACCCGTTCTTCCGTCATCAGGCGGCTCATGACGCTCTCATAGCTTCCGCTCAACTGCTCATATACCTGTTTCAGTTCCATAATACCCTCCGATCTCTATAAGACAAATAATGTGCTTCTTGTCTGTGTATAGTATTAATTATACTATTTCTCGCGGATTTTTCAACAATTCCACGCCGTTCTCTCATAGCTTCCGGGCAATCCGGTCGGATTACCATGATTTTCCGCCGTAATACTTATAATCTTCCATTTGTTTGTATTCTTCCATTGTCTTAATATGCTCCTCTGTACCCTGCTGCAGAATATCCTCCAGCTGTTTCTGCTGCTCCCTTGTCTGCTCCTGTTTACCGGGGGTGTCCTTATCATCTCCGTCTTCCGGGTCACTCTCGTCAGGATCGGTCTGTTCCTGCTCCTGTTCCAGCTCGTCCAGTATCTCTTCCAATTCCTCCTTAAGCTGTTGGGCATCCTCATCATGACCTTTCTTTTTGCCGGCACAGCCTTCTTCTGTCAGAATCTCAACAGCCCCCTCCAGAATCTTTATGTATTGCTTCCTTTCTTTTTCGCTCAGTTTTTCCGGATTTTGGATCTCTAAAGGTGCTACCATTGCAAGCGCCGTATTCACACGGATATCGCATTCTTTTCCCTCTGCCAGCCTGCAATTCAATGCCTTTTCATACTCATCGACGGCCTTATCGTACTGCCCTTCTTCATAGAAAGTATTGCCACGATTATAATGATAAATATATCGCTGATATATCAGTGTCAGCGTCGTTACCATTGTTATACAGACCAGCCCGAGTCCGATAAAAACTCTTTTCATCACTCTATCCTCATTTACTTCTTACGAAATGTCAATACCGCCTCCCATGCGAGCATAAGCAACAACGGAATTGTAAAATAGATATAGATATCTTTTGCAGTAAACAGCTCTTCTTCCTCATCCTCAGTCAGGGTTGTGTCAAGATTTTCCATTATCTCCTTCAACACCGGATCTATCTCGTCCGTTTCCGTCATATGGACATAGGAAACACCCATATCCTCAGCAATTTCCTTCAAATTTTTTTCATCTATTTTTGAGATTGCCGGCTTATAGTCATACCCTGAGTCATCCATAACAAGTTCCGGGGTGTCGTCATACAAGGAATAAGAATACATCTTACCACCCTTATCCGTACCATAGCCCAACACAGCACCACCATCTATATACTCTGAAATCTCCTTGTAGGAGCCAAGTCTGCTTTCGTCGGTTATCTCTCCGTCACTGACAAAAAAAACAATGAATTTGCTGCCATATTTTTCCTGTTCCTGCTTCAATGTGGCAAGCATAAGCTTTTTCGGCGTGTTCAGGGAACTTCCTCTGGCATATAACTCCTGCGGCAGAGTCATCGCATTGATTGAATTGATGACGTGCTCGGAATTATCGGTAAACGGCGTAATCAGACTTGCATTGTTATAAAAGGTAATCACGCCAAAACGGGCGCCTTCCAACTCTTCAATAATATACCTGCAGTCTTCCTTTACGCCGTCAATTCTCCTGTCTTTTCCATTATAATCCTCCGCAGCCATGCTGAGTGTATTGTCAATGACAAAAAGCACCCTGGCGTCCATGACTTTTTTCTCCGCAGTCACGGGCTCCTCCGGTATCATGGGGCGCAGATTGATGGCAAACAGCAATGCCACAATAATAATCTGTCTTAGGAATGCAAAAATGCCTTTTCTTTTACATAAAAGAATCATTACCGCCAATATGGTCATCAGCCATATTGGAATGATGGGGCGAAATATCATAACAGCTCCTACTTTCTCAATATACGAAGTGTCAGGAACATCAGTGCAACCGAAATCAGCGTCGCCAAAAAAGGCACTTCCGGATATTCTGTCTCAATTACGTAACTGTCCCCCTCAATCAGGGACGCACTGTGACTTTGTATATCGTCAATTATCTTTGTAAAGGTGGACTTGTTTTCTTCCAGATAGAACTTCCCGCCGGTAGCTTCTACCGCTGCCTTCATTTCTTTCATGTCGGCAGATTTCATTTCCTTTGTGCCTATCCCATATACGGTGATCTCATTCTGTTTGCACAGCTGTGCCGCCTCCGGCATATCAAAAATCTCCTTACCGTTCACATCATTGTCTGAAGTGAAAATGACTATCTTTGATCGTTTCTCATCCGTCTTCGGAAAATGATACACAGTCGACGCCAGACCATCTCCGATGATGGAGCTGCCCCGCTCCTGATTTCCCACAAGGGTGCCTGCGGAAATATACTGATTCAGATAAAAATAATCGTCGTTCCAGTCCCCGTCTTCTTCAACCTGAATACGCAGTTTCAGCGCCTTGCTGATATTCTCCAACTGCTCAATGACATATTCATAGTCGTCCGTCAAAGGGCAGAGCAGAATCGGCGAGGTATTAAAGATCACAATACCCATACGTTCTCCCTGAAAAGAACGCACGGTGTCAATCAGCTCCCCGGTAAGGGTCTGATTCATGGCGTCCACGGTAGTCGAAATGTCCATGCAGAGTATAATATCTCTTGAGTAGTTTTCTTCCTTTACCGTCTTTGATTTATACGGACTCGCTGCCAATGCTCCGGCGCATATCATACCTGCTGCCAGAAGAAGCAGTGCAATTGCCGACAGGAGCATATACCATCTTTTTCTTCTCTTCAGGTATGCATTCTCCTGCATAAAGGCCATGACATACACCTTTTCACCCTTGGAATATTTTCTGGACTTTCTGCGCACCACGATATGAAGTATCAGCATAACTGCTGCGGCTATGATACTGCAGGTCAAAATATTGGTGTATTTTAATTCCATGTTTCTATTATCCTCTTCGTCTTTGCGATTGCCGCTTCTGCATCGCCCACGGAAACCTCGGCGAATTCCACCTCGTAGAACTCCTCGATCAGAGAAGCAAGTACAGGCATATTCATTTGTTTAATGTCATTCAAGGTACATTTATTAACCTTTACCCCTGAAAGATCCGCCACAAACTCCCTGACATATTTGCTGAGTTTTTGATAACAGTGCCGCAGGGAAATATGTTCCCCTTGCACTTTTTGCAGCAACTCTTCCAACAGCTTATAATATTTTATTCGAAGTTCATTCTTCTCGCCATCCGTCAAACTCTGCCATGTTTTTTTCGGTGGTCTGCTTTTTATTTTTTTCACTGCTTTTGCCACAAGAAAAGTGACAATAAACGCACCGATTACCGCAAGAATACATACAATCACAGGCCAAAAAGAATAGCTGTAATTATCCTGCAGTTCAACTGTTATTTTCATACTTACCTCTTTTCAAACTTATGTCTGTCCAGCAGATTGCTCAATTCTCGTTCAAGACTCCCAACATGATTAACACAGACTTCTGCAATTCCAAAGTGAGTCAGTTTTTCCTCACATTCTTTCTCAACTTTCTGTTTTTCTTTCAAAGCTTCCCTTTGCAGTCTCTTATCCTTTGCAAAAAAGTCAGCCAGATATCTGTCTTCGCCCAAATCATATAATACCTTACCGCCCAGTTCTGCATCATCCACTCTTACTGCCAGCACGTCGTTCATCACGCTCAGTCGCTTGAGATTGGTTTCCGAGATGCTTCTCATCCCCTCCAGATCCGTGATAATAAAAATAACCATGCGGCGTCTCAGGTTACGAATCAGATATTCCAGGGTTGCATTGATATCCGAATGATTCTCCATTGTAACCGCACGGCTGTAATCCTCCAGGATCTGTTCAATATTCGCCAGTCCTGTACGGAACGGAAAATTCTTCATAAAAATACCATTTGCATAGGCAGCTCCCACATAGTCTGCATTTCGGTTAACAAACAGTGCAAGCATACCCGCTGACAAAGCGGCCAGTTCGCGCTTTTCAATAGAATTCCCGGAATCTGCAAGCATTCTTCGATTCGTATCCATCACAAACATAACATTGTGTTTCTTCTCAGCTATATATTGACGAACCAACACTTTACCGCTTCGGGAAGTGGCTTTCCAGTCAATGTCTTTTACATCATCTCCCGCAACATACTCCCGAAGTTCGTCGAAATTCATACTTTTTCCTTTAAACACGGAAGTATAGGATCCATCCAATACACAGCTTGTAATCTTGGAAGCAGCCACTTTTTTATAACTGCTCATAATGGCTTGTATCCGGGATACATAGTTCATTCTCATGGGGTAGGCACCGCTCCTATAATTGCATCAACAATAGTTTCCTCTGATACGCCGTCAGCTGCGGCAGCAAAATTAAGTGAGATTCTGTGTCCCAGTACTGCATAGCGGAGTGTCTTGATATCGTCCGGAGTACAGTAGGACCTGCCGTTCATGACAGCTACCGACTTCGCCGCTTCCATAAAAGTAATGGCTGCTCTGGTGCTTGCTCCCATGCTGACATACTGTGCCAGATCTTTAGGCAATAACGTGTCCGTGTTTCGGGAAGCCTGTACAATGTCGACTATGTATTTTTTGATTGCATCGTCCACATAGACTCTTTTTTTTAATTTCTGAAGGAAAGTCATCTCCTCCATATCGGATACTGCTTTACTCTCAGCCAAAACTCCGTTTTCAATTCGATTCAGAATCTCAACCTCCGAAGCAGGATTGGGATAATCCAGTTTCACCTTGAATAAAAATCTATCCAGCTGCGCTTCGGAAAGCACATAGGTACCTTCCTGCTCCACCGGATTCTGGGTCGCAATTACCACGAATACCTCCGGCATAGGATAGGTCTGTCCGCCAATGGTAACAGAGTGTTCCTGCATTGCCTCCAACATAGCACTCTGGGTCTTGGCACTGGAGCGGTTGATTTCATCCAGAAGCACAAAGTTTGCAAAGACAGGTCCAAGCTTATTCTCAAAGCGATTAGTCTGTGCATTATAAATCTGTGTACCGATAATATCGCTTGGAATCAGATCCGGGGTACACTGTATTCTGGAAAAGCTGCCGCTGACGGCGTCCGTCATGACCTTTGCCGCTGTGGTCTTGGCAAGCCCCGGCACTGACTCCATCAGGATATGTCCATTTGACATCATGGCAGCCAGAATGGTTGCTCCCAAAAAAGGCTGACCCACGACTTTACTGTTATAGTAATCTAAAATGTTATTGACGATTGTTGTTGCCTTCTGAAGTTCATCCGTCGTAATAGGTTCCTGTTGCATCTCTATCTCCTTTACCCTTCATTTCTGAACAGAATTAATCTTTTATAGTATAACAATTTTTCGTCATTTTCACAATAATATCTTCCATGAACAAAATTCATTGTCATACTTTTAAAAATATGCTAATCTTTATATAAATACGATGTTCGAAACAGATGCCGTAATTAATCATTAGGAGAGTATCAAATGGGGAAAAATAAAATCAAAAAAGAAGCCAAGCAGAAAAACATTCTTCCTGAGAATGACGCAAATACAAGACAACCCACAAACACAACTGAGGAAACACAGCCAGAACCAAAAGAAAAAACGGCTCCTTCCACAGATCAGTTGCACAAACAGGTGATTCATCTCAGAGTTGTTGTGGCAATCCTGGCACTGGGGTTGATTCTTCTTGGAATCAAATCTTTCTGGCCGGACAAGGAAGCCGAAGCTACCGGTAATCAGTCCGTTCCTTCCTCCGAGGCATCCGGGAATTCAGAGGACTACCCTGATAAGGATTCACATTCTTCCGACGAGAGCAAAGAATCAGAAGAAAGCTCAGAAGCTCCGTCGCAGGAGTCTGTTACCCCCGAAAAAGAGACACCCACACAAGAATCCAACTCTGCAGATTCTTCCTCCCAAGCCGGTGACAGCTCTGTCGAAACCTCTGACAGCAAATATATACTGACCTATTCCGCCGGAAGCAGTTGGGAAAACAGCGGTGCAAAGATGTATGGTCTGGAAATGTCCCTGACCAACAATACGGATGGTACCGTGAATGGCTGGACTCTGAGATTGCAGATCAAAGATCTCAAAAGTATGGACGGCTGGAACGGAACCTACCTGATTGAAGGCGATACCTTAGTCATCAACAATGCCGAACACAATGGACTGGTTGCAGCCGGTGGCACCGTTTACTTAGGCGGAAATCTTGGAACCGGTTCTGCCCTTGATATTATTTCAGCCACAGTCAACGGAATACCCTGTACCGTAAAAGCCGGAAAAGTAGATCAAAACGAGCAGAATAACGGAGGCGGGAATTCCGGCTCTGAGTCCTCTGCCCCTGCTGATGTTTCAACCCTATTAAAACGCCCCGAAGAAGCAGTACAGGGCGATGACTGGTTACATACCGACGGCCGGCGTATCCTGGATAAGGATGGCCGGGAAGTATGGATTACCGGTCTCAACTGGTTTGGATATAATACCGGTACCAATCTTTTTGACGGTCTTTGGAATTCCAAGCTTGAACCCACAGTAAAAGGAATTGCCGATCACGGATTTAACCTGATTCGTGTTCCCATCAGCGCACAACTGATTAATCAATGGGCCGCCGGAGAATACCCCACCGCCAATTATAATCACGCATATAATCCTACCCTGGACTCCATGAACTCATTGGAAATCTTCGATTACTTCCTTGCCCTGGCGGAGGCCAACGGCTTGAAAGTCATGATAGATATCCATTCAGCGGAAACCAATGCAAGCGGTCATAACGTGAATCTTTGGTACACCGACAAGGTTACCACGGAAGATTTTTACAAAGCTCTGGAATGGATGGCTGCCCGTTACGCAGATAATGACACTCTGATTGCATACGACCTGAAAAATGAACCCCATGGCAAACCCAATGAAGGAAGTCAGGCTGCAATCTGGAATGATTCCACACAGAGCAACAACTGGAAATATGTGGCTGAAAAAGCTGCTGCCAGGATTCTTGCAAAGAATCCCAATGTATTAATTCTGGTAGAGGGTACTGAAATATATCCCAAGAATGACAGAGGCGATTATTCATCCACCGATTCTGATGATTACTACTTTAACTGGTGGGGCGGCAATCTGCGTGCCGTAAAGGATTATCCGATAGATCTTGGCAAATATCAGGATAAACTGGTATATTCTCCTCACGATTACGGTCCTACGGTATACAAACAGCCTTGGTTTGAAGGCAGTTATGATTATGATTCGTTGATGGAAGACTGCTGGCATGACAACTGGTTCTACATCTATGAGGATGATATAGCTCCCCTCCTCATTGGCGAATGGGGCGGTTTCCTCACGGAGCCCAACCTTACCTGGATGACTCATATGCGAACCTTAATCTCTAATTATCGTCTCAACCACACCTTCTGGTGTCTCAACGCAAACTCCGGTGATACCGGCGGATTGCTGTTGGACGATTTTACCACTTGGGATACTGCAAAATACAATTTTGTAAAAGAAGTACTCTGGCAGGAAAACGGTAAATTCGTAGGACTGGACCACGAAATACCTCTTGGAGTCAATGGAATCACATTAAAAGAAGTCGCAAAGTAACACTTTGCGACTTCTTTCATTTACCTGTTTTGTATTGTATAAATCATTTCACACTGATAAGGATTGCCGAAACATTGTCAGGTGCACCATTTTGAAATACCTCCCGAAACATCTCTTCCATTGCCTCGTCCAGCTGTTCCTTTTCATACGCTTCATTTAATCTCTTTTGAATTGTATTAGCATTACAGAATCGATACAGCCCATCACTGCAAAGAAGAAACGTCTGTTTACCCTTAATACGGTCTGCCTTCACATGAACATCAAGTGTCTTCGCGGTTCCCAACGCTTGAACCAATTTCCCGCTGCGCTCGTTCTGCATTATCTCTTCTTGGGTATATGATTTTATTGTTGAGGGCAGATTGTCCCAAATGTCATCTACGGTAAGCAAAGTCAGCTTCTGATCTAAACAGGTATATACATGGCTGTCTCCTGCCGAAAACACGGCATAACAATCACCATACACCAGCAAAACCACAATAGTAGCACCACATACCTGTCCATGATTGTACTGTTGATACACCTTTGTATTTGCCTCAAGAATCACCCGTTTTACCATCGTGGTCAGTGTTGCAAAATCAGGGAGCTCCCCCTGACTCATCAACTCCTGCCAAAAAAAATTAAATTCGTATGCTACCGCTGAGCTTGCCAGTTCCCCACGACTGTGCCCGCCCATACCGTCCGATACGATAAATATCCCAAAATTATCTTTCACGAATGCTGCGGCAGAATCCTGGTTTACAGTTCTGCACAGACCACAATCCGTTTTTGCACTATAAATAATCATTCTTGTCCCCCAAAAACAATTAAAAGCCTATAGTCTCTCCTTGTATTCCTGTTTCCCCGATTTTTCTACTGCCGATATCTGTCTTCCCTGAAGTGCTTACTCATCTGTCTTAAAGAAAGAATCCGATAAGAGCCATGCAATAGTCTGACAATTGTCCTGACTCCGCCACGCCATCTGCAGCAAAATATTCCACAACCCCGCTCACTGTAAAGTCAGGGGGATTTTCACCCTCAGTCAGTGCATTATACTCATCTTTACGGAACTTATTACAAATAAAATTACATTTTTCTGCATCAGAAGCTTTGATGTTTGCAACAAACGCATTTGTTGCCTGTACGGCGTGAATGTTTTGTTCTGTTACGACAAGAACTTTATCCGCGGCTTCAATCAATCTAATCTTTTCCTCATCAAAAGTACTTTCAGCATCTACGATAATATAATCGTATTCTTCACTTTCCCTGGCAGAAAGAGCCAGTTTTTTGAAAACAGAATAATCTATTCCAGCAGATATTAATGCCTGATTGAATACCGGAACATAATCAAAAGCCTCTCTGCAAATAAACGGCTTTATATCCTGAAAAAAACTTTCTGTTGGATTATCTGATTTGCCATATACTTCCGATAAAGATATCGCATTCTGATTATGCAATAAATATTGAAAAGACTGCAATCTGGAGGCATTCAGATACAACACTTTCTTATTGTTTCTCGCAAGACCGGCGCTCACCCCCAACGCAAGCGTAGTCGTTCCCGTCCCTCCCTTTGCGGATGTGACAAGAACAATTCTGCTCTCTCTCTTCTCACCTGTTTCGGGTTGGAAAAATCCGGTACACCTTTTAATTATCTTGTTAATCCCTTCCACCATGTCGTTATCTTGATATATAAGGCTGACATTTGCCTGCCCGACAATTGAAGGTTCATTTTGCCCGATTACCACAAAATCAGGAGAGACATGCTGTCCTTGAGGTAACGCATCATAAAACTCGCGTGAGACAATCAGAATATCCGCTTTCTGTGGTTCCGCAAAAAAATGTTCAAAATAATCCCTCTGTGTGATAATCTCCAAATCTATCCGGTGTAAGAACTCTTGAATCAGTCTTGTTTGTATCGGAATAATATTCTTTTCGTTTTCATCTGCAATTATCACTCTTGGTCTGGTCATTCTAATTACCTCACCGCTTTTACAACACTTTGAAATCCATATTTGCCATGCGAACAATATCACCCCTATTGATTAGGCACGGAGTTCCCGGATTCAGCTTAGCTCCGTTTACAAAGGTACCGTTAGCACTTCCCTCATCAATCACATAATATAACCCGTTGAACTTTTTTATTCTGCAGTGCTTTCTGCTGATTGCATTGTTGAAAGGAATCGCAGCATCTACCAATTCTGCCTTCTTACCAATAAGCAAATCATCCTTGTTAATAATGATTTCGAACATTTGAGCCAAATTCATTGCCGCCAAACGGATTTCGCTGTCCGGAATCTGATAATTCTGAGGTTCCGGCTGTTGTATTACCTCTGATTGCTGTACCATCTGAGCCTGCTGTATCGCTTCGGGTTGTTGTACCGCTTCGGGTTGCTGCACCACACTGAATCTGTATCTATAATAAAGATCCTCAAGATTCATATTTCCACGACAAATATCCATCAAAAATTGTTTCAATTTGTCATTGGGCTGTCCGACAGCCTGATTAATTAGCTTAATCATTTCGGTATACAGATCATTTTCCAGCTGAGTAAAACTGTCATAAAAACTCATATTGATGGGAAGGTACACCAATTTAACTTTGAATGTTCCCGGTTCAACATATATTTTATCCCATGCCATATCGACTTTCTGACATGTCAATGTTCCTTTATTCTTAATGGAAATAATTACCTCAAACAGCTGCATCAGAATTAAGAGCATAGTATCCGAAGGAATTCCGGGTAACAATGATGTCATAGGTCGGTAGTTATCCGTCACGTAATACAACGTCAGCTTTCCGTTTCTTGTAATTTTCATACAAGGTATAAAAGCTTCATTACCACGCTCCAGCAGAATCTCGTACTCCTCATTGACAAAGGAGGACTCTCTTTCAAGAATATATTCAAAATCATTACCGCACATCAATTCCTGAAACACACCACTGTCTCTAAGTGAATGCATAATTTACCCCTTATTGTCCTGCTATTATTTTCTGTAAACCTTAGCATCACTGAAAATGATACTTGCACGTTCGTTATTTCCCGAATGCTTCCATACAATCCTTAACTTGTGGCAATCCTCTATGGATACCTCAAACTCTAGTGCACGTGTTGCGTCATTAATGGGAGAGAAGGAATAAACAAGCTTGTCATCCGCATAAATCTCAAAGCATACACTTCCCTTGGTATATTCAGTACCGTTATATTCATAAGCGAGCACACCACTGAGATAATTGTAACGCCCATTGTTGAGGAATACCACATCACCTTTTGCACTGCTCCAGCTCTCAAGTGTCAGTCTGGTAGCATTGGCGTAGGTCTCTTCAAAGGTATCCTGCACCTCCAACCCGATAAGATAATCAGCACCATAACAATTGTTCTCATAAACGGTCAAATCATCTAAAGGAATCGGTTTTACCTGCCCATAAGCGATCAGCAGATTGGGAAGATATTCATTCTCGGGAAGTCTTTCACAAGCTTCTTCCACAAGTGCAATTGCCCCATCGATATCCCCTGCAAAATACAATGCTTCCCACTTAGGTGTCATGTTCTTTATATATGCTGCTTCAAGCTCTGCCTTCTTCTGAAGTACCTCCTCGTTTTCGGGATACTTCTCCTCAGCTGCATCCATTGCATCAAACGCAACATCGAAATTTTCAGCTTTAATTGCTTCGTCGACGCTGTTTATCATTGCCCTGAATGCTACTTCCTCTGCCTCAGCATTCACCTTGTCAAGTTCTGCTTTCAGCTCTGCATCTTTACTCAAAATCTTAAGTGCATCCTTTAATTCGGTTGTTGCCTCATCATACTTGCCTTCCTCGCAATACTTTTTGACATTGTCCAGAACTTCCTTGCGATATTCACCGGACACCTCATCAATTGCCTTCTTCGCAAGCTCGTAATACTTTTCATCCTCTTTGGAGACTTCATTGTATTTCTTAATAGCCTTTGTATATTTTTTACTGTTTTGAGCTTCTACCGCTTCTTCGTATGCGAGTCGGGAAGCGCCAATGGTTTCTGTTTCCTTCAGAATATCTTCCGCTTCATCACTGTCTTCCAAAATGGAATCACACAATTTTTTCATTGGCTCTATTACAGTGTCATAATCCATTCCCTCTGCTTCCTGGATATACCCGTCTCTGAGCTCTGAAATATGTGCAAGTGCCTTCTCTTGCGCTTTTTCGATTGCTTCATCATCGTCTTCAATTTCATTGTAAATGTCAATAGCTGAATCGATATCGCCTTTATTCCATGCAGCACTCATCTTATTCACAGGCAGATTCAACCACCAGAATGCAAATCCGCCGCCTCCTGCAGCCAGAAGCACGATCAGAACCAGGGCAATAACCAGACCTGCTTTTCCTTTTTTCTTTTCCTTTTTTTGCTTCTTGTCCTTTTTGTTCTGCTGATTTTGAACAGGCATAGCCTGCATATTCATAGGCTGAGGCTGTACGGGAGCCTGCATCTGGGGCGCCTGAGGCTGTACGGGAGCCTGAGCAATCGGATTTGCCCCGAGAATGACGGTCTTTTCTTCATCGTGAACCTCAGCAGCCGCACCTAACATAACGGTTGAACCTACAAGCGATGCATTATTACTCGCTGAAGGTGCTGCTTCCATATTTGCTGTTGATGTCCCGCATTTGCCACAGAATTTTGCATTTGCAGACAATTCATTTCCACATTTTGTACATTTCATGTTATTTATATCCTGCCTTTCGTGATAACTAGTGAAATGTAAATTAAATAACTAGACCAATTGCGCGTTCTGTGCTATAAT
>CALZBR010000048.1 GCA_945621435.1 uncultured Lachnospiraceae bacterium
TTCTGGTAGTATCAGATAATTCTGCTACAGGAGCCGCTTTGGTAGGTCGGACAGAAGAGGAACAGAGAAAATATGACTATGGTCGAAATGTAGTACTGCCTGCAATGATATTAAAGACTGCAGATGCTAAGTAAAGTGTCATATATAGAAATGTAAGGTAAAAAAGAGTAATGTTAGGGATTATGCAAACGGCAAGTTTCTAAAACATATACACTTCAGATAAGATGCGAAAAACAACAATCACTTGAGTATGAAACAACGAATTGATAATTGATGGTAATAGGTTTACTTGTTATGATTTAATCACACCGGTGAAACAAATTGTGGAGGTAAAAAACATGCAGGTAAATCTTGGAGAGAAAATCAAAGAATTACGTAAAAGAGATGGTAGGAAACAGGAAGATTTGGCGAAGGCTTTAGGAGTGACATCACAGGCTGTTTCCAGATGGGAAGCAAATGGGGGATATCCTGATATGGGGATGATACCATCCATTGCCAATTTCTTTCATATTACAATTGATGAACTCTTTGGATATAACAATGACAGAGAGAAAATCATTCAGGAATATACCGACAAAGCTGTAATAATGCTGAATCGTGATAGCGACATGACAGAATGTATTGCTCTTTTAAGAAGAGGGCTGGAAGAATTTCCGACAACAAATGGCTTAAAAATACACCTGGCAGCTGCATTGAATAAGGAAGGCTGGAATCACAGGGGAGAGAAGCCTAATGAATTCTGGGAAGAAGCGGCTTCATTATATGAGGATTTATTGGAGTATGAACCAAATTGCATTATTCCATTGCTATCAATCTATGGAGAGCTCGGTGAGTATGAAAAGGCTGAGAAAAAAGCAATGAAGCAGCCTCCTGTAGATATGAGCAGGGAAGTGTTACTAGGTAGAATCCTGGGTGCCCAAAAGGGAGAACAATACCGAGCAGAAGCGGTGATAGCTTTACTTCATGAATTAAGGCTTGCTGTTGATGATGCGATTTATGAAAATGATGAATTAAAGAAGTCACAGGAAAGTATTGATATTGTTCTGGCTTTACGAAGCCTGTATGAAAAGGTATTTGGACAGGAAAGCTTTGGATATCATAGTGATTTCTGCTTTATAGATATGGCGCTTGTTAAACTATACGGAAATCAGGAAGACTATGAGAAAGCATTGTATTACTTTGATTCAGCATTTGAACATTATTTGAAATTCAGACAATGGTGGGAGCCTTGTATGAGAAATACGCAAGAGCAGGCAGGGCAACTGAAGAAAAAGAGTTTTCCTTGTAGTGACCGGTTCGAAACCATAATACTGAAAAATGTAAATCCGATGGGTGGTAAACTATATGTATGTGAAGCAAAGTTTTTGGAATTTGCGATTGCAGGTTTCCCGGAGAAGATAAAGGAACAACTGAAGTGTAATCCAAAGTATGCAGATAATTTTAAATAATGATAAATGATATTAGTGCAAAAAAGGAATCGAGCAATCGGTTCCTTTTTTGTGGAATAGGAAAGTGCTCATATGTAGTGGGATGCCGACAAGAATTTACAAAGTAAATTCTTGCTAAGTGATGCCGCTGGGCATCACTTTTTTTACGTGACAAGGCAGTACAGAAAGTCGTGAATATTATGAAAGATTATTGTTGGGAGGTACAATCAGGATCATGAACTTAACGCTTAACCTTGAATTTACACGCATTGCGTGTTAAAATACAAATAACGCATAGCGTGAAAGGAGCGGTGATATGAAAGATAACATTTTGAATGATGATAGGGATGCAAAAGATATTTTAATTGAGCTTAGAGAAAGTACAGGGATGAATCGCAATCAGTTCTGTGAATACTTTGAAATTCCATACATGACAGTAAGTGACTGGGAGCATGGCAAGAAGCGTGTGCCTAAGTATTTTTTTCGCTTGCTGGAGTATTATGTGAAAGCGGAGCAGATGAATAAGGAGAAGAAAGAAGATTAAAGTAGTCGAATTCGACCACTTTAGAAATGTACTGAAATCTGGTTGTATATAATTGGATATAGGATGAAGGAGAATCTGAAATAATGGACAAAAAGACGATAATGACGATGAAAAAAACATTTGATGATATTATGCATACAACTGAAGACGGTAGTGTTGAATTTTGGTATGCCAGGGAACTAATGGAATGTCTGGGATATGCAACATGGAGGCGTTTTAAGGAAGCTATTGAAAGAGCGAAGGAATCATGTGAAAGTGCTGGAATAGAGGTGTCTGATCATTTTGCCGGCACCGGCAAAATGATAGATTTACCGAAAGGTGCCAAAAGGGAAGTTGATGATATTATGCTTACTAGATATGCACGTTATCTTATCGCTCAAAATGGTGATCCTAGAAAAGAAGAGATTGCCTTTGCACAGAGTTATTTTGCGGTTCAGACAAGAAAGCAGGAATTGATTGAAGAAATAAGGTTGTACTTATAATGATTACGTTGTTGAGTCCGATTGTAGGATTAACTCTTATTTGTATGAAAACCCGAAAGTAATTCTTTGGAAGAGGATTGTTCCGAGCCTTTACGCAGTTCAGGATATGGCTTGAAGAAAAATGTAACTTTTTGGGGGTAAACTGCAGGGAGAAAAAACGGAGCATATTTGTTTAGAAATGATTATGAGGTTGCAAGCTGTCTTTCCTTCCTGTATGATAGGGTAAGAGAAGGGGGATGTGTATTTATGAGAAAAAGATATGTTATGGCTCAGTAGTCTGAGCTTAAAATTAAAATGAATCGTTAAGCTCAGATGAATCCTAAAGGCAAAATGATTAGGAGGATAAGGATGAGCTATTTACGGGCAGAGGAGGTTCTGCCGGAGGAATTAATTCAGACGATTCAGCAATATGTTAACGGAAAGACAATTTATATACCCAGTAAGGATAAAAAGGACTGGGGCAGTAAAACGGATACCAGACAGATTCTGAAGGATAGAAATACAAGGATATACAATAGGTATCTGGAAGGTGTAGCTGTTTCAATGCTGGCACAGGATTTTTCATTATCGGTGAAAAGCATTCAGAGAATTGTCCGCAACAGCAGGGTGGCGGCAGGGAACAGTGAAGACTGACAGAACAACGGTTAAGGTGTTCCATCGTTGCGGAGGCTGTGGGAAAAAACAGGAGTTTGTCAATTCCGGCAGGTTTCGGGTGAATGCAAACGGTAACAGTGTGGATGTATGGCTGATTTACAGATGTAAGAAATGTAAGCATTCCTGGAATCTTACTATTTTTGAGCGCACAAAGCCCAAGAAGATTCCAAGAGAGTTATATGAGCTGTTCCTGGATAATGATGAAGAGACTGCATACCAATATGGGAATAATGTGGATTTCCTGAAGAAAAACAATGCTGAATTAAGGTGAGGTGAAAGGGTAAACAATTGCGTTTGCCCTTTTTTCGATGTATGTCTTGACATATCATGGTATGTGAGATAGTATTAGCACCACCTATGAAGTGCTTTGATATGAAGCTTTGAAGGGAGGGGCATCATGAAACTGAGACTAATAAAAGCATCAATGACGTATCGGACTCAAATCTGCGACATGCTGGAGGAGTGGTACGGCACCGGAGAGAAAATCGTTCCCTATGCCATCAGAAGACTGGATTATCATGATTTTGAGAATTATTGTGAAAATCTTGAGTGTAAACAAGGCACTGTTGAAAGGGTGCCGGATTCCACCTTCTTCTGCCTGGATGAGGAGCGAAATCTGGTGGTGGGAGCTGTCAATATCAGACATTATCTGAATGAATCTTTATTGCTGGACGGCGGGCATATCGGTGACGGAGTCAGACCGTCAGAACGAAGAAAAGGCATCGCAACCGGGATGATTGGTCTGGCACTCGAGGAGTGCAGAAAGCTTGGTATCCGAAGGGTACTGATGGTATGCGATAAAGATAATATCGGTTCTGCAAAAAGTATCCGAAATAACGGAGGGGTTCTTGAAGATGAGCCTGTCGTTGACGGGATTCCTCAGCAGAGATACTGGATTGACCTGATATCGGATTGTGCCGGGGCGAATACGCAGGGCAGGGGTGATTCTTTGAACAGGAAGAAATGTCCTGACATGATCAGACATATGTCCATCGAGGAGATTCCGGACTGTGTGAATGTGGTTCGCAGAGCCTTTGTTACAGTAGCTGATCAGTTTGGATTCACAGAGGAAAATGCTCCCCGATTTACGGCATTTGCCACAGATGACAGACGTTTGCGGTATCATTTTAGTGTGGAAAAAAGACCGATGTATGTGTATTTAAAAGACAATAGGATTGTGGGATATTATTCCCTGGCAGTGATGAGTGATCCTGAAATGCAGAACCATTATGAGATGGAGTTAAACAATCTGGCAGTGCTTCCGGAGTACAGACATCAGGGAATCGGAGAGATGCTGCTAAAAGATTGCTTCAGGAGAGCAGCCGAGCTTGGCGGAAGGAAACTAAAAATCGGTATTGTGGAAGAGAATACGGTCTTGAGGAAGTGGTATGAAGACTACGGATTTTTGCATGTAGGTACAGAAAAGCTGGATTTCTTTCCCTTTACTTGCGGATACATGGAAAGACCTCTGTAAATTACAGTGCGAACATAAAAAGTAAACCGATAAGGAGAAGGGTATGAATTTGGAACAGATAAGCAATAGCTTATTTTCCACCGGTCTTCAAGAGATAAATGGCCTCCTCAAAATCCTCCACTGCCTGACAACCGGCTTCGGTGACCCGGTAGCGTCCGGTGCCGGCGCCGGCGAACCAGCCGTAGTGGTTATAATAGAGAATCTTGGTAGAATTGGCCACGCCGGAGAGCGTATGAATCTCTCTGGTGGAGGCTTCGCCTCCCAGCTCTAAAAGGGCGTCCAGTACCAGAAGGGCGTCTTCGCGATAGCTGGTAATCAGCTTGGTGCCGTGAACCCCTCCGGTATTGCTCTTGGTCCTGCGCTTCTGAAACTCTTCGGAAAGCGCTTTTTTCTTGCCCTTATTGCGAGATTGATAGGTGGATAGTTCGCTGACTACGGGCTCGCTGACGATTTCGATTGACTTACTTCTCTTGGATACCACAATCAGACCAATCCCCAGGCGCTTCAGGATATAAAGCTTGTCCTGAAAGGAACGGCTGTGCAGATCCTTTGGCATGAAAATACCGATATACACAAAGTCGGTGAGCTTCTGTCGGAGAGCAGCCTGCTGGACGGACTTGAAGTCAAGGGTCTGCTTCAATTCCACGGCGATGCTTTGACCGTCTTTTTCCATGTAAAGGTCAATGTCTCGGACCTCACCGTCGCAAGTATATCCATAGGATTCAAAATAGGTTTTGATGGGGTGAAACAAATCTTTTTCCATGTAAGTGACCTTCTCTCCGGTAAATTTATTTCTATTTTAAAGCAAGTGGCAGGCAATTTCAAGTACACCCGAAAGGGTGTTTTTTGATGTAAATAGTAATCAAAACTACATATAACGGTTTGTAAAAATGTTTCTGTTGACATTCTGCCCTACTAATCGTATTATGTTTAATAGTTAAATTAATTTAATTAAAAATATTAAATTTAAAATATTAAATTAAAAGTATTTAACAATAAGCATGATATAAATAATGGTACAAAAAACAAGCAGGTGAAAAAGAAGGAGAGAATGTAATCATGTGTAAACTGGGAAAAAAGGAACTGACCAAACCGATTATTCAGGGGGGAATGGGAGTTGGTGTTTCGCTCGGACATTTGGCAGGAGCAGTTGCAAAGGAAGGCGGAATGGGTGTTATCAGTACGGTGAATGCGGGATATCGTGAGCCGGATTTTGAGCAGCATCCTTTTGAAGCGAATCTGAGAGCGCTTAGAAATGAAATTGTCTCTGCCAAAAGGGCTGCCGGGGGAAACGGTATGGTAGCCATCAACGCAATGGTTGCGGTAAATCATTATGAAGAGACCATGAAAGAGGCAATAGCTGCCGGTGTGGACGCTGTCATCTCCGGCGCAGGACTTCCGGTGCAACTTCCGGAGCTGGTAAAGGGGACCGGGGTATTGGCAGCACCGATTGTCTCCAGCGCAAAATCAGCACGTATCATTCTGAAAATCTGGGATAAGAAATTTCAGGTGATTCCGGATTTTCTGATAATTGAAGGACCGAAGGCGGGGGGACATCTTGGCTTTTCGAGAGAAGAGCTGGAGAATGGGACTGCTCAGAATACAGATGAAATATTGGAAGAGGTTTTGCGGGAAATATTGCCCTACGAACAAAAATATGGTAGAAGGATTCCTGTTTTTGTGGCAGGCGGAGTTTACGACGGGAAAGATATGGCTCGTCTGATTACGGAAGGGGCAAGCGGCGTACAGATTGCAACACGGTTTATTGCGACGGAAGAATGTGATGCAAGTGATACCTATAAACAGATGATGGTAAATGCGAAGGAAGAAGACATCACCCTTGTGAAAAGTCCTGTGGGTCTTCCGGGGAGGGCGCTCAGAACGCCCATGATTAAGCGGTTGGAAGAAGGGATTAAGCTGAGTCCGGAGCGTTGTAATCTGTGTCTGAAAGCTTGTCCGCATGGAAGTGAAACACCATATTGCATCAGCAGAGCCCTGATTGAAGCAGTGAAAGGCAATGTGGAAGATGGGCTGTTCTTTTGCGGTGCAAATGTGGGCAGAATCAATAAAATAGTTACCGTAAAAGCGCTGATGCAGGAGCTGATGCAGGATTATGAAACTGAAATGAAAGGCATATTGGCAGAAAGAGGAGTGGTATGAGAAGAGTCGTTGTAACCGGAGTGGGTATGTTAAGTCCCATTGGAAATTCCGTAGAGGAGAATTTTGCTGCATTGCTTGAAGGAAAATGCGGGGTCGCCCCTATTCGTTATTATGATACCGAAGGGCGAAGAGTCAAAGTGGCTGCTGAGCTCAAAAATTTAGATTTGGAAGAACATTTTTCTGTGAAAGAACTCAGGCGCAGGGATCGATTTGTAACCCTTGCATTGTTGGCTGCAAAGGAAGCGATGGCGGACTCAGGGATAACGGAAAACGAGATGTTTGATGCAAAACGTGTCGGCTGTGTACTGTCTACAGGTGTAGGCGGACTGGGAACCATTGAAAAAGAATACGCAAAAGGCGAAACGAAGGGCTTTGACCGCATCTCGCCTTATTTTGTCCCGGGAGCGATTACGAATATTGCAGCGGCAGAGATTGCGATTGCCTATGGGCTGAAGGGCTTTTGCAATACTGTGGTTACGGCCTGTGCCGGTGGAACCAATGCGATTGGAGAGGCGTATCGCAGCATCAAGGACGGGTATCAGGATGCTGTGGTCTGCGGAGGAAGTGAGAGCTGTATCTCGGAATTCGGAATCGGCGGCTTCACGGTAATAAATGCGTTGTCGGATACCGGGAATCCCAATCGCGCCTCCATTCCCTTTGATGCCGGGAGAAACGGTTTTGTAATGGGAGAAGGAGCCGGAATTCTTGTACTGGAAGAATTGGAGCATGCCAAAAGGCGTGGTGCAAAAATCTATGCGGAAGTAACCGGTTATGCTGCAAATTGTGATGCGCACCATGTGACCTCACCGTTGCCGGACGGAGAGGGAGCAGCAGACTGTATGCTGGAAGCCATGAAAAGCGCGAACCTTTGTCCGGAACAGATTAATTATATCAACGCACATGGAACCTCCACCAAAATGAATGACAGCAGTGAAACGCGTGCGGTAAAGAAAGCCTTCGGAGAAGCAGCCTATACAGTACCTATGAGTTCTACAAAATCCATGACGGGACATCTGTTGGGAGCCAGCGGAGCCGTCGAAGCAATCTACACGGTTCTGGCGGTAAACAGAGATTATATTCCGCCCACCATACATTTTGAGAATCCTGACCCTGAGTGCGATCTGGATATTGTGCCAAATGAGGGAAGAAAGGCAACAGTTCAGCATGCAATGACAAACTCTCTTGGCTTTGGGGGACATAATGCCAGTCTTATTTTTTCAAAATATCCGCGATAGATATGCGGAATAGGATTGATTTTGCTATAGAATCTTGTTATAAATGAGATGTGAATGCTTGAGGCTAAGGGCATTTTGGTCTGGACAGTTACTTTCTGTACGGTTAAGATAGAGAGAAGCGAAAATGTATAAGCAAAGGAATGCAGGAATCATGATTGAAGATTTGTTTGGTAAAATCTATGAAAAATTTAAGATTCATTTTTATCGAAGCGTGTTTGAAAGAATACAAAACAGGGAATTGACACTTACAGCAGTGGAAACGTTTTGTATTGAGATTATTTATGCGTTAGATCATCCTACGGTCAGTGAGTTTGCCTCTTATGTCCGGATTTCGCTCCCGAATGCAACTTATAAGGTGAATTCCCTTGTAAAGAAGGGATATCTCCGTAAGCTTCAGTCCGCTGAGGATAAAAGAGAATTTTATCTGGAAGTAACGGAAAAATATATGACATACTATAATATCAGTTCAACCTATATGAAGGAAGTCATGAGAAGGGTGGAGGAGCGATTCAGCAGGGAAGAGCTGGAAGTTCTGGGCAAAATAATGCGTGTTATGGATGAAGAACTGATGCCGGAGGTTGAGATAAAACAGGAAAATAGGTAAAAATTCAGGATGATATGATATCAGGATGGAAATCCCCGGGAAGTGCCCGGGGATTTTTCTGACATAGGAAGTTCTGAATATTTGTCCATGACACGAGCCGGATGCGCTATTCCCGGGATATTAAAGGTAGCAGAAAGTGGAATAATGTGTTAGTATATAGCAGAGAAGGTGGCGTAATGAGTGAGAGATTAACGGTTATATATGGAGGACAGCGGGTCTGTGCCTTTGAACTGACGGATTCCGCAGGACAGTATGACAGTGATACTATATAGAATAGAAAACGGGAAAGGTGAGGCTGAAAGCAGATGCTGGAAATGTTTTATCCGGATTTTACCCGGGAAAGTGCCTACGCAATTGAGTATGAAGCACTATACGAGAAGGGGTGCAGAGGAATTATTTTTGACATAGACAATACACTGGTGCCTCATGGCGTGGAGGCGGATGAGAGAGCCATTGCTTTGTTTGAACGACTTCGAAGCATTGGTTATCAGACGGTACTCCTGTCCAACAATAAGGAGCCCAGAGTCAGACCTTTTAGTGAGCAGGTGGGCTCTGACTTCCTGTGTAATGCAGGGAAACCCGGCAGGGCAGGCTATGAGAAGGCGATGGAAATGATGAAGACCACCACAGAGAATACAATCTTTGTGGGCGACCAGCTTTTTACGGATGTATGGGGAGCCAAGAAAGCGGGGATTCCGGCTTATCTGGTGAATCCCATCCACCCAAAGGAAGAGATCCAGATCGTGCTCAAACGCAAGCTGGAACATATTGTACTGTATTTTTATCATAGGAAATGTAAGAAACAGGAAAGTGGAGAAAACTGAGATGGAAATCAACGGATACACAAGAATTTGCGGCGTCATGGGTAATCCGGTGGAACACACCATGTCCCCGGCGATTCACAATACTCTGGCGGAAGCCACCGGGGAGAATCTGGTCTATGTTCCCTTTCATGTGCCCACAGGACATGTGAAGGAGGCAGTAGAGGGAGCTTTTGCGTTGAATGTATTGGGATGCAATGTCACCATTCCCTATAAGAGTGAGGTGATTCCTTATCTGAAGGAGATAGATGGACTGGCAGAGAAAATCGGTGCAGTTAATACCCTGGTGCGCCTGGAGGATGGTTTTAAGGGATATAATACGGATATGCCGGGGCTGTATCGCGCCATGTGTGAGGATGGTGTGGAGCTTGCCGGGGAGGAAGTCATTATTCTGGGGGCCGGAGGCGTGGCGAGAGCCGTTGCCATGCTCTTGGCTGAGAAGAAGACAAAGCATATCATCGTGATGAACCGCACGCCTCAAAAAGCGGAACAGATTGCGGCGGAGGTAAACCGGCTGACAGGGACTGACCTGGTGGAAGCTATGGCACTGGCAGATTATACGAAACTGTCGGAGGACAGGAACTATCTCTGCATTCAGGCTACCAACGTGGGCATGTTTCCGAAGACAGAGGAAGCCGTGATGGAAGAGGAAAGCTTTTATCGGAGAATACATACCGGTTACGACCTTATCTATAATCCTATTGAGACCAGGTTCATGAAGCTGGTAAAGCAGTCCGGCGGAAGAGCATTTAACGGTCTGAAGATGCTTCTGTGGCAGGGGGTCATTGCCTATGAGCTCTGGACGGGAAAAGAGATTGGAAAAGAGCAGGCTGATCTGGCATATGTGTCCATGAAGAAGGCCATGGGAATAGTGGAGTAATGCCGGAGAAGTGCTTGGGAAAGACATTTGACATATGAGGAGGAAGAACATGAAGCAGGGACAGAATATCGTGCTGATCGGCTTTATGGGAAGCGGTAAGACTACCGTAGGCGTGAAGCTTTCTTATCGCCTGAGAATGACGGTGGAGGATACGGACAAGCTGATCGAGCGAAGGGAAGGCAGAAGTATCAGTGAGATTTTTGCCGATGACGGAGAAGAATATTTCAGAGAATTGGAGACGAATCTGCTGGAAGAACTGGGAGAAAGAAGCGGAAGGCGAATCTACTCCGTAGGCGGCGGGACTCCGGTGAGAAGCGAGAACAGGGAGCTGCTGAAGAAGCTGGGAAAGGTAATATATCTCAGGGTGAAGCCGGAGACGGTTTATGAAAGACTGAAGGAAGACAGTACCCGCCCTCTTTTGCAGTGTGAGGATCCCCTGGGGCGTATTCGCAGTCTCCTTGAGGCGCGCAAGGAAGCCTATGAGAGCTGTGCGGATGTGATTCTGGACGCGGATGAGCTGAGTACGGATGAGATCATTAAAAAAATTGAGGAGGAGACAGAGAAAATGAAGCTGCTTGTCATCAACGGACCAAACATTAATTTTCTGGGAATCAGGGAGAAATCTGTCTATGGTACCCAGGATTATCAGTATCTCCTGGGGCTGATTCAGAAGAAGGCAGAGGAGACCGGGTGCGAGATTCCTGTTTTTCAGAGCAATCACGAGGGCGCTATCATTGACCGGATTCAGGAAGCTTATTTTGACGGTACTGAAGGTATTGTCATCAATCCCGGCGCCTATACCCATTACAGCTATGCCATCAGGGATGCCCTCGCCAGTGTGCCCATTCCCAAGGTCGAGATCCATATTTCGGATATAACGAAGAGAGAGGAATTCCGCAAGATATCCGTGACCGCACCGGTCTGTGACAAGCAGATCTACGGTCAGGGGCTGGATGGCTATCTTCAGGCGATAGATTTTCTGTTGCGAAAATAAGATAAAAATGAAAAAAACAGTTGAAATCAAACCGGTTTTATATTAGAATTAGAAAGAATTATTTTGTGAAGACGATTAGGAGGAATAGAATATGATTTCTGCAGGTGATTTCAGAAATGGTATTACCATTGAGTTTGATAACAATGTATACCAGATTATTGAATTCCAGCATGTTAAGCCTGGAAAGGGTGCAGCGTTCGTTAGAACAAAGCTGAAGAACATCAAGAGTGGCGGTGTAGTGGAGAAGACCTTCCGCCCTACTGAGAAGTGCCCTCAGGCGCGTATTGATAGAAAAGATATGCAGTATCTCTACAGCGACGGCGACCTCTATACCTTTATGGATATGGAGAATTATGAGCAGATTTCTCTGAACAAGGAGACTGTAGGTGACGCATTGAAGTTCGTAAAAGAGAACGAGATGTGTAAAGTTTGCTCTCACAATGGTAACGTATTTTCTGTTGAACCTCCTCTTTTTGTTGAGCTGGAGATCACTGAGACAGAGCCCGGCTTCAAGGGTGATACAGCTACCGGTGCTTCCAAGCCCGCTACCGTAGAGACAGGAGCACAGGTTCAGGTTCCTCTGTTCGTGGAGCAGGGTGATGTGATTAAGATTGACACCAGAACCGGTGAATATCTGTCCCGTGCATAAGCTGACTGCATAATCTTCAAACTGTCGGAGACTTGTAAGGCAATGATACATTCGATGTATCGTTGCCTTTCTTTGTGTCTGCAGATATTGCACTGCATGTCTGCGATACTTCTATTTCAACTAAAATCATGTCTATGGCAAATCTAAGCCCGCAGTGCAGAAAGAGGAAAAATGGAAATTATGGAGTTTTCACAAAAAATACGTACCCGTGTGGAGAGGGAGCTGGGAAGTGAGTATCAGGTACAGCTTCGCGAGGTACATAAGAACAATGGCGTTGTATTACACGGATTAATCATTATGGCAAAATCGGGCAATGTGACGCCGACTATTTATCTGGAGTCCTTTCATCAGGCCTATGAAAAAGGGCATACGTTAGGCGAAGTGTTGAGACAGATATTAGATATTTATCGAGAGGAATCACCAGCGAAGAATATCGATATGGGTTTTTTCAGGGATTTTGACAGGGTGAAGGATCGAATCTGTTACCGGCTGATTAACAGAGAACGAAATGAGGAATTGCTACAGACCATTCCTTATGTGGAATTCATGGATCTGGCAATCTGTTTTTTCTATGCATACAATGGAAGGGAACTGGGAGAAGGTTCGATACTGATTCATAATTCTCACTGTGAAATGTGGAATGTGAAGCTGAAGGATCTGATGCGTTATGCGGGAGAGAATACCTCCAGGCTGTTCCCCGGATGTTGTCGTAATATGCTGGATATATTAAGGAGCATGGGGATGGATCTGGGGCTTGATCCGAGACACGGCCTGAAGGATACCGTTCCGATGAAAGTATTGACAAACGATAAAAGAATCCAGGGAGCAGCCTGTGTGCTGTATCCGGGAATCTTGGAGAAAATATCGGAGGAGAGTAGGAAGAACCTGTTCGTACTGCCCAGCTCCGTACACGAGGTAATCCTGTTGGAGGATACAGGAGAAGAGAATCCGGAGGACCTTAAGAGGATGATTTATGAGGTGAACCGAACCAATGTGGCAGCGGAGGAAGTACTTTCGGACAGCCTGTATTACTATGACCGGAAACAGAAGAATCTGAGAATTATTTCATAAAAATAGCCATGCAGAGCATAAATTATCAACTTTAGCTGGACATAAACCAAAAATTATGCTATTATATTGCGAGGTGATGTAATAAATTTGTAACAATTATCCGCATCCGTAGTCTAACGGATAGAACGAAGGCCTCCGACGCCTTTAATGCAGGTTCGATTCCTGTCGGATGCATTTTACATCACCTCGTATTTTTTTGGTGGTTTAGAGGGATAATGTATGAGCAATCGTTTTTTTCGTAAGATCGGCGACAAGCTGGTCAGACACGGCAAGTATTTTTTCCCGGCAGTTGTTATCATGGTTGTTGCACTGACTGTTTTGGTGTCGCTGAATGCAATCAGGGCAAAAGCAGAAGCAGAAGAGATGCTGGCGAAGAATAACAGCGCTTCTGATATTCCGGCAACTCCGGAATCCATGGCTGCAAATGTTGAGCCTATGGCAGTGAGCGAAGAGCCGGAAGTGAGAGCGTTAATTGAAGCATATGTGACTGCGGAAGGTGTCGGTGATGTGGCGGCCATTTCTGCTATTTGCGATGAATTACCTTTGCTGGAAGCGATTAAGATTGAGGAAATAGCAAAGTTTAAGACATCCAATACTTTGTTGGAGGTCTATACCAAAAAGGGCTTCAGAGAGGGAACCTACGTAGCTTTTGCGTACTATACAAGCACATTCAGCAAGTTTGATTCTGTGGAGGTACCGGGATATCAGTATTTTTACCTTGACAGAAATGAGGATGGGGCGCTGTATATAAAGCTGAATAGCGACAATTTCAGTGCAGAGGAGAACGAATATATTCAAAGCGTTATTCAACAGGTGGATGTCATTGAGCTGAATAATCGTGTAAATGTGGAATATGCCGAGGTTGGAGAAGCAAATCCGGAATTGTTTGATTATATTGAAGCGTTAAGGGGATATGTAAACGAAGAGGTTGGCGTACGATATGCAGCAATGATGGTGCCGACGGAGCCGGATGAACCTGATGAACCTGAAGTGACTCCCACAACCGTTGATGTTGATGAACCGGAAGAAGAGGAACCGCAGTATGCAAAAGCATTGGAGACTGTCAATGTAAGAAACTCAGACAGTATTCAGGCAGACAGACTGGGGCAGGTCAGCGCCGGAGAGAGAGTCCTTGTACAGGAAGTGAGAGTTAACGGCTGGACCAGGATTTTGTATGAAGGCAAAGACGGTTTTATAAAGTCTGAGTTTTTACAATTGGAAGAGAATGCCAACAAAATGGAAGTGATTGGCAAGGTAACTGCGATTGATGAAGTCAATGTCCGTGCGGGAGCGGCGCCTTCTGCAATGAAAATCGGAGGGCTTGCAAACGGCTCCTCGCTGGATTTGTTAGGGGAAGAGAATGGTTGGTGTAAGGTCAACTATAACGGTACTGTTGGTTATGTTAAGACGGAATACACGAAGGTAGAATACACGAGCAATCATTAAGAATAAAAATGATACAAAATGGGAAGTCTTCTGTATGAAACAGAAGGCTTCTTTTTTGTTGCATATTTTGCCGTACCAAGGGAGATGAAAGTATGACGTCACAGGAAATAACGGTTTACAGGGAGATTCAAAAGAATGCAGACAATATCATAAAGGCAATTGATATAGTATCTGACAAGGTGTATGATGATGCACTCTACATGCAGCTGACCAGGCAATCGCTGAAGTGTGCTCAACTATATAACAAAGCTTCGGAAAAACTGTTGGAAGGAAAAGCGGATTATTTTCGAAGCGGAGCATTAAAGGACATAAAGTTAAAAACAGGATTGCAATATCAGACTTTACTGAACACAAGCACCGGGCATATTGCCGATCTTTTGCTCAGGGGATGTACAAATGAAATACTGGATATGGAGAGGACAATTAAGAAGAATCCTGATGTGGGAGAGGAATGCAGGGCTTTGGCGAAGCAGATGAAGGAAATCCAGGAAAACTATGTCAGGCGATTGAAGCACTATTTATAGTTAATTTGTACAAATTTAATAAAAATAGGCGAAAAACTTTTACGATTTAATGGAATAAAGCATATTGTGAAATTGAAAAAGAGGATTTATAATGTATACATGTATTCATACATTATATAAGGAGGGCACTTAAGATGTCTTATGTTGATGAGGTTTATGATTTAGTTGTTGCGAAGAACCCTGCTCAGCCCGAGTTTCATCAGGCAGTAAAAGAGGTTCTGGAGTCTCTGCGTGTGGTAATTGAGGCCAATGAAGAGAAGTATCGCAAGGATGCTTTGCTTGAGAGACTGGTTACTCCTGAGAGACAGATTCTGTTCCGCGTTCCCTGGGTTGACGATAAGGGACAGGTTCAGGTAAACAATGGTTTCCGCGTACAGTTTAATTCTGCTATCGGACCTTACAAGGGAGGTTTAAGACTTCATCCCAGCGTAAATCTTGGCATTATTAAGTTCCTTGGTTTTGAGCAGATTTTCAAAAACTCCCTGACCGGTCTGCCTATCGGTGGAGGTAAGGGTGGTTCTGACTTTGATCCTAAGGGCAAATCCGACAGAGAGGTTATGGCATTCTGCCAGAGCTTTATCACAGAGCTTTATAAGTATATCGGAGCAGATACTGATGTACCTGCAGGGGATATCGGAACCGGTGCAAGAGAAATCGGCTATATGTATGGTCAGTACAAGAGACTGACAGGTCTGTATGAGGGCGTTCTTACCGGTAAGGGACTTTCCTATGGCGGCTCTCTTGCAAGAACAGAAGCTACCGGATACGGTCTGCTTTATCTGGTTGAGGAGATGCTTAAGTGCAACGGCAAGAGCATTGAGGGCAAGACCATCGCTGTTTCCGGTGCCGGAAACGTTGCGATTTACGCAATCCAGAAGGCTCAGCAGCTGGGTGCAAAGCCTGTAACCTGTTCTGATTCCACCGGATGGATTTACGATCCCGAAGGAATCGATGTAGCACTTCTGAAAGAGATTAAGGAGGTTAAGCGTGCAAGACTGACCGAGTATGCAGCAGCAAGACCTTCTGCACAGTATCATGACAAGGCAGCTGAGGGAACCAATCAGTGGTCTGTAAAGGTTGACATCGCACTTCCCTGCGCAACCCAGAACGAGCTGAATCTGGAAGATGCCAAGACTCTGGTTGCAAACGGTGTATTTGCAGTAGCTGAGGGCGCTAACATGCCTACTACCATGGATGCTACCGAGTACTTCCAGAAGAACGGCGTACTGTTCTGCCCCGGCAAGGCTTCCAACGCAGGTGGCGTAGCTACCTCTGCTCTTGAGATGAGCCAGAACAGCGAGAGACTTTCCTGGACCTTCGAAGAGGTTGACGCAAAGCTGAAGAACATCATGGTAAACATTTTCCACAACCTGGATGACGCAGCAAAGAAGTATGGCATGGAGGGTAACTATGTTGCCGGTGCCAACATTGCAGGCTTCCTGAAGGTTGCAGATGCTATGACCGCTCAGGGAATCGTATAACGAGGAAAGAAAACAAGAGTATACAAGAAAGATAAGTCCCGGAAATGCTGAATTTCCGGGACTTTTTTTGTGCAATGATGAAGTATAAGCTATCCTTTTGCCGTTGAATAGCGTTATAGTATATAGAAAGCGCTTTTATAACAAACAGAAGGGAGGAAAATGATGAGCATAGAGTTGGATGCGGACTCCCTGTTAGTGCAGAATATGCGTACAGGAGATGAAAAGGCATTTGAAATTTTTGTAAAAAAATACTATCCCGCAATATTGAAATATTGTCAGGTAGATATGCACTGAAATGCTTTAATCTGTATTCCATTGGGGGAAATGTAATTGGGAAAGTGCCGGTTAATAACTACTCCCTTTTCGACCTCAAGTAGTTTTACCCGGTCAACTGATGATAAAGTTATTTTTGCGGGTAGAAATGAATATATTGAATTCTTTCATCACATAAAAAAGAAAGGGTAAAAAAATTAAATGCTTATGATGTAGATTTAAAATCATTATCTGGATTATATGCACATCTTATACTATTTCTCTGTATTCTTAATGGATTCACGCATCACACCGGGAACAACCTCGGCTGGTGCCCGGATTGCTCTCCAAAGGAAGTCAATCGAATACAATTACAAAAACTGACATATAATATTCTCACATTCGCATTGACTATATAACAAAATATGTGTATAATTTTGCTATCAAATAAGGAGGTGTTCATTATGCCTGCAATCAAATCAAGTGCTGATTTAAGGAATAACTACAACGAAATCTCAACATTTTGTCACAATTATCCTGAACCAGTTTTTATTACGAAGAATGGAAAAGGCGACCTTGCTGTTATGAGCATTGAAGCCTACGAAGAATTAACCAGTCGCTTTGAATTATATAGCCAGATCAAAGAAGGTATGGATGATATTACCTCTGGCAACACCCGACCATTCTCTGAAGCAATGGCCGATATTCGGAGCAAACGTCGCAGATGAGTTATAACATTCACATCACAGCTACCGCAGAACGTGATCTCCTTCGTGCCGCTGACTACATCGAATTTACTCTTAAAAACCCTATTGCCGCAGATCATCTGCTTGATGCAGCTACAGAACAAATCAATTCATTGGCAGATATGCCCGAAAAGTCTTGTCTTGTAGATGACCCCGTTCTGGCAAGTTGGGAAATTCGTTTTATTATAGTTAA
>CALZBR010000049.1 GCA_945621435.1 uncultured Lachnospiraceae bacterium
TATTCGATTTACATTTCGGACATACACATCCCATCAAATCCCTCCAATCAAAAAGCACCCCAGCATGCTGTCTGAGCGTCGCCAAATCGATTATTCTGCTACGCAAGAGCCTCTCTTTAGCAGCATACAAACCATCCGGTGTATACGGTGCAGAATAACCTCCTTCGCCCTCATCCTCAAGATAACCGCCATGTTAACAATCGTTATTCTATGGTAGGCACTCATTTTTGCAAACCGGTTATTTGTTACTTAACAGGGATGCTCCATTTCTACACTTATACCATAATACTCATTTTCTTTTTAGTCAAACGTAAATGACTCATGTTTGATTGACCCAAAACACTTCATACCCAAGTTCAACTATATGTTCTATTATCCCGAACAATACCAATAATCCGGTATGAAAATCCCGTTTCAAAATCCCACACCTCTTATATTTACCGGATTCTTTCGGAAGAGCAACTTCCTGCCATGGCAACTGAAGCGTACTATTATATCACCCCAAAACGAATCAAAGAGTCTGTAAAAAACCTTTCGGTTATAGGCTTGAAGGCAAAAAATCGACATCAAATCCATCACTGAATTCTCTGCCGATTTTCCTATTTTTCTGCTTATCCTTATTTCGATTATAAGCCTTCCCACTAGGAACACTTCTTGTCACAGGATTTATTTCTCCCCATGTCCCCCGTTGCTTAGAATAATATTCCTTCTTTGCTTTCTTACTTCGCTTATCAATTGTCACGTATCGCTTCACTTTTCTCCCTCACTTTCATCCCTTCCTCAATCATCTTTGCTATCTCCTCCGTTTCTATTGCTTCGTTCTGATATCAGCTTACGACCTCACAAGCGTTTTGTCATTGAACCGGTAGTTTAAAATATATTCCCGTAAAACGAACAACATCCCCGTCAACGACGAGGATATCTTCAATACTTGTATATAGTAATCTGCTCAAGATTACAAGATTGTCCAGGCTCGGCAATGATTTACCGGAAATCCATTTGTAGATTGCCTGCGGATTCTCAAATCCCATAGCACTCTGTACATCCTTTACGGTATAACCCTTTTCCACGAGCAACTTCTTAATCTGTCTTCCTGTTTCTTTTTGCTGAATTGACAAATACATTGGTTTCATAAGCTTGTACCTCCTGTAAATATCTCTTCCATCCCAAACACGATTTCACTTAGGTAACCATTATATCGTATCTTTTAGTAAAAGTCATTAAATTTTTTCGTGATAATCTTCTGTGTTGATGATTTATCCCCACCATCAATTATACGATGCAACTACAGGTTGCGCACACCGTCCCCAAAAGCACAGTAGGGTTGGTTTAAATAAAGAATGGAATATGGTAATCTATACTTGCGACGCGAAGCAATCATTGATAAAGATTATTAAAAGATAAGGAGACATAAGATGAGCTTAGGAAAAAATCTTCAATACTTACGACAGCTTAGTGGTAATATGACACAGGAGGCACTGGCAGAAAAGTTAAATGTTAGTCGTCAGACAATCTCAAAATGGGAAAGCGATGCAGCTAACCCTGAGATGGAGAAGGCTTTTGAACTCTGCAAGATATTTAACTGTTCCCTCGACAATCTGTTTCGGGAAGACATGGACAAGAGAAGCGATAAATACTCAGATCTTCGTTTGGAAGAAGTTAAAGGATTTCGTTATGTGGAATATACTGTGATAAGTACTGACCCGGAAAGTGATGCCATCGACAAAGTATATAGATATGCAAAGGAGAACGGTGATGAAACCCCAAAAGTTATCGGATGGGATTTCCCAAATCTCTCAGCAGAGCAGATCAATGTGTTCAATATGCATGGATATACGGCAGCCTGGATAGTGCCGGAGGGGATGACTCCAAAGGGATTGGCGCTTAAGGAGCAAAAGGAACATAAATATGTTGCGATACACATAGACAGACCATTTGATAATCCATTTGTAACAATTCCGGGAGCCTACAGAACCTTAGACGATTTCATGAGAACCAATGGACTGCTACATGTTGAAAATGAAGTCATTCCTTGCTTTGAAACGGACGGTGAAAGTATGGATGTATATATAGCCTGTAAGTAAAGATCCGTCCGTAGCATAAGTGCTTTGTACTACCCGTCAAGACGTTCCTGTACTTCCCCTTCAGGGCGTTCCGGCACTTCTCCTTCCGGTAGCCCCGGAAATCCTCCATCAGGTCGTTCCGGCACTTCTCTGTCGGGTCGGCCCGGAAATTCTCCGTCGGAGTGTCCGGGAAATTCTCCGTCCCCGGGAAAATCCTCAGGTTTCATTCCGCCCGGGCGCATTCCTTCCCGCTGGGAACCGATATTAATCACTTCGCCGCCATTGATTGTATTTCCACAATCAGAATCCAGTATTTCATCCGAACCGCTTGGTGTACCGCCGGCAATGATTCCTCCGTTTACCACGATGTAACCGTTGGAATCCAAGACATCTCCTTCGCTTCCAAGCCCTGCAAAAATATGAAGCGTTCCTCCGTTCATGGTAAATACAGAAACCTTATCTTCATTTACATTAATGCCGTCATCCTGAGAATAAATGTTTATGTTACCACCATTTATGGTTAAGTGCAGTTCATCGTCCAAGCCCTCAAAGGTGGTACTTCGTATATTCAGAATACCCGAGTTGTTATCCTCTCCATTGATTGTCATAGAAACAAAGCTATAGAATGCTCCGTCAATCTTGTGTGCTTTCTTTTGAACGGAAGTGCTGTTTTTCTTATACTGCGGTTTTAGCAGCCGATATACATTTGCACCGGTAAAATAATTTACCGTACCGTCAGCAATCACAATCTGAACCCCTGCATCGGCAGTGTCCACATCACTAAACCAAGTTTCCTGCTCTTCCCAGTCATTGTCACATTCATAGGCGCTGTAGGCAATAAATGCGGGAGCTGTATCACAGGTTACCTCTACCCCGTTTAGCTTCAATATTACCTTCGCCTCTTCATCCGCAAAGGTCTCCTCTGTGTCTCCAAGGTCAACCAGGATCTGTCCGTCCCATTTTCCCTGCAATACATAAGTTCCGGGCTCTACGATGTGAAGAACCGGATCATGATAAGCCTCCTCTGCGCTGTGCATCATCTCGGTCGGAAGGTTTTCCCCAAGAACCGGCAGCGTCGCATAGATATAATCTGTTAATCCTTCTGCAGTATATTTATACACCCATTCGGTTTCCCCGTCATATCTCTCTTTCGTAAATCCCTCCGGATCCAATTCCGGATAATACCAGATGTCATGAGCAATATAAACAGCGGAATCCGTTTCAGGCTGCTCCCCTTCGTACCATTCCTCTTCCCGGGAAGGGTCTGAATGCCATATATATTCAAAGCATGGCACGGAAACACCATTACATGTGGCTTCTGTTCCATCCAGAACGATAACCTTTTCCTCCGTTTGTTTCTCCGGAACATTCACATTCTCGTTCAATACCGGATTACTGTTACTCTCCTCTGTATCCGGATTCACTTTCTGACTCGGTTCACCGCCACAGGCTCCGAACACAAGCGATACCATCAGAGCAAAACAGCCGGTTAACACTTTCTTTCTCTTCATATCCTGCCTCCTTATACCAGAGTAAATAGGATTCCCAATCCCTCTTTGCTATATAAGAATCATAAATAGAAATTGTGATAACTGTGCGACTGAATTGTGAAAATTTTGTGTACCGCTCATTCTCCCGTGCTATCTAAAATTCACGTTTCAGATTGTTTCTGTTATACAAAAAGGTTGAAAGAATCTGTTAACTCTTTCAACCCTGTTCCATCTAACTTATTTCAGCTGTTCTTTATGTATCATTCAACGCCTGTGAATTATCTCAGCTTTGTTCCACAACTCTTACAGAAAATATCGGTATCTTTGACTGCCATTCCACAATTCGGGCATTGCGCAACAACGTTTGCTGCAGGTGCCGTGCCAGGAGCTGCTGCAGGCATAGAAGCAGGTGCCGGATTAGCAGTAAACATACTCAGATTGTTATTAATCAGGCGAATTTCCTCATCAAACTTGACTCCCATATCCGCACGCTTAGCTTCCTGTTCCGCAATCTGCTTATCCAGCTCCACAGCCTTTTCCCAATACTCTGTCAGATCAGCTTGAGAGTTACTGTTTTTCCACGCTTCATAAGCTGATGAACCGGCCGCTAACAGTACATTTGTGCGCTCATTCTGGATTCTTGCGATCTCCGCGTTTATTGCTGCAAAAACGGATTCCTTTCGTATTTCCAGGCTGCGGATCTCCTTCTCCAGCATTCTTTCTCTTTCATCCTTACCCAATACTTTATCCAAAAAAGCCATTGATTTTCCTCCCGATTTTGAGAATTCATAGAACATGCAAATGTCTTATATGCATCTTTCTTCTTATATGCTTATCATATCACACTCCTATGTTCTTCGCAACCTTTTTACTTTATCAGCTTACATGATCCGTCATGTTCTATTTCTCTTTGTTTGCAGGTGCCAAAAAGTCAGGTATCTGAGCCACAATCACGGACACAAACACCACAACGCAGCCTGCGATTTCTCTGCCTGCCAGTACCTCATTGAGGAGCACCGCTCCGGCAAGAACCGCAATTACGGACTCCATGCTCATTACGATAGATGCCACCGCAGGCTCCGCATACTTTTGCCCCACCATCTGAAGGGTGTAAGCCACCCCGCTGGACAAAATACCGGCATATAAAATAGGTCCTGCCGCCGCGAGTATATCTGCGAGCACAATTTTTTCTGTTGCCAGACACATAATAAGCGCCAGAATTCCCGAGACCAGAAACTGTATGCAGGACAGCTTGATGCTGTCAACATGCCTGTATTTATCCACCACCAGTATATGTCCCGCAAAACAGAAGGCACAGGCAATGCTTAGAAGGTCACCTGTATAGATGCCAGAAAAGCCCTCCTTCATACAGAGAAGATACATACCGCATATGGTTCCGATTACCGAGAGCAGCACAAGTCCCTGAAGCTTTCTTCCAATGATTGCTGTAATCACCGCTACGATAACGACATAGGTTGCCGTCAGAAAGCCGGAGCGTCCTGCTGCCGCCACTTCCTTGGGATAGAGTGCTATTCCTGCCTGCTGTGCCGACATCGCCAAAAACAAGACCAGACCGCAAAGGATTCCGCCTTTGATGGGCCATCCCCCTGCCTTTACATTCTGATTGAAAGTACCCTGCTTCTCCCTTTTGGATAGGATTCCGGTCTTATCCTTTAGCAATACCACAAGGAACAGGAAGAGAAAGCCAACAAAGCATCTGCCGGCATTATAGGTAAATACCCCCATATGGTCGGAACCGCTTACCTGAGCCACAAAGGTGGTGCCCCAGAAAAAGGCAGCAATAAATAATAATAAACTTCCCTTTAAATTTTTCATGTAACCAACCTACTCTGATTAATTTGACTACGCTTTTCGATTCGCTTCCGTTTTCCGAACGATACCGGACACTTCTTTAGCAGTAGTGTCCCTTCACCGGCTTTGCATTCTTGCTAGGCTTTCTGTCCGGGTCGTATTTCTGGTAAAATACCGCTTTCTCCCGATATCTGCATCTCCCCTCCGACGGCTCTGCCGGATGTCCCAGATAGACCATTCCCAGAGGATTCACATGGGCGGGAATATCCAGTATTCTTCTCATGGTTTCCATTCTCTGCTCAATAGGGAAGATGCCGACCCACAGACTGCCCAAGCCGAGCTCCGTGGCAGCCAGCAGCATATTTTCAATGGCCGCACTGCAATCACAGATCCAGAGGTCCTTATCCTGACCCTTCAGCGCCAGCTTCATATTTCCGCAGACCACAATCGCCGTATGTGCATTATATCTTGCAAAAAGCATTTTGTCCTTTATCTTATCCAGCACCGGCTCCTCGGTGACTACAATGTATTCCCAGGGCTGTGCGTTGACTGCAGTCGGCGCTGAGAAAGCGACTTTCAGAATCGTTTGCAGCTGTTCCTCCGTCACCGGTTCCTCTGTGTAATTTCTGCAGCTTCTTCTGTTATAAATTGCTTCTAATGTGTTCATACATTTGTTCCTTTACAGATTTTATTCCACTATTGTCAGGTTCTTCACCCATCGCTCTCTCTTCAACCAGATATATGCGGCAATAACCTTCAATACATCCACCATTTTCACAAGGATATACATCAGTACCGGACCCCAGGAGGTAAAAATCGCCACCAAAAAGGTCATGGGAATGGTAATCAGAGTTCCCGTTCCGTCAATCCACATACCCATGGCAGTGTCTCCCCCCGCCCTGGACACTGCGAATTCTGTGTTGTTAAATACCCACAGAGGCATAAATAATGCCATGAAGGTCACCATTTCCCGACAGATCGTCCGGGATGCCGCACTCAGGTTGCCAAATACAATCGGAATCAGCAGTGTTGTGGCAAGCCCGAAGAAGCACATAAAGATACCGAAGACAACCGAACCGGAAAACAGCCATGTCTTCTGCTTTCTTGCTTCGTCCAGTCTGCCTTCTCCCAGGAGCTTACCGATGATGACTCCCGTCGCCGTATACACGCCTCCAAAGGCCACAAAATACAGGTTGGCAATGGCAAAGCTGGAGCTCATGCCGGAGACAACATCTGCACCACCGCGTCCGTTATAAAGCGCTGTCGTCACTGTCTCTGACACGACCCAGACCATTTCGGAAAAGATTATCATTCCACCCTTCTTCAGAATATCACAAAACAGCTTCCAGTCAATATTGACAAGGCTTTTCAAGGTAATCAGAAACGGCGGTTTGATTTTGATTACATAGATTACATAAATCAACATCTCAACGACTCTTGCGATAATGGTTGCCACAGCAGCTCCCCGTACCTCAAGTCTGGGTGCTCCCAGATTACCATAGATAAATACCCAGTTAAAAAAGGTATTGACGATGGTTGCGGCAACAGAGATGACCAGGGGAGCCTTGACCTGCCCGATTTCCCGCAGGGAAGAGGCAAGAACGGAAGAGATGACCATGGGCAGTCCCACAAACCCCATCAGGAACATATACTGTACTCCCTGGTCCAGAATCAAATCTGCCTGGGAATTACCGATTACCATAAGACTCAACACCGTCCGGGGGATTATCATGCTTACCAGAATATAGACGAAAAAGGCGGCTCCCGTTACGATGATTTTAAAACATAATGCCTGTTGCATTCCATGCTTTTCCTTCGCACCGTAATACTGGGTCAGGAAAATACCTCCCGAGGCACAGATTGCATTGGTCAATACCATAAAGACAAACAAAATCTGTCCTGCTATGTTTACTCCGGACATCTTCACATCTCCCAATCCGGATACCATAAAGTTGTCAATCAGCGATACCATGGTCTGTATCAGACTCTGCGCCATGATTGGCAGACCGATTGCCAGCGCTGATTTATAAAAAGACGCCGGTCCAAACAGCCGGTTTCTTTCTTGTTGAATCAATCCTTCGTTCATCACTTCCTCCAAATTCCGTCAAACTGCATATTCCTTTGCAAAAAATCTGAAATAAGTCTGAATCCTCTCCATAATTTCCGCTTCTCTGTCAGGCTCCCTGTCATACATCTGTATCAGTAGTGTGATCGGCGCCGTAAAAGACAATGCCAGCATCTCCGGATCAGCTTGTCTCATGACTCCGGCCGCCATCATTTCCTGAAAGATCTTCCGATACATTCCCTTCACCCCCTCGAGATTATGTCTTGAAGTAAGTCCGGAAATTCTTTGATTTCGAAATTGTTCCAGGGTCAGGATTCTCCTGGTCCTCTGAATCGCGTCATCCTTCATGGTAAACTGAATTCTTTTCAGTGAAACATCCACTAACTCCTCCATCGAAGAGGGAATCTGCCCCGGATGGATCTCAGAACCAAATCTGCTCTCATAATACTCTTCCACCCTGTCTATCAGAGTATCCAGAATCTCTTCCTTCCCCTTAAAATGCTTATATAGTGACGGACCCTTTAAACCGGCCTTTTCCGCAATTAAGTCCACTCCCACACCATCAAAGCCTTTTTCCGAAAACAATGTCAGGGCAGAATCCAGAATTCTGTCTCTTGTCGTCACATTCGCCATTTATTTTCTCCATCTCAATAATGTAGCGCGCCTGTCAAAGCGCTTTTGTTAGCTGTAACCTTTACATTATAGTTAACGAACGTTCCCTATGTCAAGAATTTCTTTTGACCCATCCAACAAAAAATCTCCCTAAACAAATCGCTTCTCACATAATGAAGAATACTCTTGATTTGTTAGGGAGAAATTCAGCCCTCGAAAATAAACATGACAAAGGCTGTCAGCACTGCGACAAGCAGGATTCCGGCAAGCATACCATATCTGTTCAAACTATAAGAAAAAATGTAATCCCGGTTAAACTCAGGCAAACGTCCAATCACATTCTCGCCGCTGTTTCCAAACTTCAGGTCTTTTCCTGGCTTAGTTGACATAGTTTACGGGAATCCTTATACGTAAACTTATTTACCAAGATTGATGGTAATCTCCCAATTCCCATTCACACAGCCATCGGTAATAGAAAACATTCCAAACAATTCATATTGCTCCAGTTCTTCCTCCGAAATTATGAACCAGTCTTCGTCGAAAAGGATTTCTTCTCCGTTAACCTTTTCCTTCCATCCCACGGAACAATCCGGTATTCTTTCTTCCCCTTCTTTATCCTTCAGGTAGATTCGGATATGCCTGTCTGCTTCGCTAAAGTTACCGCGGCACTGCTGAACACGAAGTACTCCTTCATCATAAGAAAGACCGGTTATCGTTAAAGACTCCGCCAGAGCATCGTTCCATTCCACCTCATCCATAACCCGCACCATACGAGTGGTATCATTTATTCCATCTTCAAAAAAAGGAATCCTTTCCCTCTTCTCAATCGTCCCGGTAATTCCGTTGCATTGCCGCACCGTCTCCTTGGGATTATCAATCCTTTCCTCCAAACTGATTATGCGCTCTTCTTCCGTGCACCGGGTCAGTAATCGGGTCACCGCTAATCTTACCTTATCCTGATCAAATATCCGGTCAGATGTGATTTCTATCCTGAAATATGCCTTATCCTCGATTTCATCATACTCCAGGAAACCAGCCCCTCCTATCACAGCCCTTTCCCCATAATTGTAGATTCGATAACTGTCATACAAATCTAACTTTCCGTTAATCTGATCCCTTCTGCTGCCTTCCGCATCCCGGAAGGACAGAATAACCTCCGCCTTATTCCAGTTGACATGAATCGCCTCAACCTGCATTGTGATGCCGCTTTGGGTGTCGCTGACCTCCTCCGGAAGCACATATTCCGCAAGGGCAGGAGCAAACTTCTGAACCAAACGATAAACCGCAGGAATCTGTTTTGCCAATACAGGCAGGGCAAATACACAGACCAGACATAGGGATAATACCGAAACAGCTAAGGGACGTATCAAAATTAATAATCTGCTTTCTTTTCGAGCCACACCTTCTCCTGCTTGTATCAATAAATCCTGCAGCTTCGCCTGATTCACAATGATTCTGTCGTAGGCTTTTTTATATTCTTCCTGAAACATCAGATATCCTCCTTTAAAATCTCACTCATTTTTCTCCGCGCTCTGGTCAGCCGAGTTCTCACGGTAGAAGCTTTGATACCAAGAGTCTTCGCTATTTCTTCCGCCTTCATTTGCTCGTAATAAAACAAATGTATGACCACTCGGTATTTTCGCGGTAACGCCTTAACCACTTCGATGATATCCCTGTCACTTTTCTTTTCTTCATATCCAAAACCGGACCCCCCACTGTTCTCATATCCTGCCCCCGGCACTCCTGCATCCATACATCGCGGTTCCGGCACTCCTGCATTCACACATCCCGGTTCCGGCACTCCTCTGTTCTCTTCCTCGTACTCAGACAGACTTATCACTCTTCTCCATGCCAGCTTCCACCAGTTTTTACACTGATTTGTGGTCACCCTGATAAACCAGAACTTTGTGTGTTCCTCGCTTTCAAAGCGCGGCTGATACTTAATAAACCTGAGAAATACCTCCTGATGAATATCATCCGCATCACTCCTGTTTTTTACCAGTGAATAGGCAAGACGATATACCATCGGAGAATATGTTTCTATCGTTTTTTGTATGTATTCTTTCTGATTACGATAATCATCTGCGCAGAATGATTTCCTATGCATATTCTCACCACCCTTCACCGGTAATACAACACAGCAGACAAAAATGCTACAATTATAACAATATTTTTCGCTTTTGCTTCGAATACATTTGCTGCGGATATTCTAGTGTGGCCACGTGCCGTGCGACATTTGATACCGCTGCTGGACTCCCCATCTGCAACAGACACCCAAGACCTACAAGGAACACAATAATCAAGAAAAAGGCTCCCGAGATTATTCTCGGAAGCCATGCTTTTAATATTTAGACTCTTTTTACATTTGTTCACTTATCATCGCGAGCAAAGAAATCCTTTCCCAGGCTTTGAAGAGCTTGAAAATCACAGGTAAAATTGAAAAATCAAAGGTAAAATCACGCCTTGCTGATTTGACTGGAGGAAGAAATCATAATACCCTGTAGTTTCAAAATAAATGATGACAAGCTTTATCCAGTTGTAAATTGATTTCACGAATTTGGTCTGAATTTCGTTATTTCTGGGCCATTCCACTTGATTTTCACGAATTTTCACGGTTCATTTTCGTTAAAATTTTTGTTTATCATAATTTTTCACGTAATTTCGGTCTGGTTTTTCGTCATTTTTGAGCTGTTCCACTTCATTTTCACGAATTTTCACGAGTTTCTTTCGTTACATTTTTTGTTTCTCGTGATTTTTCACGTATTCCCGGTCTGACTTTACACGCTTCTTTCAAGTTAACAATTTTTACATATTTAACGTTTTTTTCATGTTAACGATTTTTACATAGATCCGGAGAATACTGCAAACCTCTCGGCAACCCCCGTTACAAGGTGCCGAGCTCAAAGAACCTGTATCGTAAAAGAAACTCCGTTCCTCCGACTAAGTTCGTGACAGAAACTCCGCTCCTGTAACGAATCGTGACAATGGGCGCTCCTCATGTCAATGGGCGGTCATCGTGACAAAAGCCCCGTCCCTACGACCAGCATATACACAAATCCAAATAATCTGGCTGACTGCGCACCCTGGCTTCCCTTGAAGGTCAGGGGAATGACCCTGTGTTCTTCTCCGTTTGCTGTCACGGTCTGTGCCCGGTCCACAACGGTCTTTGGTACCTTTACGCGGATTTCATAGGTTTCTTCCATTCCGTCGTAGTCCAGTACCTCCTCATAGAACACCTCATCCCCGGAAGCAATCTTGATAGATTTGCCGTTGTCCTCCTTCAGGAAGGTAAGGGAAAGATAATTGTTGTCCTCCCCGGATACGCACATGTGGTAGGTGAAGGAACCTCCGGATTTGGCATAACGCGTGGTTCCGTGCTCCGTTGAACCGACGGAGCCGCCCCAGTCATACATTCTATGAAGCTCATCGTTTTCATACTGACCATATCCAGGCTGTACGGTATCGATCACAATACCTTCCGGCTTCTCCAAGAGTGCCTGTTCCTTCGCCTTCTTGGCTTCAAGCAATTCTTCCCCGGTCTTGACCGTGAAATAGATTCCATATCTTTCCTTATACCTGGAAAAATGCGGTGCAAAGGTCAGACCGTTTACTGTCAGTCGGAAGGAGAGGTCAGCAGAATTCTCATCACGAAGCAAATATTGATCCGCATGCTGAATAAATTCCGCAGGTGTAATATCATCGGGAAGCACAATATCATCCCAACCCCCAATCTTACCTGCCGGAATGGTTACCATCATACCGGTTGTGGTGGTAGTCATGTCTTCGCATCCCAGATCGGCGCTTAACACCGTAGGACCGTACTTAAACGCCACACTCCTGTCATTGTCCGGAAGGGGGCAGGCAACAATCTTCATTGGAAGGAGGAAAGTGACGGTACTGCTATTCTTGATTCCGGGTGCCACCAGGGCATAACCGTTCTCCGAGACATAATCTACCTCCTCACCATTTACCAGCAGCCTCGGCGCACCGGAAACCCACTCCGGAATGCGAAGGGCAAGTCCTGCCTGAACCGGCCGTCCGTCTGTGGACTCCACCAGAAAGGTAACCTTCTCCGACTTCTGCAGATTTGCAGTCATAGTAATCTTGCAACTTTTCTCTTCCCAGGTCACCCGGGAGTCTTGGTACAGATTCACAATAATATGAGAATCACTATGGAAATAAATACTGTCATTCAGCTTAGTGAAGTTCTCCATACCGGTTCCGATACAGCACCAGAATTTGTCAAAACGCTGACCAAACACCTTGAAATAGCCGGTTGACATCGGTTGGAAATAGGTGGTCATTCCGGTTTCCGGATTCTGAGACGACAGGATCGTGTTGTAAAATGCATTCTCATAGTAATGTGCATACTTCACGTCCCCGGTGAGACAAAATAATGTTCTGGAAAACTTCAGCATATTGTAGATATTGCAGGTCTCGCAATTGCAGTTGGTTCTCTCTTTGTCCAGGATATAATCCTTTCCGAAATGCTCCCATTCACTGTTTCCGCCGGTTACATAGGTGTGCCTCTCCACTACCATATCCCAGAAGTTCTTCGCATACTCCAGATACTTTGCTGCATCTACTACCTCACCCCCGATAGTCTTGCCATGACAGGTAAGATAGCGGTGTAACGCACCGATAAATTTGGGAATGGTGGTGTTGGCGTGATGATTGTTCAGTACATCCGCGCCGCCTTCACTCACACGCTCAAACAATGCTACGGAATCGAAATAGTGAGCCACTATCGCATACTTTTCTTCCCCGGTAAGTGCATAGAGCTCATATAATACCTCATTCATCCCGCCATATTCCACACGGATCACCTGGGCAGCGGTCGCCTCATCCCACCCCATGGCTCTGTCATAGGACCAGTCACCAATCTGCTTTGCAACGGTAAGTGCGTTCTCATATCCGGTCAGCCTGTAGGTATCCAATACACCGGCTAACAGCTTATGCATGGTATACCAGGGAACCCATGCCTGTGTGATGATATTGGTCAGATCCTTTTCCACATTGTCAAACTGAAGCTCCACATTTTCGGGATCCAGGATTACAGCACCAAACAAGAAATTCTTCTTTCCCCTGGAATGAGCCTGACACTCCAGCAATCCGTCAATCAAGGCAGTAATCATCCCGTAAATCTTATCCTTGTCCTCCCGACAGACACCCGGATTGACATAGGCCTGGGCAACGGCAGACAAATAGTGCCCCAGGGTATGTCCCCCTATCAGGGTTGATTCCCATCCCTCGTATCTCTTTGCACCCCCGGTATCCAGACCTGCTGTCTCACGGAAACCGGCAAGCAGTCTGTCTGTATCAAACGCCATCAGATAAGCCAGATCCTTATCCAATGCGTTAACGCAGTAGGGATCCAGATTTATCACATTTTTCATGGAAAATTCGGCAATATTATGAAACACATTCTTCATTTGATTCTTCCTCCCAATAACTTTCCTATTGTACTTACCAATAGAAATCTGCTATAATTATATGGTATCTGTTTCGGAATAACCTCTTTCCGTATCAACTAATCAAATGATATCGGATAAACTCATGGAAGGGAATGGTTATTTCTGATATTTTCATGTATAATACGGCAAATGTAAAGTGTTCAGAAGAGAATAGAATCCGGGAAAGGCATGATAACAACTATGGAAAACAAATACGTTCTGCTGGACATGGCTAAGCGCAGAAAGGTTACACTATGCAATCATAATTTTAGCAGAGAAGGAGTCTTTCACCCTGATCGCATCATGGAGGAATACGATCTCTTGTTTATGCAAAACGGGGAATGGGATATTATCGAAGATGAGACCGAATATCATCTGTCTCCGGGAAGTGTTTTATTATTGGAACCGGGAAAGCACCACTACAGCACCGAGAAATGCTCTCCCCTGATGAGAAATGTATATATTCATTTTGCGGCTGAAAGAGAAGATATTGATTCTGCCAAGACAGGAGAGACATTACGAAACGGGGCTTCCCTCCTCCCGATCCCCAAGCTGATTCAAACCGCAGATCACAAGGAAATTCACCATACCTTTGAGCGTGTAATCGATACCTTCTGGGCTACCGAAGGGAATCTGAAGGAGCTGCGTTGCAGTTTATATCTGGAATCTCTGCTCCTCCAGCTGTCGGAGCTGGCACAACAATCTCTGACCAAGACAGATATCCTGATTTCAGAAATCATTCACAGGTTCCACTGTGAGCCGGAAGTATTTCTGTCTCCTCAGGAACTGGCGAAGAACTACAATGTAAGCGTCAGAACAATATCCGGGAGATTCAAGGATCGGACCGGTATGTCCCTGCATCAGTATCAACTGCACCTGAAGCTGGATATGGCCTACGATCTGCTCCCTATCTCTCCGGGAAGAAGTCTGCACGATATTGCTTTGAGCTTAGGATTTTATGATGAGTTTCAATTTTCCAAGCTGTTTAAGCGGAAATTCGGAATCTCACCCTCTATGCGGAGATGAGGAAGCTATTTTTCGCCGGAATTCTTCCTTGTCCTTATACATCTTTTTGTCCATATCATGCAGAAAATCATCCAATGTCCTGCAATCTTCCGAATATTCTGTATAACCCATAGAAAAAGATAATTGGTATGGCTTTTTCCCTGACACATTGTAATCACATAATTTCTGTCTTATCGTGTTCATTAATGCAACCACATCCTCTTCTGGCTTATTTACACACAGAACAATAAACTCGTCACCTGCAAATCTTATCACGGTATCGGGAGTTTCCACCCAATGCGAAAGCAATCTGCTGACAGTTCTGATTGCGTCATCACCAACAGTATGACCATAAGTATCATTGATCTTCTTAAATTGATTCAAGTCCATCATGATTCCATATACCCGGATGTCCTTTTTAGTACGCGTCTGCCCATAAAAGTAATCCAGGTACTTTCTATTGTATAACCCTGACAGCTCATCTACAAAAGATTCTTCCTTCTGTAACTGCATTTCCACAAACATAAGCGCAATTGCCACGGCAAACCATCCCGTTGCTATACCATATCTTATCCCCTGTACGATTGTCCCCAGGACACACGGAAGCACGAAAGTATACACGGGGAAAAAATGTATCTGACTCCCCTTGTGCTTCGCTATATAAACCACTACGATACTGTACAGATAGTAAAAGCATATGAACATGTATGTCAGCCAGCCAAAACGCCCTCTTGCATAGACGTTGTCTTTGGAAATCGAAAAGAGTAATTCTTTACCAAAACAATCCAGGATCAAGCACACAAAATAAACTGCAAGGGGTACCGCCAAAACATATGCTATTTTCTCAACCCGTTTCAAGCTGTGATGTACTTTGAATTCCACGAAAAGGCACCACATATATCCCATCAATAATACCATAAATATCAAAATCGCATTTATGATACACTGCAAGACATAAATAAATCTTCCCGGTCTGCCATCAATCAGGAAAGAAACAATCTCCAGAACCAGACTCGTTGTCGTAAAGAAAATCATGCCGGAAAACAGATATTCTCCAACCCTTTTTGTTGATTTATTAGCATACTTTGAGTAAATAAGGAACAGCAGGCAAAGTATTCCTGTACTATCTACTATTAGTATCTCAGCAAGATTAATCGAATTGCTCATTATCTCCATATATGATTCTTAGAAAGTAATAATCATATGATCCCTTCTATTGTATTTTTTGACAGAATATAACCAATCATCGAAAGGTACTTAACATTTCTATTCCGTTGTCCTAAATCTCCTTATTAATTTCATTATATACATTCACCACATAAACACAACCACAAATTCCCATTCAGTATTTGTTACTGTAGTGAATAAAAGGAACCGGCTTATGTCATAAGCACAAAAAAGTCCGAAATCAAGCAAGCTTGCCTCCGGACTCTTTTATACTTATTTAATTCTTCTCATTACTTATGCGAAATCACCCAATGTTGCAACAACACGACTGAACCAACTGTTCTACCACCTTCACGGTCTGATTTGGTCATATTTAGAAACTTATTTGTTACGATTTTTGCCGTTTTGTGACTCATTTTATGGGTATTTTACCTATTATTTTGGGTTATTCAGGAGGAAGTGTTGCAGATTCGTATCACGATAATCCGCTATTTTCCGTCCACCTAAGTACTAATATAGCATGGGCGAAAATGAATGTAAACGGCAAATTTATATGATTTTGGGTGTTGTGATACGAATTTAGTATGCCGTGATACGAGTTTGATACTCATGGTAAATATACACAAGGGACATCTCTATGTGTACATTTACTCAAATACTTTCTCCGCTAATTCCCTATAATGCCTCTTCAACATCTCATACTCTAAAGAATCTGAACTCAATTTGAGTGTAGTCTCTCGGTAATCTTCTTTGTAAAAATCTTCGTCACAAATCTTTTGAACCAACTCTATAATATTTACATCCAGAGGTGCTGCCGGAGCAATTTCTCTTCCCATAGTAATTCTGTGTGCACGCACCTCTTTTACAATTATCAATCAGGGTACGGTTCAATGACTGAACGCGCATTGGGAATGTCCTCAAATCATATATTGTAATAAGTTCCTCCTCTTCAGTTCCGAGAGCATCCAATATATAATTTCCCAGCTCCTTTTCTTCTGTAGGAAATGCATAAGACATTAAAGAAGTTTCCAGCTTAACATATGGCGGAATGGCATTGATAACTCTATCGCCCACTACTGACTCATAATAAAAATCATAATGATTCAGATTTTTACCGCTTTCTATAGAATCAAAATTACGAATCACAAGCTCTAATTCATCCGCAATAGGATTCAATATTAACTTCAACATCTTCCTTCTCGCATCACCCAAATGCTCTGTAAAGGTAATATCAATATCTTCTGAAAAACGGTCTATAACTTGAAATGCTTTGTTATCTGTACGATTGGTTTCCTTACATAAAATCTTCTGTTGCCAATCCGGACTTCTCTGTCAGACGAGTTAGTGTTGTTACTCACAATCTCAACTACCCGCGGAACCTGTGTAGTAATCCCTATCTGGTTCGCAAAGGAATTGCCACTATAAAAACCATCAACATTATCTCCTTTGGAAATAAAACGATATCTCGCCACCATATCTGCATTCGGACCTATGGTAGAATTTAGCAAAGACTTCTTAGGTATAAAATATACTCCGGTATCATACTTCTGCAGCAATCCCTTA
>CALZBR010000050.1 GCA_945621435.1 uncultured Lachnospiraceae bacterium
GCACCCCTCCCGTCAGATACCTACCCTGTGTAGTCCCTTGTAAACTGTACTTTACTACAGTTTCAACAACATTTTACTACAATCTATCAATAATTCATAATCTCTTTCAAGTCCACAAGCACAATACTGCTGTCGGACTTTGCTTCGTTTATTACTTCTTCAGCGAATCCCGATTTTGAAAAAAGAACATAATAGGTGCTGTTTCTGTTCTTTCCAAATACTTCAGCTTTTGCTTTCAATCCACGAAGCACGGAAAGGGTAAGCTTTTCGTTTCTCCATTTGCATTCACCGAAAATATAATCCTTTCCATTACTTGCAACCAAGTCAATTTCCTCCTGACCATGAGTGGCGGGATTTGTCCCCCACCATCTTCCGATTGAGGTAAAGAGTATCGGTAGTTCACCTTTAGCATTCTTTACACTCAGATAGTCTGTGCATACCTTTTCAAAGACAAGTCCCATATAGCTGTTGTAATCAGGCTCAATTCGATTTAACCACACAGCCTGCTGTGCACCCGTTTCGATAAGCGTCCTGTTTGCAAAAACATAGCGATACCAGAAACGGAACATATAATCGGATATGACATATATGGTTTTTCGAGAAGCTTCCTTTTCGCCAAACGGGGTTTCCTTGTGCAGAATACCAAGTTCACATAAGATCTTGATATATTTCAGGCACTTGGCAGTATCCTCTCCGATTTTGGTTGAAATTTCATTTGCTTTGGTATATCCGCTTGCAATTGCTTCGATAATTGCGCTGTACACCCCGGGCTCCTGCACTTCCTGACGAAGAAGCAGTAACGCTTCCTCATAAAGATATGAGGTAACTTTAAGATATGCCCTCTTTATATTTTGTTCAAAGCTCTCATTGGCATTTACCTGTTGTAAATACAAAGGAGTACCGCCAAATGCGCCGTACAGCTCAAGCTTTTCAATATCAGAAAAACCATCCAGAAATTTCAGGCTTGTCTGATAATTAAACGGCTTCATATGAAGCTGTGCAGTTCGTCTGCCAAAAAGCGGACTCTTTGAACCGAGAACTTCTTTTTCCATAAAGCCCATATAGCTTCCGCACAATATTATAAAAAGCTTTCCATTGGTAAGCTTGTGATCAATCAGGTGCTGTAATTCCGAAAGCAAAGCCTTGTTTTTCCTGACAAGATAGGGAAATTCGTCAATCACAAGCACAAGCTTCTTATTCTCCTGACGCTCGTCAATATAGGACAATGCGTTTGTCCACGAGGAAAAGGGTTCTAAATTATTTTCGCCGTAAAAACTGAAAACAAGCGATGAAAACTTTTCAAGATTGAGCTTGTTGTTGCTCTGTTCAGCGGAATAAAAAATCGTGTCCTTGTCCTTACAGAATTGATTGAGAAGCGTTGTCTTGCCTACACGTCTGCGACCGTATAATACAAAAAGTTGAAATTTATCCTGTACATACAGCTCATTCAAATCCGCAAGTTCTCTTTCTCTGCCAATAAAAATTTCACCCATCATGTCATCTCCTCAAAATCAATTCAGAGTAATTTACTTTTAAGTTAATTTTGCCTTGTCAGCACTGTTTTGTCAATAGGAGATTTTTTATGCTTTTTGTATTCCTTGTGATAATGTCTTTATTCCAAATCCGTATTAAGTAACTTTTCTCCATACTGTTATTGCTCCGTGCAATTCATGTATATAATGATAAGCAATAGCATGGGATATTGAATGCAAAGAACTTCAAAAGCCTTGACTGTTTAAAGTTTGTCACCTCATCAAAATTTGTCGTATATTCCATGTCCGTATCCTTTCAATCCTTCTTTCAGTTGATTGATTGCCTTTTCTCTAAGTTCCTTCGGCTCCAGAACAATCACATCCGGAGCATAGTTTTTAGCAAACTGCAATATAGACGTTTCGTTAGCACTTAGTGCAACCGTTACATGGGTATCATTTTGGTCGCTAAAACGGACGTTCCGACCAAACATATCTATGATGTCGCTAATCATGGCATTGACAATCCGAAGTTTCACATGAGATATTCCACCACTGTACATATATACATGCTCATTCATGTATTTCGCCAGGTCCAATCTTTGTCCGTCAGTACCTTTCAGTTTTTCAAACGGCTTAGCCTTTTCATCCAGAATCTTTATATCAACAATTCGGTCCAGTCGATAATTGGAAATATCATCATACTTATCGTAATTACAGATTAAGTAATACTTCCCTTCTTTTGCCGCCATCTGGTAAGGACTGACAACGTAGATTCTCTCCTTCCCATTGGCGTCCTTTTTGGGCTTCTGTGACAAATCGGTATGATATTCCACATACTTAAACTGAACCTTCCTGTTAAGGGATATTGCCTCATCCAAAACGTCAATGGTCCAGAAAAGCTGTTGATTATTGGTTCTGTCCTGTGGCATGGTCGCAATATGCCTGATACGGGATTTGAAATACTTGTTAGACAGTTTTTCCAGCTTTTCCACCAGTTCCCTGCACTGACTGTAGGGCAGATGTTTTGAAAAAAGCAAACTGTCAATCAGTAGCCGAAGTTCACTATCCTCGATTTCCCTACGCAGATAAAAGTCTGAAAGAAGAAAGCTCTCTTCTATCTCTCCTGTCTTTTTATTCTTTATCGGCCGCAGCAATTCACTATACTCAATTTCATAGCCAAACTCTTCCAGGTTCATAAGACTCGTTTTGACAGTCTTTCGGTCCACATTCATCTCATATTCATTTTTTAATATATTCTCTATTTCCTTCTGGCTCAGCCGGTGATTTTCGTCCGTATACCTGCGAAGAATATCTAAAATATTCAACAACACCAGTTTTTTAGGCTGTTTTTCCCTGTTTGCCATTCCAACCCTCCATCTTTCTTTCATTAAAGTGTTTGAGAAACCATTATCCATCACCCGGAAAAGGAGTTGTTCTGATATCTATGATAACATATAAGCAGCTTTCTCTGACAGTTTTTTTCAGATTACCAAGACTTCCATCTTACCTATCCACCGAACAAAATACACAATATTCCGGTAACCATACCAGTATTGCCGAATCATCCATAGAACTGTACTCTTCTTTTGCAATATAAAACTCTGCAATATTTAAATATAAAGAATCTTCATTGTAATAATCATCACGAAATAGAAAGAAGATATTGTCAACTGCCATATCAATCATACTATCCGTAAGGTCTTTCTTTACAGGATGATGATCTTCTCTTAATTCGCAGGTTCTGCTCAACTGAGACAATATCAATACCGGACAATTAAATTTATCCGCAACATCGGAGAGCAACTGACATATTTGAAACTCCGAATAGTACGAGCCGTTAACCGGGTTCCTCTGTACTACAAGTTGCAAGTAATCAACTACTATCAAATCAATTGGTTTACTTACTAAACTGCATGTCTCAAGAATCATGTCAACCGAAATATCAGTCGTGTTGTCTATAAACACGTTCGCCCCCACAGTTTTTTCCCATGCTTCACAAAATCTTCCATCATCTCTTTCTGCCGGCGAAAAATAAACTACTGTTCTTTTCTCATGTAACACCAAATTATTTACTATACAAAGCGCAAAAGCAGTCTTTCCCATTCCCGGTCTTGAACCAAGCAAATATGTCTGACCCCTTTTTAAGCCCCCCAGCATACTGTCAATCTCATAAAAACCTGTACTTACATCCAAATTGTGAAATGTCATAATATTGTTCCTTTCAAATCCATGAAATATGCCAGACTATCTCCGGTCTGTCACACTACACCCCTTTATGTTACAATATACAAATATGTATGAGAATTTTTATGTACATAAAAAGGCTGACGCATGAACGAATATATTTCGTTAAGCATCAGCCTATCTCTCTCATTATAATACAACTTATGAGAGAAAATTGTGCGTGGAGTAGAGGGGAGTCGAACCCCTGTCCAAAGACCCATTCCCTGTCCTTCTTCTATCACAGTCCGTTTTTGGGGGCGGCCTTGCCCGCCCTGTTCCCTACCACGACAGAAAACGAACAATCTGCCGTTTAAGGTAGCTTCATATTACGCCCGCGCGCGCAAAGCTTAACGCGTGTCGTTTCTCACATAGTCGACGCCCGGATTCCGGAGTGTGAGTGCCCCGGAGCGGACGAGCGCCATAAGGCGCGTCACTCACAGCGAGCCGAACAAGTTCGGTTTACGCTGCAAATGCTAACTGATTATTATCTTCAGCGTTTAGTTTAATTGTGCGATTAACGTGTCGCAACGGATAGCTTCTCCAGCTGCAAGACCCCTGTCGAAACCTTTACTACCCCGAGTGAATGTAAGTATATCGGATATACTCTCTTCTGTCAATAAATATCGGCGCGTATTTATAAAAGATTAAGATGCTTACAGATTCTTCACCTTGAATTCCCGCTCCGTCTCTCTTCTGGCATCCTTTTTCGCAATGGTTTCCCTCTTGTCATAGAGCTTTTTACCTCTTGCCAGACCGATCTCCACCTTGACCTTACCCTCTTTAAAGTATACCTGAAGAGGCACCAGAGTATACCCCTTTTCCGCTACTTTTCCGGTTAATTTATTAATCTCATATTTGTGCATCAACAGCTTTTTCACACGCAGAGGATCCTTGTTAAAGATGTTTCCCTTTTCATAAGGGCTCACATGCATTCCATAGACAAACACTTCTCCCTTCTCAATGCGGATAAAAGCCTCCTTGATGCTGCATTTTCCCTGACGCATGGACTTCACCTCGGTACCGTGGAGTACCACACCTGTCTCGTAGGTCTCGTCAATAAAATAGTCATGATATGCTTTTTTGTTATTCGCAATCAGCTTCTGTGATTCCCTTGCCGCCATACAATTCACCTCTTTCAATCCCTTCGTTTATCATCAATCTCTCAACTAATACTGATCCAGCGACATATCTATGGTGCGGTTAAATCTGTCACACTCCTCAATCACAACCTTCACCGGCATACCCAGCTTAAACACACGCCCGGTTCCCTCCCCCACCAGTTCGTTGGATTTCTCATTATAAAAATAATAGTCACCTGTAAGCTTCGATATGTGTACCAGTCCCTCCACGGTATTGGGCAGTTCCACATACAGGCCCCAGCTTGTCACACCGGATACGATACCTTCAAAGCTCTGTCCGATACGCTTCTCCATGTATTCCACCTTCTTCAGCTTCTCGGTCTCCCGCTCCGCCTCGTCCGCACGGCGTTCCATATCGGAGGAATGTTTCGCATTCTCCGGCAGAATCCCCCGGTAATGGGCGATTCGCTCCTCGCTCAGCCTTCCCCGAAGCTGTTCCTTGATGATTCTGTGAATCTGCAGATCCGGATAACGGCGGATGGGAGAAGTAAAGTGACAATAATAGGGGCATGCCAGACCAAAGTGTCCGGTACAGTCCACACTGTATTTTGCCTGCTTCATACTGCGCAGCGCCATACGGCTGATCATGGCCTCCTCCGGCGTACCTGCTATCTTTGCCAGAAGCTTCTGTATCTCCTTGGGATGAATCTCATCACTTCCCGTCTTGGCTCCCGACTTATTCACTGATTTCATGTAGTACCCGAAATTATTGATAATCGCGGACAATTTTCTGATTCGATCGCTGTCCGGCACATCATGAACACGGTATACAAAGGGAATCTCCAGCCAATAAAAGTGCTCTGCCACTGTCTCGTTGGCAGCAAGCATGAAATCCTCAATGATATTGGTCGCCACGTTGCGCTCATATGCTCTAATATCCACGGGATGACCGTCTTTGTCAAGTATGATTTTACACTCCGGGAAATCGAAATCTATAGAGCCGCGCTTTCTGCGTTTCTCCCGAAGTGCCGTAGCCAGATCCCGCATATGACACAGCATGGGAAGATATTCGTCTTCCCGATTCTCCGCATCTGTTTCCTGTAGTCTGCCCGTCTCCTCCTGCTCCAGAAGATTCTTCACCTCCGTGTAGCTCATTCGTCTGTCCACACGGATCACAGATTCACAAATCTCATAATCCACAATCTCTCCCTTTAGATTGATTGTCATCAAGCAGCTTAATGCCAGCCGGTCCTGCCCCTGATTCAGGGAGCAGATACCATTGGATAAAACATGGGGCAGCATGGGAATCACACGATCCACCAGGTACACACTGGTTCCACGCAATAGCGCTTCCCTGTCCAATGCAGAGTTCTCCTGAACGTAATTTGTGACGTCCGCGATATGCACCCCCAGATGATAAAGGCTGCCGTCAAAGGTAACGCTTACCGCATCGTCCAAGTCTTTGGCATCCTCCCCGTCGATGGTAATCATCAGGACATCCCGCAGGTCTTTCCTGCCTTCCCTGTCCTTTTCACTGACATCCTTCGCCACACGCTCTGCCTGGTTCAGCAGCTTTTCCGAGAATTCCACCGGGAACTCATAACTCTTAACGATAGACATAATATCCACGCCGGGGTCGTTGATATGTCCCAGAATCTCTGTCACTTTTCCCTCGGGACTGCGCTTTCCCGCGCCGTAATCCGTAATCTCAGCAACCACCTTATGTCCTGTCACTGCGCCCTTGGAGTACTCTTTTGGAATAAAGATATCTCTTCCTATTTTCCCATTATCAGGCACAAGGAACCCATAATTCTCACTGCTTTTCTGATAAGTCCCCACCACCTGCGTAATCCCTCTGGCGATGATTTTAATGACTTGCGCCTCTCTTCGTCTTCCGGAATTCTCAGGCAGCAGGGTAACCTCAACCATATCCTTGTGAAAAGCTCCTCCCGTTTTGTCCTCCGGGATGAATAGGTCCTCTTGCCGCCCTTCAATCTCCACAAAGCCGAAACCCTTAGCATTACTGATAAAAGTACCGGTAAGTACATTTCCGTTGCCTTTCATGTATTTCCCGCGAACGGTCTGCATCAGCTTACCTTCCGCTATCAGCTCCACTAATATATTGTGAAATTCTCCCCTGTCCTCCTTTGATACCTGAAGGAGCATGGCAAGCTCTTTTTCCTTCATGGGAATATAGAGCTCGTCATTTACAAGCTTGCAGATCATTTCCTTTCTCGTATTTCTTTTATCAGCTTGCATTTTATACAATATTCCTTCCTAATTTGCACTCATAATTGGTTTTGCTTCGCAACTGTCCGTGTTCCTTCCCATTAAAAACGAAACACTCTTGTGTCTGTCACAAGAGTGTTTCCGAAAAGGCATATTAAAATACATGCAAATTCAGGACAATCGCCAGCACCACAAAGGATACCGCAAGAACCTTCGTAATCATAACCAGACGGCCTTCCATGGAACGTCCCTTATTCTTACCCCAGTAGGTCTCTGCCGCTCCGCTTATGGAACCTAAGCCTGCCGACTTACCCTCCTGCATCAGTACAAGTATTACCAATGCAATACAAATCAATATGAAAATAATAGTCAAAACCATTCTAAGTGTTCCCATTTCACACCTCCTAATGCCAAGCAGATACCATATTAACATAGTATACCAAAAAAGGCAAGCAATTCTTAGTATACCTGATTCAATTTTCCGGAACGTTGTTCGTAACTCCCCTCTTTATGATTGGAATAGAATGTGCCGTTATCATAAAAGATGTAAAAAATATCTTCACCGGCAAGTTTCTGCAACGCTGATGTATTCTCTTCCTCTGAGATGTACAGAGGAATCACATTTGATATAATTTCCCCACAGCCTTTTTTATCAGAAGAAAAACAAATTGTATCCGTAAAGGTTCTGTCACGTCCGTCTGCGGTATCGATATATGCACTAACCAGGCTCCCATCCTTACGCTCACCGTAGAAACAACTATCAGCTTCTCCCAAAGGATAATCATGAAGCACGACAACACTCACAGCACCATCCACTTTCAGTGTTCCAACCATGCACACATTCATATCTTCTCTGTTATACAAGGTAATCTGATTGCTATCGTTTGCAGACAGCATTCTGGCATAACCATCCACACTGGTAATTCTCCCCAGGGTATAGCCTTCCATTGTGATTTTTTCTGCCAGATAATCAACAATAAAGGCATTTTTTGCCCAGTAAAAATCTATCCAATTGATGATTTCATTATCTAGTGCATATTCTTTACATTCCTCAGACAATGTCAATCTGACCTTATTATCCCCCAACAGATCAAGATTCACATGAGCAGGATCGTTTGCATAAGTAAGAATCTCTCGAAAATAGATATCCATCTCCTTACTCTGTATCGGATCGAACTCTTCTGTTCCCACATCAGCAGAAAAGAAATTCCGATATTGATCATAGACAGGCCCAAGATACAGATTACGACACCCATTTTCAAGATAGGTTTCAAAAGCATGGTACAGCCCCTCATCAATCTGGATCACTTCTCCCGGATGGGCATTGATATATGCCACATTAGCCACTCCCGGAAATTGCTCTGTTTCATGAAACATCTGATGTGCCATGGCAGATGCCTGGGAATAGATCTTTACCAACTGTTTCTTCTGTGCTGTCGCTGATACTCCTTCGCCTCCAAGATAGTATTGAAAAGTAAAATCCGAACCACAGGTAACACCATAGGAGATATTGGTTTCTATCGTCTGCCACCCCTCCTCTGCACTGAAAAAGGAGGCAACCGCATAGGTCAGCAATCCCACCCCCAGAGTGCCAAAAAGAAGCGCCAGCACAACCCGAAGTTTCTTTTTATCTTCCGTAATTTCAATTTTTTTAACCGGCTGTGGAACTACAGACTCCCCAGCCCTTCTCTTTTCTCTGCTCAAACTAAATCACCGCCAAAATCAACAACAGTCCAAACAACATAAGAATTGCACCAAACAGAACAAATCCTACAATTGCACCCTTTTTGCATGCCTTATAGTTTCTGTAATAGCGTTTTCCCTTGAATACAAATGCGGCAATAATTCCAATAACGGGAAGCAGGAATGACAAAACACTGAACCAAAAGCTTCCGGTGTCATGCATCGGAGTCTTCAAAAACTCTTCCTCGGCTGCCGTGTGCACTGCTCCTAAGTGCACTTCCTCCCTGATTGCATCAGGAGCCAGAATGGTTACGGACTTGATGGGTTCATTCTTCTCACGAATCGCCTTGTATTCTTCAATTTCCTTTTTGTTGCCGTATACCCAGTGATCATACCCGATATTGACAAACTCAGGCTTATCCACACTATAATCATGCATGGAAGGATCGTATGTGTAAAGCACCTTATTCTTTTCTAAGATAGGATCCGGAATGGGAACGGCGGAAATCAATGAATGCGTATAAGGATGTAGCGGGAAATTAAATAGCTCCTCTGCCTCTGCCACTTCCACGATATTTCCTTTGTAGATAACACCGATTCTGTCAGAAATAAATCTTACAATTGAAAGGTCATGGGCAATAAACAGATAAGTTACATCCTTTTCCTTTTGAAATTTCTTCAGGAGGTTTAACACCTGTGCACGAATGGAGACATCCAATGCCGAGATGGGTTCATCAGCCACCACAAGTTCAGGCTCCATAACCATAGCACGGGCAAGACCAATACGCTGACGTTGTCCACCGGAGAATTCGTGAGGATATCTGGTCAGATGCTCAGGCAACAGACCTACCTCATTAATCATATTTTCCACCTTGCGCACACGGTCTGCTTCATTCTCGAACAGATGGAAGTTATACAGACCCTCAGACACGATATAGTCAACGGTAGCACGCTCATTCAGGGAAGCGGCAGGATCCTGAAAAACCATCTGGATATTACGGATGACCTCGCGGTCCAGCTTCTTGGATATCTTGCCAGAGATACGGACACCTTTGTAGCAAATCTCACCTGCAGAACAGGGATTGACTCTGATGACAGCACGTCCGATGGTAGTCTTGCCGGAACCGGACTCTCCTACCAATGAGAAGGTCTCTCCTTTGTAAATATCGAAGGATGCATTCTTTACTGCTTTCACAGCATTTTCACCCTTACCAAAGGTAATGTCAATATTCTTAATTGATAATAATATTTCTCTTCCGTTTTCATCTACTGGGCCATGCTCCGGAAGTAAGCCGCGGCTCTTGTTTTCCTGACTTGATTCAGACACGATCAAATCTCCTATCATAATTTTTCACCGGCAAGCCTTTGCCTACTCCATATTCAGAGAATGCATCAGCTTTTCATGAATGTTTGCAATAATTTCAGGTTTCTCCACTGCGGGAGCGCTGGGCTCCAGCAACCATGTTTTCGCATAGTGAGTATCCGTCACGCGAAACATAGGGGGAGCTGCAATCGTATCAATTTTCATGCAGTAAGGATTACGGGGAGCAAACGCATCTCCCACGATATTGTTGTATAGGGATGGCGGTGTACCCGTGATAGAGTACAGCTTTGTGTTTCTTTCAGCCAGCTGAGGCAGCGAAGACAACAATGCCCAGGTATACGGATGTCTTGGATCGTAAAAAACCTCCTCAACAGTACCCAATTCCACAATCTGTCCTGCATAAATAACAGCCACACGATCCGCAATATTGGCTACTACCCCCAGATCGTGGGTGATGAATACGATAGTGAACCCGAATTCCTTCTGCAGATCCTTCAAAAGCTTTAGAATCTGTGCCTGAATGGTAACATCCAGCGCAGTTGTAGGTTCATCACAAATCAGTATCTTGGGCTGGCATGACAATGCAATAGCGATAACGATTCTCTGTCTCATGCCGCCGGAATATTGAAAAGGATAATCGTCGAAACGTTTCTCGGGATTAGGTATACCTACCTTATCCATCAATTCCAGAGCTCTTACACGCGCTTCAGCCTCGGTGCAGTTCTGGTGTTTAAGTATGATGGAGGTAATCTGCTTTCCAATCGTGATAATGGGGTTCAAGCTGGTCATGGGATCCTGAAAAACGGTAGCAATCTTCTTGCCACGAATCTTTCCCCAGTCCTTGTCATATTTTACCTTGGCAAGATTCAGGATACAGGTACCGTGAAGTTTCTCGGATGTTTCATCCACATAGCGAACTCGAAATGTGACAGTATCAAACACCTTGTTTCTTTGTATCTCACTGTTAAGATCTACCCCAAGCTGCATAGCCTTCTTCAGTGCCTTACGAAGTCCTCTGATCAGTTGGACGCGCTGGTTCAGACTGTACCTTCCCACGGAGAGATAGATTTCCTTGGCAAGTATCTCATTACGTGCCCGCAATTCATCAGTGATTTCGCCGGCAACTGCCTTATCATACTCAGCCTTTAAGGCATTCATTTGCTCGGTATATGTCTGCTGATAGGCTGTGTCATTTTTTACAGCCTCTCTGTGTTGCTCGATTAACCGATTTTTCTCAATATCGAAAGCCTTGATTTCCCGGTCAAGTGCCTTGATTTGTTCGGTTGTTTCTCTAATGCGATTCTTTTCCTTAGTGGGATCGAAGGTCTGCCTCTCATTGAACAGTTCGGTACGTCTCGTCGTCAGACTGTGACGCTTTGCATCCATCTCCTTCTCTTCCTCTACGTTGAGGGATGCCTTGCGCTCATGCTCAGACTTCAGCGTGAGAATCTGCTGGTAAATCTTTGCGCCCAACTCCAGCTTGGAATACTTATCCAGAGCCTTTTTGCTGTCTGCAATCAATTTCTTTGCAACAGGATTCAACGCTACGTAAGTATCAGCCAGTTCCTCATCATTATAAATAATCTCACCATTACTGATGAAACCGTTGCTGTCCAGCATTCCTGCGAAGGTCTTGGTAAACACTGATTTACCTGAACCGGACTCTCCTACGATGGCAATGGACTCATTCTCATAAATGTCCAGGGACACACCACGAATCGCCGTCAAAATACGACCTCGCACTCTGAACTTTACCTCTAAATCCTTTACTGATAATAATACTTTTCTATCTTCCATCTCTCATTATCCTTAAACTCTATTCTTGCATGTTTCTTCCGGACTACATATGGGTTCTGGGATCGGAAGCATCGCCCAGATTCTGTCCCACAACATAGAGAACCACCGTGATGATACCTGCTACTACCACGGGACTCCAGAACTCGAATTCCCAACCGGGAGTCAGCATGGCATTCTCCGCCTCATAAATCAGTCGCCCTAGAGACATCTGAGAGATACCCATTCCGATGTACGCAAGAAAAACCTCATAGGAAATATAAGAAGGAATCTCCGTAGCGGCCAAAGTCACGATGACTGATGTCATAAAGGGGAGAATGTTCTTCAGTGCTATCTTCGGTGTGGAAGTTCCCAGGCATTTGGAGGCCAGATTATACTCTCGGTCTCGGATAATGATAACCTGTGTACGGATAAAATAAGCAATGCTAAGCCATCCGGTAACAGTCAGTGCAAACACCATAGTCCAAAAACTGGGTTTAAAAAGCATCACCAGTACGGAAATTAAAAGAATGTAAGGCACATTTCCGACGATATTGTAGACCTCCATCATAAACATGTCTACCTTCTTGGAAAATCCCCAGATTGCACCAATCAATACACCGATGGTCATATTGATAACCGCACACAGGAATGCTAATGAAACAGAAATTCTGGAACCATACCATACCGCATCAAAAGTAGAGTTGCCGGCTGCACCGGTTCCTAAAATCCAGTGAATGGAAAAACCAAACTGTTTGATAGCTGCCAAAGGTCTCAAATGTTTGGTCTCACCTGCCATCAGATTACCATATTTGTCATACTCTACCAGCATAGGATAGAGATAGGTAAAGGCGATGATGACAGCCAGAAGAGATAACACAATAATATTTATTTTTTTCTTAAAGAACACGCGAAATACGGAATGCCAGTAAGAATAACGGGGTGCAGTAATCTTCTCAGACTCTAAGTTGGAGTGGTCCACTCTCTCGAACAATTCATCCCTGGGAATTCCCATATTATCCAAATCATAATTCATAGTTTCTTACCTGTCCTTCGTAGTGAATGATATTCTGGGGTCAACAAGGGACATCAATATGTCTCCCAAAATAATGGAAACAACAGATAGCACTGCATAGAACAAAGTCACGCCTACAATAACTCCGTTATCATATCTGTTGATTGCTTCGGTCAAGAGGTTACCTGCACCGGGAACCACATACACGCGTTCGGTAATGATGGCACCGGTCAGTGCAAAGAGCACATTACTGGGAATACCATGAATAATGGGTATCGCTGCATTTTTTAAAATATGCTTGATGAAGATTTCATTTTCAGACAAACCACCAGCTCTTGCAAACTTTACATAATCGGAGTTCATCTGATCAATCATATAACGACGTAACCACTTCATCAATCCACCGATGGTAGGAAGCGCTAACGATATTATCGGCAGGATATAAATCAGCTTGCTGGCAGATTCCATATCAAAGGTAGTAGGAAGTCCCATCTTTCCACCGATGGCCTTGAACAGGAAAATGTAAGCAAGGGAAGGAACCGCTATGATGAATACAATGTAGATGGTTCCCAGCTTATCAATCAGCTTATCCTTCTTCCTAGCCATGGCGATACCGATGGGAATACCAATCAAATAGCTCAGAAATACGGAAATAATACCGATTGTGAAGGAATAACCAATCTTGGACTTTCCACCTCTCACGATTTCTACATTGGTATAGTCGTCCACGAAACGGTCAGCATATACAAGAGAAGAAGAAAGGGAATCTGCGAGATACGTTGCGGAATGCAAATCATCCGCACTCTCCTCCACCAAGCCTGTGGGATAGGTCACAGGAGTCTTCACATAGGAACCCTGGGAACGTGTCATAGTCGTAAACACATCAATCCCTTGATTTACGGAATAGGATGTTCCCAGATTCAATTTCAAAAGATTCTGGTGTACATAAGGAAATTTGTTATCCACATAGAACAGGTACTTGTGAGTTGTACCATTACCGATAATTGCCGGAGAAAATTTATTACCGCCATAGACGGGATCATATAAAGTAAAGGTAAGACCTCTGTCTTCCTCTGCGATATTTTCAACTTTATGAATATTATCAACAGAAAGCAGTCCTATAAAATACTTCAAAAGACGGCTTGCCAAGGGAATATCCTTGTACGCAAAGAGCTGCTGCTGCCCGCCGTTTGCGATTTTCTTACCGCCCATCATTACAGCATCCAGTCGTTCCACTGTGTAACCCTGAGATTCATAGAAGAATCTGAATTTTTCGGTATACTCCTTCACGATTTCAGAGTCATTTTCCTGTTTTCTGTTCAAAGCCACTGCCTTGGAACGGGTATCCGCATCAATGGTGCCTTGCTTAACGAGCTGATTCAGATAATCAGAATATGTCACATAATCCAGGTATCCGTACTCTTCCCACCTCTGGTAACGATAAGTCACCTTCGCATTGTTTGCCATATGAGAATAAGTACTGTCCTGGGCAAAAATCAGATTGCGATCCAACAGGGAATAAATCATGACCATTACGATTGCAACCACGATAACAATTGAAACCAGACCATGTAATAAACGTTTGAATAAATACTTTGCCATAATTGTCCACTCATTATTTGTTGCAGGGAAGCAGATAAAAAGGAACTGCTCTCCTGCAACTATATTTTTTGCTATCTTTCCATTAACCTTAACGATTGAAGAACCTATCTGTTCAGTGGATTAGTAAATACCCATGCACTTAGTCATGTATCCTGCATATTCAGGAAGTATGGTGTCAAGATAGGTCTGAGGATCACCATAGTCAGAGCCCCAACCGGCCAGATCATAGATATCGTAGTTTGCTTCATAACCATAGGTGGTGTCATAACCTGCATAATACCACTCATCTTGGCTTACGCACTCTACGAGGTTGATGACAACCTTTCCGCCGAGAGAAGCCTCAACAGACTGCTTGTAAACAGTAGCTCTGTTGGTATAGGTCTCGTTGTTGGAAGGGTAAGGCAAATCAAGCTGAACAGGGTTGGAAGCATCTACTGTAATACCAAGCTGCGCAAGTTCAGAGATTGCAATCTCCAGCTCAGCTACAGCATTTGCAGGATTGTACCAACCATCAAATCCATCACTGGTAGCATTTGCCTCGTCCCAAACCTTGATCTTTACTCCGTCAGCGTCAATCTGATCCTGCATAATCTTTCCATAGAAAGTACCTGTGGGATAGGTGGTTGCCTTGCCATTGATATCAACAGTAACTTCCTCGGTCAAAACAACAAAGTTACCAGGAGTGTAAGTATTTCTAAGAGAGTTTAACTTCAATTCCTCTCCCACACCCTGTGCATTGTAGCTTGCACGGTCAACCGCCATGGAAAGTGCACGACGGAAGTGAACATTGTTCATAGCCTCTCTGGTCTTCGCAGCAACCTCAGGTGTCTGGGAAGACTTCGCAGAAGTGTTGTCGTTAACATTAGCAAATACTGCACGGTTGAAATTGTAGAAGCCACAGAAGGAAGTAGCATCAGTAGCAGAAACATAGCCGTACTGGTCAAACCATCCGTCCTTCTTAGCCTGCTCAAGAGCAGAAGCATTCAGACCGGTACCATCCAGAACACCCGCCTTCATATCATTGTAAGGCTTCAGGGCATCGGAACCATCGTTGAACAGCCAGGTCATTGTTTTGATGTTAACATTCTCAGCATTCCAGTAAGAAGGATTTGCCTGATAAACGATGGTATTCTTTTCGGTAAGATTGGTTACAAGATAAGGTCCGCAGTATGCGATGGAATCAGGTCCCTTACCATACTTGTAGCTGTCTGCACTGGGATCAAACTCAGCGCCGAACTTACCACCCTTAGATACATAGTAATCTCTGGACATAGGAGCGAATACGCCATAACCGAGCATGGTCATGAAGTAAGGGCAGGGCTCGGTAACTGTATACTGAAGAGTATAGTCATCGACTGCCTTTACACCTACCTCAGAGAAATCGGTCACAACACCGTTGATGTACTCATCAGCATTGACGATTACACCCTGAACCAGGTATTCCATACCACCCATTGCGTCCATCATATGCTGCATACCTGCAACAAAGTCATCAGCCTTTACATCAGCAACCTTACGACCCTGAGAATCCACCCAGGACAGTCCTTGGCGAATCTTGAAGGTGTAGGTGAGACCGTCTGCTGAAATCTCATAGCTCTCAGCCAGTGCAGGCTGAAGAATATTCTCACAGTTATACTCCATCAGTCCGTCATAGGTGTGAATAATCTTCTCACTGTCTGCCTGCTTGGAAGTAGCCAGTACATCCCATGTAGCAGCATCGGAAGTGTATAAACCATAGGAATAAGTATCCTTAAGAGTATATCCTTTTTCTACCAGATAATTCTTAGCCCATTCCTGATATGTGCCGGTACCTACCAGCTCGGTCCACTTCTCCTTCATTGCCTGATTGTCCTCTTTAGTCAAAGGCTCTGTGGTAACGATCAGAGAATGAAATCTGTCGGAATCATTTCCCCAAAGTACGCTGGAACCAGAACGGGGAGCAACTCTGGAGATGGCATAGTTGCCGCCTCTGGTCTGCAGGGGAAGCATTGCAGCATCCTCCATCAGCTTTGCCTCAGCGATAGCCATCAAAGCATATCTCTTGGACAAATCGGTCTTCTCTTCCAGAGCCGTCTGATATGCCGCATAGAAATCTCCAAGGTTTCTCTCGTAAAAATAGCCGGAAGCCGCATCATAGTCCATATCTTTAACCGTATCTGCAACAGTCTGTGCAGAAGGTGTCTGAACATCAGTGCCGGATTCAACTACGCCTGACTGCCCACTGCCGATACCACTCTCCCCTGAAGCTGCAGGGGTATTACCACATGCTACAACACTCAGCACCATAGCAGAAGCAAGAATCAGACTCATCACTTTTTCTTTCTTCATAATTAGTGTTCTCCTCTCTTCTATTGTTTATTCGTGTCCAAATATCCAGTTCTTCCGGGAAAGTATCACCACTCGGCGCGCACCCCCCACAAGGACCTCTGTACTCGCCACCTTCACATGATAATTCTACATATTACCGAGTTACCACTTTATCATGTAAAAAGCTTTGTAATACAAAAAAATTGCCCTGAACCGCATCGTTCAACGCTTTCTCCAAAAGGTAACTGTCTTTTCTACACGCACAACATTTATTATACCCTGAATCCGTGAAACTCAGTTATTTTTTTACAGGAACTGCTTAGAATAGATGTA